>JAWLBB010000002.1:0-300000 GCA_041395105.1 Opitutaceae bacterium | reverse complement strand
CCGCAGTCGAGCCGCTCTTTCGATGGTGTGACATTCTCTTCATGGTGGCGGCGGTGGCGGACTATCGGCCGGCGGAATGCGCCTCGGAAAAGATGAAGAAATCGAAGGATCGGCTGTCGGTGAAGATGGTTCGAAACCCCGATATTCTCAAGCATCTGGCTGCCTTGAGGACGCATCAGACCGTGGTGGGGTTCGCGGCCGAATCCCAGCATCTCGAAGACTATGCGGCGGAGAAACTGGTCCGTAAGGGGATGGATTGGATCGTCGCGAATGATATCAGCCGACCGGGCCTCGGGATGGAGGTCGACGACAATGAAATCGTCCTGATGTCATCGTCCGGGGTTCGCATGCCGTTCGGTCCGGCGCCGAAGGAGGAAGTCGCGGCCTTTATCCTGGAGCAGGTTCGCGGGGCGGTCGGGAGACCGGCTCGAAAATGATGTTCAATTGCCCCCGGCCGGTTCTTCCGCACTCTCCGGTTCGGGTGCCGGCTCCGGGGGTGGTTCCGGAACGGGCTCGATCAGGATATCGGCCGAGGCAGGCAGGCTGGTGAAGGTGTAGTCGGAAATCCGAAAACTCCGCCTGGCCATCAGCTGGTTGATGGGTGTGTCCTCCCGGTTGGACTCGACGAAGACATAGACGGGGCCGGGTTTGGGTGCCGGTGGCGGGGTGGCCGCGGAATTCTCTTCCGGGCCTTCTTCGGCCGGTGCGACGGGTGGGGCGGGACGACGCCCGATCCGTATCGAGTAGCGGGTGCCGTCGAAGAGTTCGATGATGACGGATCGCGAATGGTCAAGGGCGGCGATGGATTCCTCCGACCCGGGTTCGTCGGTATCCGTAAACCGGAGGCCGGTAAAGCGGTTGAGGAGGTTGTTCAGCTCCCGGGATCTGACGTTTCCGGTGGCCTGAGCCGATGCCAGCTTCCAATCGGCCTCGGCGGTGTCCCGCTTCACCACCAGGTGGGCGGCGTCGTCTTCGAACGAAATGTCGACTCCCGAGACATCCTCCGCCTTGAAATCGAGGAGGCGGGCAAGGGCCCAGTTCTTCGCCGTGGCGTCGATCTGGATGGTGAGATCGGTCAGATAGGCCTTTTCTTCGGTATCAAACCCGATGAAGCGGCCGCCGCCTTCAGATGTTTTTCCGATGGCGAGGCGGACGGCGGGCAGGGCACCGCCGGTTGCGATCTCGATGCCGGCATTCCCGAGATCGAGTCTTTCGATCCGGTCCGGGTTGCGGCTGACGAGACGCACGACGGAGGCCGACTGCAGGCTGGAGGCAAGGGAGGAGAGTTTGCTGAAGTCGACCGGGAATCCGTAATAGTCAGCAACCTGCCAGGTGCCGTTGGTTTCGTCGGTGCTCAAGGTGACCGTTCTGTCGCCTTCCCGGATGGTGATCTCCCGGGCGGCCGCGAGCGTTTCACGGCTGACGAGAGGCTGGCCGGTGCGGGGATCGAGTCCGGGAGGCGGAGCCGGCCGCTTGATCAGCCAGGTCGCGACCGAGAGAACGGCCAGGATGAGAAAGGTGATGGAGAGTCTCTTTATAGTCATCGCGTCAGCTCTTCTGTCTGCGGTTACGGCGCGTGAAAAAGGCGATTCCGACGATCCCGACACCGACCGGAACAACCAGGAGATTGGCCAGAAGAAGAACCGTTCCCAGGCGCTCGATATTTTCCCGCAGGGCCTTGCGGATCTTGCGGCGCTCGGCCCGGACAGAGGCCTCCTGGGCCCGGTAGTCCTCGATCGATTTCTGGATCTCCGGAGTGGCCACCAACTGGCGGCCTTCGGTCTGCTGGGTGGCGAGTTGGCTGAGTTGGTTCTGGACCTCGCGGAGCCGGGTTTCGACTTCATCAAGCTGCTCCTGGTAGCGTTCCTGGGCGTCGGCCTCCATCCGTTGCACAACGATGAAGGGGCGAAGCACGGTGCCCTTGCCCCGGATGGCGATGAGGTCGTCACTGCCACCAAGGAATTCCAAAGCGCTTGAGGCGAAACTCAGGTTGTCGTTGAGGGGATCGAGGGCGGTCATGCCGAGAAAGTTCATCCGGCGCACGCTGTAGCTGTCGAGCAGCCAGTCACTGTCCATGACGAGAATGACCGTGCCCGGCCGGACGGACTCGGTGAGCCCGGGGGCAGGCGAGGGTGTGTCCTCATCGGAAGTGGCCCCGGTTTCGTCGGTGGCGTCGGCGGGTCGACCGTCCGGAAAGGCGGTCCGGAATGTGCCTTCGATCATCCCGGCGAGTACCTCGGCTTTTCCGTCGGGTTTGATCTGGCGGGCCAGTTCCTCCGGAGGTGTGAAATTGAGCATCATTGACGCGACATTGCCGGCCGAAGCAGTGGTCCGGATCATCGGGGTGAGCTTGAGATTTTCGGATTCGCCGATGCTGAAGGAGCCCGGCTCAATCATGAGCATGGTCTTGAGGGTGCTGGTCGGCAGGACGTCGGGGTTGAACTGCTCGGCCGGGAGGGTCAACCAGACGGGGAACCGGACATTGCCCTGATTGGTGATCACCGTGCTGGCGAGGCTGGCATCGGCCACGACCTGCTGGGAGTCGTAGGACACTCCCCAGGCGGCGAGGAGGTTGGGCAGATCGCTGGTCACGTTCGGAGCCGGTTGCCCGTACATCTGGTTCTGGCCGCCCTGATCCTTGAAATAGCGGGAGGAGGGATCAAGGGCGAGAAAGAGAGGCCTGCCGGATAGGACGTGCTGGTCGATGGCGTAGACGAGTTGCGGGTTGAGTCCCTGCGGGTGGATGACCGCAAGCACATCGAGATTGTCGGGCAGCTCTGTATCCGAAGCTTGGATCTCGACGATCTCAAAGGTGCGCTCCCACTCGCTGATGACGACCTGGTCAGGAGTGGGTCGCGGCTGACCCGGCATCGGCATGGACATGGGCGACTTCAGCGGCAGGCTGGTCAGGAGTCCCAGCCGCGGTTTGTCGAATTGCTGGACCGAGTAGAGAAGCTGGGAAATGTCGTATTCGAGAAAGGACTCCCGGTTGGTGGTGAAAAAAGCGATGGTCTGCTGGTTGTCGGCCTGGGCGGCCGAGAGTCCGAAATAGAGGGCGCCTCCGTTCTGGAGGTTCTGGCCCTGGATGCCGGCCCGGGCCGCCGATTCTTCCTCTTCGGAATCGGGTTCCGGATCAATCACTTCGAGTTGGATCAGGCCATTGGAGGCGGCTTCGTATTGGCGGAGCAGTTCCTCCACCCGGGTGGCGTAGTTCTTGAAGCTGATCGGCAGGCCTTCGAGGCTGCGGCTGAAGTAGAACTGAAGGGCAACCGGTTCCTCGATCTTCGAGATCAGATTTCGGGTACCGGCGGAAAGGGTGTAGATCTTCTGGGCCGTCAGGTCGATCTTGGCCGGGTAGGAAGAGGCAAGGTAGTTGACGAGGACAAGGTTCGCGACCAGGAGCAGGGCGACTGTGGTTTTTTCTCCGATTTTCATCGTGGGCGTCTTTCCGGGAGGGGAGGTTCGGGCTCAGCGCTCAAGCACGAGAATGTTCAGAGCCAGAGTAAAGAGGGTCATCGACGCGAAATAGACGATACTGCGCAGATCGATGATGCCCTTCGTGAAATTGTCGAAATGGGTGACGAAGCTGAAGTTCGAGACCATGTCGACGAACCAGACGGGAAAGATGCTGTTGAGGACATCGGAGAAGACGCTCCAGCCGAGAAAGAGGATGCCCAGACAGATGAGGACACTGAGCACAAAGCTGATCACCTGATTGCGGGTGAGGGCGGACGTCAGGGAGCAGATGCCCAGATAAGTCCCGGCCATGAGAATACTCCCGAGGTAGCTGGAGACGATGACGCCCCAATCCGGATCGCCGAGATAGCCGACGGTCAGAGCCATGGGGAAGGTCAGGACGATTCCCAGGCTGATAAAAAGCCAGGCGGCAAGGAATTTGCCGATGACGGCTTCCGGGACAGTGACCGGCAGAGTGAAAAGCAGTTCGATGCTCCCGGATCTGCGTTCCTCGGCCCAGAGGCGCATGCCGGCGGCGGGAATCAGGAAAAGGAAAAGCCAGGGGTGAAAAACAAAGAAACTGTCGAGGTTGGCGACATTCGCCTTGAAGAACCGACCGACAAAAAAGGCCAGTCCGACCGAGGCGAGGAGGAAGACAATCAGATAGACGTAGGCGACCGGGGAGCGGAAATACCCCTCGAATTCGCGGCGGAATACGGGTTTGATCTGAGTCATGGATCGAAAAGGGATCGGAATGGGACGCACCCCTCAGCGCGTCAGTTTGCGGAAGACCTCGTCGAGGCGGTTTCCGTGCTCTTCCTTGATCGCCTCCGGGGTATTGTCGATGATGACCCGGCCGTTGGCGATGATGATGATGCGGTTGCAGAGGGCATCGACCTCTTCAAGGATATGGGTGGAGAGGATGATGACCTTGTTCTCGGCCATTGCTCCGATAATCTTGCGGACCTCGTGCTTCTGGTTGGGGTCAAGACCGTCGGTCGGTTCGTCGAGGATGAGGATCGGAGGGTCGTGGATGACGGCCTGGGCGAAGCCGACACGCTGCTTGTAGCCCTTGCTCAAGGTTTCGATCGGCTGATTGCGGACCGTGCTCAAGTGACAGAGGCCGACGACTTCCTCGATGCGTTTCCCGCGTTTTTCGCGATCATTCAGGCCGCGGCATTCGCCCACGAAATCGAGGAACTCGAGAACTGTCATTTCGCCGTAGGCGGGTGAACTCTCCGCCAGGTAACCGATCCGTCTCTTGACTTCGACCGGTTCGGTGCGGACGTCGAAACCGGCGACAAGAGCGGTTCCCGAGGTGGGTTTGATAAACCCGGTCACCATCTTCATGGTGGTCGATTTGCCGGCTCCGTTCGGCCCGAGAAACCCGAGGATGGTGCCCTTGGAGACCTCGAAGGAGATGTTGTCGACGGCCCGGATCGGTCCGAATTCCTTGGTCAGATTCTTGACTGTAACCATTATGGAGTGATTCAGCTGAAGGGATTCTTTGGACCAGGGACCCCGATGGAGGTTCCCGGGAATTCTGCGGGGAGGGTCCGTGGAATGAAGGCTGTTGGCTATAGCGAACGGATGAGCGTTCGATCAAGGAAAATTCAGCGGATTCGGGGTGTTCAGGCCGTCCGGGCCGTCGCCTCGAGGGTGGCCGGTCCTCGCCGGCAGAGGCATGGCGCAGCGACGGCGAGGATCTTGCAGAGGGACCGGCGGACTGTCATGGCCCGGCTGGAGTCCACCGGCGGGTGAGGCTGTTGCCGACCTGCCAGATCAGCGCCAGGAGTCACCTTTCCGCGGCGCAGCGGGCCTGCACCTCTTGAAGCGATTGCCGGGACCGTTTGTCCAGAAGCGGGCACGAGTCGCGCCCCACCTTCGAGTCAATCGATTCGCTGGCAGGGCAAGAGGCGAAAAAGAGTGCAGGACAGCCCTACAGGAAGGTGTCCTGCTGGACGGATTCCTCCCTGTCGTCAGCGCCTTCCGCATCCGACGGGCTCGAGCTGAGGTGTTTGGGAGGTTTGGCCACGCGGAGGGCGAAGTTGGCCTCCCGGTCGGCCACGATACGGTCGCAGATGGCCTGGATATGCATCTTCAGCCACATCGAGGTATTGCTGTCCGGCAGGTAGCGGGCGGGGCCATAGGCGTGGATCCGATTGACCTGGAGGAGCCGGTCATTCTGTTCGAACTCTTCCATCGAACCCGGGCGGTAGACCGCGTAGGTGCGCCCGCCGTTTTTCTTGACGACCGAGAAGGAGGGAACGTCGCTGGGGCCGTCCGCAATATAGATCATGTTCTGGAAAGGAACCCTGCGGTCTTCGTGCTTGATGTCGGCATTGACGTCGATGGACGGGTTCTTGTTTGTTCCCTTGTTGATCTCGAAGAGTGCCCGGGTCTTGGTCGTGTTATCGACCATCATGCCGATCTGGCTGATCTCCAGGTTCGGATCGATGGCCAGCTCCTTCTGTTGGAGGAAACCGGGCGGGATCGGATTCTCGATGAATTCGCAGCCCCAGATCCCATTGACAAACGGGGCGATGGCGCTGCCACGAATCATCTCGGCGAGTCCCGTGCTCACGATATAGTGTTCCAGCCGGATATCCTGCTTCACGTATTCGGGTCGGGACCGGACGAATTCGCGGAGATCCTGCAGGAATCCGGGAAGACCCTCGTAGAACTCGATGTCGCGACCGCATTCCCGGAGAATCCGGTTGTTCAGACCCTTCATCGGACCGTTTCGAACGCAGGAAAGCAGGTGGTTCAGGTAGACGGTCTCACCGGAGACGTGGTAGCCGCGTTCGCGATAGAGTTCGCTCAGGCTGTTGACCTCGAGCCAGAAGTTCCCCTCGTCGATGCCGAACCGCTTGAAGAGAGGGCCCTGCATGTATCCCGGGATCAAAGTCTTGTCAAAGTCCCAGACGCAGGCGATGATGTTTTGAGTGAAGAGTACGGTGGCCATAGCGACAGACGGGTGCCGGGGGCATTTTGCCGCTCCGGACCGTTAGGGTTTCACCGCATCAGAGCAAAGCCGTGGGTTTCGGCTGAAGCAATGCGCAATTTGCACCCCGTCTCTTCATCGACTTAATTGAGTGTCTTTTATGCCCTCTGTTCCAGATATCACGCCATTTGTCCGCCGACTCGAAGAACTTGATGCCGCGATGGCGGAACCTTCGTTCTTTTCCGACGCGCGGCGGGCCGCGGCGCTGTCCCGCGAACACCAGAAACTCCAGGATCTGGTCGATGGGCATGCCCGCTGGCGGAAGACAGAGGCGGAGATCCGGGAACTCGAGGAGCTCGTCAGCGGAGCGGCCCAGGATACCGAGTTGCGGGAAATGGCCGAGGCGGAACTTCCGGGTTTGCGGGTCCGGCTCGAAGAATTGGAGAAGTCGATCCTCGTGGGGATGATTCCTCCGGAGGAGACCGATTCCCGCAATACGATTGTCGAGATCCGCGCCGGGGCGGGCGGCGACGAAGCTTCGCTTTTTGCCGGAGAACTGCTCCGGATGTACACCCGGTTTGCCGAGACCCAGAAGTGGACCGTGAATCACCTGAATGCCTCGCTGACCGACCGGGGCGGTTACAAGGAGGTCATTTTCGAGGTCCAGGGGGTCGATGTTTACCGGCTTCTTAAGTTTGAGAGCGGCGTTCACCGGGTACAGCGGGTTCCCGAAACGGAAGCGAATGGGCGGATCCACACTTCCACCGTGACCGTGGCGGTCTTGCCGGAAGCGGAGGAGGTGGATGTGGAACTGGATATGTCGGAGTTGGAGATTACGGTGGCCCGCGCGAGCGGACCGGGTGGGCAGGGTGTGAATACGACGGACTCTGCTGTTCAGGTGCTCCACAAGCCAACCGGGATGATCGTGACCTGCGCGGAAGAGAGATCACAGATCAAGAATCGCCATCGCGCCTTGACCGTCCTGCGGTCCCGACTGCTCCAACTCAAGCAGGATGAGGAGCGGGCCAAGTATGCGGAGAACCGGCGGAGCCAGATCGGGAGCGGCGACCGGAGTGAGCGGATCCGGACCTACAATTTCCCGCAGAGCCGGCTGACGGACCATCGCATCGGGCTTACCCTGCACAGTCTTCCGCAGGTGATGGAAGGAGCGCTCGACGAAGTGGTTGAGGCGCTCCAGGAGGCTGATCGTGCGGCCAAGATCGAGGCACTCAATGCCCGACCGTCCTATCTGCGCGGGTGATGTTGACCATTCTCGAGATTGTCCGGAAGACCTCCGAGTTTTTTGAGCGCAAGGGGATGGAGCAGCCCCGCCTGAATGCGGAGCTCATTGTCGGTCATTGCCTGGGCCTCGATCGGATGCAGCTTTATCTGCAGTTCGAACGCCCCCTGACCGAGCCTGAGTTGGTTCCGATCCGCGAAAAAGTCCGGCGGAGGGGATTGAGGGAGCCGCTTCAGTATGTTCTGGGGACCGCTCCGTTCCATGACCTGATGCTGAAGGTGGACTCACGGGTGCTCGTGCCGCGACCTGAGACTGAACAGATGGCGGAGCGGATCCGCGAGCGCCTGGAGGTTGCGCCGAGGCGGATCGTGGATTTGGGAACCGGAAGCGGTGCTCTGGCGCTTTGCCTCGCCCGGGCTTTTCCTGAAGCAGAGGTGCTGGGAGTCGATGCGAGTCCGGATGCCCTCGAGGTGGCCCGCTCGAATGCGGAGGCCGCTTCCCTGGAGGGACGAGTGAGTTTCCTTCGTTCCGATTGGTATGCGTCGGTGCCCGTCGGGCAGCGTTTTGACCTGATTGTCTCGAATCCGCCCTACCTGACGGAAGATGAATGGGCTTCAGCCGCACCGGAAGTGCGCAATCACGAGCCGAAGATGGCGCTGATCAGTGAGGATGACGGTTGCGGCGACCTCGAGCGGATCATGGAGGGATCACGTGTCCGGCTCGAGCCGGCTGGGCACCTCGTCCTCGAGACCGGAATCCACCAGCATGCCCGCCTCATGGCGAAAGCCGAATCCCTGGGCTACATCGGGATCGAATCCCTCAAGGATTGGAGTGACCGTGACCGTTTTCTCTGGATGCGGGCTGGCGGTTAGTCCCCGCCGGTTGGACGGGCCGGAGTTCCACCGTTGCGAAGGCTCAGCGGAGGGCGGCGGAAGGGATCGTCTCGCGCTGGGCGGTCAGCGTTTCCACCTGCACCCAATCCTCGGGATTTCGGGAGCTGCCGAGGGCGTCGACGAGGATGCGCAGACTCTCGCGCAGATGGATGTCAAACGCGGGAGGAGACTTGTCTTCGTCGGCCGTCGAGCCATCACCCGATTCATCATCGGTCTGCAGGTCCGGTGAGACAACCGCCGCCACCTCGGTCGATTCGGAGTCCTTGTCCTTGATTACGGAATCCAGGAGGACTTCGGTGGAGGGATAATTCAGATCGGCCAGTTTTGTCTGCTCGGCGTCCATCTCCTCGCGAAAGGCTTCGTCGATGACCTTCTGGGTTCGCCGGGTTTCGAGGTTGAGCGAGATCGCCTTCTCGTCCTGTTTCGCGCGGAACCAGTTGATCCGGCGGTTGAGAAATTGGAATTCCTCCAGCGAATTCTGACGTTCGGTCGAGTGTTCCTTCAGACTGGTCAACAGATCGGGTCGCAGGGAGAAACCGCTGAACCGGGCTGGACGGATCGTGTCCCAGGCCATGGCATTGGGCAGATCGGACTCGCCAATCGGCAGGTAGTCATCGATTGACGGGAGAGCCACGTCGGGGATCACGCCTTTGTTCTGGGTGGAGAAACCGTTGGGCAGATAAAACTTCTGCACGGTAAGCTTGGCCGCGCCGGTCTTCTGGGCATCCGAGAAGTACTGCCGGGGAATGAAGGACTTCATTTCGAGAACGGCTTGAACGGTGCCTTTCCCGTGGGTGGAACTGTCGCCGATGATGAGGGCTCGACCGTAGTTCTGGAGGGCGCCGGCCACAATCTCCGAGGCCGAGGCGCTGAACCGGGAAGTCAGGACCAGAAGGGGGCCGTTGTAAGCGATCTTGGGATCGAGGTCGGGCTTGACGTAAATCTGGCCGTTGGAGTCACGGACCTGGACAACCGGACCCTGTCGGATGAAGAGACCGGTCATGTCGACGGCCTCGGAGAGCAGTCCACCGCCGTTCTGGCGCAGATCCAGGATGATGCCTTCCACGCCGGCAACCTCGAGTTTGCCCAGGAGTTCCTCGACATCCTGGGTGGCGGATCGACGATCCTCCTCCTTCAGATCCTCCTCTTCGACCGGTCCGTAAAACGATGGAACATCAATCACTCCGACGGAGACGGGGCCGGAGGGCCCGGGTACCTCGATGATTTCCGCACTGGCCCGACTCGCATTCAGTTGAACGACATCGCGTTGCAGGGCGACCGTCTTGCGAACGGACGAGTCCGTCGCATCACCTGGCAGGACGGTCAGGCGTACCTCCGTGCCCTTGTCTCCCCGGATGAGGTTGACCACCTTTCGGAGGTTCATCCCGATGACGTCGGTCGATTCGCCGGAACCCTGGGCGACCTCGACGATCTTGTCATTGGGCTTGAGTTGCTTGCTCAGGAAAGCGGGGCCGCCCGGGATGAGTTCCTTGATGACGCAATAGCCGTCTTCGTTGGCCAGAAGTGCTCCGATCCCGACGAGGGAGAGCCGCATCGAGATGCTGAAATCCTCGAGTGTATCGGCCGAAAAGAAGGTCGAATGCGGGTCGTACATCCGGGCGAGCGTCGAGAGAAAGAGCTCCTGGATTTCGGATTCTCCGATTTCGTCGAGATTCTTGGCGAGGCGTTCGTAGCGTTTGCGGACGGTATCCCGTGATTCCTCGATTGTCTTTTCGTTGAGAAGATCCTCCAGCAGTTCGAACTTGATGCGACGGCGCCAGAGGTCGTCCGATTGTTCGGAGGTTAAAGGCCATTCCGCTTCGCTGCGATCGAAGATGTATTCCTCCGCGGTGTCGAAATCGAAGGCGATTGCATCGGCCGCGGCCCCTTCCGGGCGGACGACGCGATGGGAACCGTCCTCCGGAAACGCGAATGGTCCGTCCAGTTGGCTGAGGATCCAGTCAATCCTTTCGACGGCCCTGGCGTGGTAGGTGGCGTAGATGCGGAAGGGGGCCTCGAGGCTGCCGTTTTCTCGGAGTTCGTTTCCGATGCTCCGCGCATAGGTTTTGAGGAAATAGTCCCGGTCGGAATCGAGGAAAAAGAGGTGGTGGGTGTCCAGCTGGGCCATGTAGTCGGTCAGCAGGGTCTGGAATGCCTTTTGCTCCATCTGCTCGTTCTTGTAGTGAACGGTTTCAAGAAGCTGCACGACCAGACGGGTTTCGTCGCTCATCACCTTGGTCTCGGTGAAATTGCGGACCGGCGCCTCTTCCGCGTGGGCGTAGCTCAGGACAATGAGAACCAGAATGATGGAGAGACGCAGAATCATGATGAAAGAGCAGGTGAGGGGACCGTCCGGGGAGGAAGCCTTCAGCGGCGATTCAGGATATCCCGGGCTTCGTCAAGGACTTTCTTCTCGTAATCCGTCAAGGTGCCGAAGCCCGAGTGATTGATCTTGTCGAGAATCCGGTCGACCTCGGCCCGGACGTCGTCGGGCTTGGACAGATTGACCTGGTACTTGGTCTTGATTGGGGTTGTTTTCTTCGTCCGAAACCATTTGGGAAGCTCGACCCGGGGATGGGTGGAGCCACGGACCTCGGTTCGTTGGTGGACATAACGGAAATAGAGCCAGCCGGTGAGCATTCCACCCAGGTGGGCGGAATGGGCCACTCCCCCGCCGCCCTGCAGCTCGAGAAAGAGAAGCCCGAAGACGGCAACAGCCAGGAAGAAAAGGATCAGGTGCTTGGGCTTTACCGTGATGGGAACGATGAAAAACAGGAGAAAAGTGATCGGCTTGTTCGGGAAAAAGCAGGCAAATACCGTCAGAAGCCCGAAGACGGCAGCGGAGGCACCGAGGAGGATGCCGTCGGTATGGGTAAAACTGATGGACAGCCAGGAAAGCCCGCCGACGAGAATGGAGGCCAGGTAAAGCCCGACAAATCGGGACGGGCCGAGCAGTGGAAGCAGTTCCCGGCCGAGGAAGAAGGCGAAAAGCAGGTTGAACAGGATGTGGACAATGTTGCCGTGGAGGAATCCATAGGTGAGCACGGTCCAGAAAAACCCGTCCTCGATGTTCCGGGGAGAGAGCGCCAGATACCGCGTCATGACCGGGCTCTTGAACCAGACCTCGAAGACATTCTGGGCCACAAAAACCGCCACGGAGATGCCGATGATCCACCCAAGGATCGACGCTTCCCGTCGACCGAAGTCGTTCCGCATGTATGGGCGGTCGTAGATCATGGATTTTTCAGAGTAGACGGAATCGCTCGGAATGACAAGCCGGCAGGTCAAACCGCGGCCTCCCTGTGACCTTGGGCGGCGTCGGCGGTTCCCGCAGATTCACAATTCCCTCAGTCGGCGGGGAAGGTCGCAGGTGGCCGCCGGCAGGTCTTCAACGGCATTTCGCCCAAGTGGGTGAAGGGCAAATTCGCATCGCCTCAGTCGATGGCTGCCGGCTCCGGCTCTGGGTCGATCCATCTGCCATGCTCCTTGATCAGGCTGATCAGCCGCTGATCCGCTTCGGCCGAGGGAATATGGTATTGGACACACTCCTTGCCCACGTAGAGATTGATCTTGCCGGGGGCGCCTCCCACATATCCGAAATCGGCATCGGCCATCTCACCGGGTCCATTGACGATGCAGCCCATGATGGCGATTTTGACGCCCTTGAGATGGCTGGTTTTCTCGCGTATCCGCTGGGTCGTGGTCTGGAGGTCAAAAAGGGTGCGACCGCAACTGGGACAGGCCACGAATTCCGTCTTTGAGATGCGGGCGCCGGCACCCTGCAGCAGATTGTAGGCGACTTTGGCCGATCGGGTGAAATCCGTCTCGTCCTCGAAACTGACGAGGTCACCGATGCCGTCGCAGAGGAGGGAACCGGTCAGGATGCTGCCTTCGACAAGCCGACTGAGGAAGGTTTCCTCGTGATGGATGCAGGTTCCGGCGGTGGCGCGGATCCAGATGGGAAGGTCAAGCTCGGTCTGCCTCATCATTTCAGCCAACAGACGATAGCGACCGGTCTGGTGGCGGGACGAAGCGCCCCGGGTCGCCTGAACGGGGGTGATGAACAGGCACTGCGAGGCATGCCGCCGAAGGACAGGAGCCAGCGATCCCACCACGGAAGCTTCGAGTTCGAGCGCAATCCGGCACCCGGCCCGTTCAGTCTCCCGGAGAAAATCCGTCAACTCCGGTTCGTCGGCCGAATCCAATCGACGCAGGAGAACGGCACCCCGACCCGGCGGATTCCCGATCGCCGCGAGCAACTGTCTCCAATCGGTGTCCGATCCGCAACCGAGGACGGGAAAGAGCCGGTGGGCGTGGGCTGTCGAGAGGAGGGCATTCAACGCGCCGAGATCGGATCCGGGAGTGACTTCGATGAAGACGCCTTCCGGTGGCGTGTCGCGCAGCCGGGCCAGGACTGGACCGATCTGTCGTGCCCAGGCTGCAGGGTCGGCCAGGGCGTCGGTGATCGGCACAATTACCCGTGGGGGGTGATCGACTCCGATGGGCAGATCATAGCCCGGATCCACGGTGGTGACGGGTCGGCGGTTGTACTGGTAGGGGTTGACCGAGTCGGTGGTCAGGCCATCCGGGGCCGCCGGTCCCTGCCAGAGGATCATTGCTTTGTCGGCGATGGCCCGGGCCACCGGGATCTCGTGGACAGAATCTTCGGTCAGGGAGACCCGGATGGTGTCGCCGAGGCCGTCGAGCAGGAGGCTGCCGATTCCGATCGCGCTCTTGATCCGGCCGTCCTCGCCGTCGCCCGCTTCGGTCACCCCAAGGTGAAGCGGGTAATGCATCCCCTCGAGGGCCATCCGTTCGACCAGCAGGCGGTAGGCCTGGATCATGATCTTGGGATTGCTCGCCTTCATGGAGAGCACGATCTGGTGGTAGTCGTGACTCTCGGCAATGCGGAGAAACTCGAGGGCGGACTCGACCATGCCGAGGGGGGTATCCCCGTAACGGTTCATGATACGGTCGGAGAGGGAGCCGTGATTTGTCCCGATCCGCATCGAGCGACCGAGGGTTTTCGACCGCTTGACCAGGGGGGTGAAGGCATCGTGCAGCCGGCCCAGTTCCTCGTTGTACTGGCTGTCTGAATACTCGCGGACGGCGAACTTCTTGCGGTCGGCGTAATTGCCGGGATTGATTCTCACTTTGTCCACGTGCTCGACCGCCTCAAGCGCGGCGGATGGCAGAAAGTGAATGTCGGCGACAAGCGGAGTGTAGATCCGGTGTTTCTGGAGGTCGCGCCGGATGTCCCGGAGGCAGCGGGCGGCCGTCACGTTGGGTGCGGTGATCCGGATGATCTCGCAACCGGCTTCGGCCAGGGCCACGCATTGTCTGACGGTGGCAGCCACATCCTGGGTGTCACTCGTGGTCATGGACTGGATACGGATGGGGTGGCTTCCGCCGATCCCGATGTCCCCGACCATCACCTCGGTGGTTTTGCGGCGGACCGTCTGGTAACGCGACTCGCAGTAGCCCATGGTCAGTTTTCCGTGTTCCCGGGCGTCGGGGACGCCGCCGGCTCAAATACCGGCTCCACCGTGTTCGTCCGGTATTCCTGCTCCTCCCGGCTGTCCCGGAACCACCGGCCGACGTCCTTGAAGCTGACGTAGATGAGCAGGGAAAAGAGGAGAATCATGAAGGTGCTCTGGGCGGCAGCCACGAATCCGGGCGGCAGGGCCCGGCCACGGAGTCTGCCGATGGTGGCAAAGAGCATGTGCCCTCCGTCCAGAACGGGAATGGGCAGGAGGTTGAAGAAGGCCAGGTTGACGTTGATGATGATGGTGATCCAGATGACGAGGCGGACGTCCACTTGGGCGGTTTCGTAGAGGATGCGCGCAATGCCCGGAGGCCCGCTCATGTGGCCGATGCCCAGGTCCGAACGGGGGTTGATCAGACCGGAGAGTATGCGGTACATGATGACGAAATTGTCCGATATCTGTTTCCACGGGGTCGGGTGAACGTAGGTGACCGGGAGGTCGAATTGGGCACCGATCGAGATGGCTTTCGAGCCGTCTTTTCCTATCTGGATCTCGGCCGGACGGATGGGAATGACGATGGTTTCCTCCCCTCGGGCGATGGTGAACGGGATGGCGAGATCCCGTCCGGCCTCCAGTTCGGACTTGAGCCGATAGCGCGAGTAGACCGGCTGGCCGTTGATCGCCTGGATGACGTCTCCGGGCTTGAGACCGGCGGCAGCGGCCGGCGAACCCTTGAGGGTGCCGCCGATGATGAGGGGCTCCGCCGGGGTGATCCCGATCCGTCGGACACTGTCTTCGCCGGAGACGCGCGGGTAGACATCGATCGACAGAGTCTCCTGGTCGCGTTCGATTGTCAGGTTGGTCTTGGGCTGTCCGTAGGCATCGCGGCCCGTTCCGGAAACAAGCGTCTGAAGGAGTGAACTCCAGTCGTCGACGGCCTTTCCATCGATCGCCGTGATCCGGTCACCCTCGCGGAGTCCGGCAAACCGCGCCGGGCTGGTCACTTCCGATCCGTCGGGGAGGGCGAGGGTATCAAAAACATAGCCGATCCGGGTGGTGGTCTGCAAGGCGGTGGTGGGAAGCCCGAACTGCCAGATGACCACGGAAAGGCAGATAGCGAAGAGAATGTTGAAGACGGCACCCATGACCGAAACGATCATCTTCGATGCATAACTGATGGGCTCCGGAGGCAGGGGATCCTCGGAGGCATCGCCTTCGATTCCACGCATGTCCGCCAATTGGGGAAGGGCGACGTACCCTCCAAACGGGATCCAGGAAATCCGATACTCGATGCCATCCCGCTTCCAGGCGACGATTTTGGGGCCGAAGCCTATGGAAAAGCGCTCGATCTTGAGTCCACGGCGGCGGGCGGCCAGAAAATGGCCGAGTTCATGAACGAAGATGGAACCTCCGAAGAAAAGCACGATCAGGGCGATCGACCAGACATTGGAGAAAATGGAGGTGGCGAGATCAGTCATTCAGGGGCCGGCGGGAGGTTGATCGTGCCGCCCGGTGGCTCGCGAGGGAGCGGGCGATTCGGTCGGCTTCGAGGACATCGTCAAGGCACTTGGGTTCCGGATTGGGCATCTTCTCCAACGTTCTACTGATTATCGACGGGATTTCAAGGAACCCGATCCGCTCTTCAAGGAAGGCGGCGACGGCCACTTCGTTGGCGGCATTGAAAGCGGCCGGCATGACCCCGGCGGCTTCGAGCGCCTCACGGGCCAGGGTCAGGCAGGGAAAGCGGGTGTGATCGGGGGGTTCGAAATCCAGGCGCATGGCTGCGGTGAAGTCGATACCCGGCAGGGTGGGGCTGGCCCGCTCAGGGTAGAGCAGGGAATGCTGAATGGCAAAGGTCATCGAGGGCGGGGCCAACTGGGCGAGGACGGATCCATCGATGAACTCCACCATCGAATGCACGATGCTCTGTCGATGAATCACCACATCGATTGCCGCTGACGGCAGGCCGAAAAGCCAACGGGCTTCGATCACTTCGAGTCCTTTGTTGGCCATGGTGGCGGAGTCCACCGTGACCTTGGCTCCCATCGACCAATTGGGATGCTTGAGCGCTTCCTCGGGGGTCACCCGGTGCAGGCTCTCAAGCGATCGGTCGCGAAAACTGCCGCCGGAAGCGGTCAGGAGAATCCGGCGGAGATCCCCCGGAGCGGAGGCCTGAAGGCATTGGAAGATAGCGTTGTGTTCGCTGTCGAGCGGGAGGATGGTCACTCCGGCGGCGGTGGCGGCACGGGTCACGAAGTCGCCGGCCAGGACGAGGGTCTCCTTATTGGCCAGGGCGATGGTCTTGCCGGCCCGGATGGCGGCCAGGGTGGGCCTTAGGCCGGCAGTCCCGACCACGGCGATGACGACCAGATCGGCCTCGGGGAGGGCGGCCAGTTCCTCGATTCCGTCGATGCCCCCATAGAGGCGTGTTGAGGGTGGATAGCGATTCTGGGAAGACGCCTCCGAAGCGGCCTCGGCGGCAAAAAAACCGACATCCCGGACCCGGTACTTCCGCGCTATGGCGGCGAGAGCATCGGTATTGCGGCGGGCGGCGATTCCGACCAGTTCCAGTTTGTCCGGATGGGCGTCGATTACCTGCAGGGTGCTCGCGCCAATCGATCCGGTGGCCCCGAGCAGGAGGATCCGTTTCCTTGGGCTCATCGGATCAGATAACCGCCCGCAGGAGGAGGTAGGCGACCGGCGAACTCAGGATCAGGCTGTCGACCAGGTCGAAGGCCCCTCCAATGCCCGGAATGAACTTCCCCGAATCCTTGACCTCCGCCCGCCGCTTGATGATCGACTCGATCAGGTCGGATATGATGCCGGCCGAGGCAACCGGCACGGCGACGAGGGCACCGATGAGTGGTGTGAGCGAATCGGGGAAAAAGTCGGGGAAGATGAGAATGAGAGCCGAGCCCACCCCGGCGGCGATCGCGACGCCGCCGACCGCCCCTTCCCAGGTCTTCTTGGGGCTGGCGTGCGGCGCCAGTTTGTGCCGGCCGAAAACCATGCCGGAAAGGAGGGCCCCGACATCGCAGAATTTGGTCACCGCCACCAGCCAGAGCACGAGCATCAGACCCTCGGCCGGGTCGGCCGGGAGAGCCGTCACCCGCACGAGGAAGTGCAGCATGAAGGGAATGAAGACGAGGCCGAAGACGGTGAAGACGAGCGTCTCGAGGCGATTGCTGCCATCGCGTTCCCGCATGATCCGGACGCAGGCGACGACGATGCAAACGGCGATGATGCCGGCCTCGAGACCACGCTTCTCGCCGTGCGGATAGAAGGAGTGGGTGTAGTGGGGCGCGACAATCATGATCAACCCCAGGGCAAGACCGAGAAAATGGAAGGGCCGTTCCCCCATCTTCTCGAACATGCAATAGAGTTCGTGCTGGGCGGCGACCGCGACGACCGCGAGCATCCAGACAACACCATCGAGCCGGAAGGTGGTGAGGACGAAGATCGCGAGCGCCCAGAGGCCGATGGTGCTGAGAATCCGTTTGGTCACGTCGAGAATATCAGGGCTTGAGCACGGCGGGTTGTCGCCGCACCTGCTCGCCGGTCAGACCGTAACGGCGTTCCCGCTTCCGGTAATTGTCGATCGCCTCGAGAAAATGATCCCTGGAGAAATCGGGCCAGTAAACGGGAGAAAAGAACATTTCGGCATACGCGCACTGCAGCAGGAGAAAATTGCTCAAGCGGGTTTCGCCCGAAGTCCGGATAAGCAGGTCGGGGTCCGGGATGTCGGCCGTGTCGAGGTAGCGGGAGAAACGCGACCAGTCGCAGGTATCCGGGTCCTCTTCACCGCGGGCGACGGCTTTCGAGAATTCAACCGCCGCGCGGACCACTTCGCTTCGTGATCCATAGTTCAGGGCGACGATGAGATTCCAGTCCTCGAACTGGGCCGTCGCCGCCATCGCCTTCTTCAGGGTGGCGAGCGTCTTGGGCGGCAGATCCTCGATCTCGCCGATCGTCCGGAGCCGGACCCGTTTGCGGACCAGATCGGGGAGCTCATGGTTGATGGACCGGACCAGGAGTTTCATCAGGCCGTCGATTTCCGATTGAGGTCGTTTCCAGTTCTCGACGGAAAAGGCAAAGACCGTCAGGTAGCGGATACCCAGCTCGCGGCAGGTTTCCATGGCTTCGCGTATCGCGTTTCCGCCCTGGCGATGACCCTCCAGACGCGGCAAGCCGCGCTCCTTCGCCCAGCGACCATTGCCATCCATGATGATGGCGACATGCCGCGGTGTCTGGCCCTTTGAATTATCCTGCCCCATGCAATCCGCTGGTTTTAGGTGTCGCCCGCCTGCCGGTCAAATCCTAACGGGTTGCCGCAGTTGACAGGCTATCGAAGTCGTTGCTAGAGTGGGTTATGACTCGACCGTTGACCAGGAACAAGATCGATGCGGCCCTGGCCGAGCTTCCCGGGTGGTCGTTCGAGGACGACGTCCTCGTCAAGACCTTCAAGCTGGAACACTTTGCGGCGGCTCTTTCCTTCATCGTGCGCATGGGGGTTGAGTGCGAGAAGATGAATCATCATCCGCATCTGACCAATGTCTGGAATCGGGTCACTGTGCGGCTGACGACTCATGACGCCGGCGACAAAGTGACGGCAAAGGACGTCAGGCTGGCAAAAGCGATCCAGCATTTCTCTTGGGTCGGGTAGGAAGGGGACTCTGCTCCCGAGTTACCGGACTTTTGCCGGAGAGTTGAAACCGGAACGGCCGGCCGCTCGTCATCGATAGTGCAATGGCTGACGTGTTCTCATGAGATCCCGATGGTTTACCCTCCTTTTTGCAGGCACGACGGTGGTGGCCTGTGCGGCGGCGGTCTATTTTCTGAAACAGAACGAAATTCTGAGGGCCGAACTTGCCCGGTTGGCTGAAACGGCCCAATCGGTTGATCAGGCTGGGGTGGGAGCCGTCGAGACCCCCGAATCGATCGTCCCGGAGGTTGCGCCCGCGCCGGCCACGGCAGAGCCGGAACCTTCGGTGGGGCCACAGCGGTGGGGCGGACCCGCGCGTCGCGGAAGGATGGAGCAGTTTCTTTCCGATCCCGCGATGCAAGCCTCGATGCGGGCCCGCGCGGCCGACCGGATCGAACGGGACTTCGCCGGCCTCTTTCGTGCCCTCGGTCTGGATGAGGATACCGTCGATATTTTTACGGAATTGCTGGCGGAGCGGGAGACCATGCGGTTTCAGCTCAACATGCGCCGCAGGTTGGCGGGGGATGATCCGGTCGCGCAGGAGGAGGTTGACCTCTGGTGGGAGGAGGGGCAGGCCGGCCTGGAGAAGAGTCTGGGCGAGGTTCTCGGTTCGGAGAATTTCGACAAATTCACCTATTACGAGGAAACCCTGCCACAGCGGCGCCAAGTCGAGGAATTGCAGCGTCGACTTTCCTATTCGGGAACTCCGCTCGGGGAAAGCCAGGCGGAAGCGCTGGTCGGTGTGATGGCATCGACGCAGGCGCAGTTCAACTTTACAACAGACCTGGCCGCCTTGCCACCGCCGGAACGGGCGGCGGTCAGTCAGGACCAGGTCAGTCAGTATATGGCCGAGCGTCGGGTTCTCAATGAGACCATACTGTCGAAGGCGGCCGCTGTGCTGCAGCCGGATCAACTTGAGGCCCTCGCCGGCCAGCAGATCCGGGAGATGGAGCAGGTCGAACGTCAGGCAGAAATCGGGGTTCGCATGCGGGGCGGATTCGGTCGTGGACCGTAGGGCGAAAAGGGTTTGCCCGACAGGGCGGGCTATGGCTGGTTCGGGGCAGACTTGTTTGCGGTGTCCAGGTCGTCGGTTTCCAGGATCGAAGTGATGCTGGAGAACGCCGCGTCCTCATCCTCCCCGGAGACCTCAAGATCGACCATGGTGCCGATGGTGGCGCAGAGAAGCAGGAGGCCGAGGATGCTCCGGGCATTGGCCATCCGGCCGTTGACCTTGAGCAGAATTGAAGAACGAAAGGCCCCGGCGTGTTTGACGAGAAGCGCCGCGGGCCTGAGGTGAAGGCCCTCCTTCCAGCGGATTCGGATTCTCGAATGCCTCATGCAGGTTCATCAGACCCCGGGATTCCGGTCCGGGTTCCGATGGATATCGCCCGAAAAGCGATGTGGGGGACCAAGTGCGACGCGAGAGGACTTCCTAAAGCCGATCGGCAAGCGCTCCTCCCGACCCGCAGAACGCTGGTCGTCAGAAATGCAGTGACAGTTTCCGCAGCGATGTGCTTGATACGGTCACCTCATTTCCGCCATGCATCTGAAGCTGATTTCCTGCAATGTCTTCCAGCGCGAGGCCTCCTGGTGCATCGCCCATTCGCCGCATACCATCGACAGCGACTTCACCGAACTCGGCGAACACGCCCGGAGCGACGGTTTGCGCCGGATCATTCAGGACCGGATCGATGCCACGGAGGCGTCCGGCAAGTCCTACGATGCCATCCTCCTTCTTTTCGGCCTTTGCGGCAATGCCACCGTCGGCATCCAGGCCCGCCGGACCCAGGTCATCATGCCCCGGGCCCACGATTGCTGCACCATTCTGCTGGGATCGCGGGAGAAATTCGTCGAGCACTTCGGCGACGCGCCGAGCACACCGTTCTCATCGATCGGCTACCTCGAGCGGGGCAACTATTTCCTCCGGACCAGCGATGAAGGCATGCCCGGAGTCCAAACCGGTGATCCCTACCAGGCCCTGGTCGAGAAATACGGCGAGGAGGATGCGCGGTTCATCTGGGCGGAGATGCACCCGGATCACGGAAACGACAAAGCTGTTTTCATCGATCTGCCCGAAACGAGTCATCTCGGCTATGCCGCGAAGTTCGAAGCCAAGGTCGCCGCGGCCGGCAAGACAGCCGTCCATTTGTCCGGCAGCATCCGACTCATCGCCAATCTGCTCAATGGCGAATGGGATCCCAGGGAATACCTGATCGTTCCCCCGGCCGGGGCGGTCGAGGGCGTTTACGACTGGGATGAAATCATCCGGGTGAAGAAGTGAGGGTGTCCGCCAGACGGCCCTCCTCGAAGACGATCCTTCCGCCGACCAGGGTGGTGCGGGCGCGTCCGCGCAGTTCCCGGCCGAGCCAGGGGGAGTTGGCCGATTTGCTGTGCAGGCTCTCCGGGGTGACTGTCCAGGCTTCCTCGGGGTCGATGATCGCAACGTCGGCCGGCGCGCCTTCGGCCAGGGTGCCTGCATCCAGGTTGAGGATACGGGCGGGCTTGGAGGTGAGCATGGCCATGGTCTCGAGCACGGAGAATCCGGACTCCCGGTTGAGAATCTGCAGAGTCACCGCGAGAGCCGTCTCCAATCCGACAATACCGAAGGGGGCGTTGTCGAATTCCATGTCCTTCTCGTAATCGGTGTGGGGTGCGTGGTCGGTGCCGACGCAGTCGAGGGTGCCGTCGCGAAGCCCCTCGATCAGGGCTTTCCGGTCGTCTTCCGTCCGGAGCGGCGGATTCATCTTGAAGTTCGTATTGTATTCCGCGAGGGCATCGTCGGTCAGGGCCAGATGGTGCGGAGTGGCCTCGGCGGTGATCCGGATCTTGCGCTGCTTGGCCCGCCGGATGATGTCCACCGAGGTGGCGGAACTGATGTGCTGCAGGTGGATGTGGGCGCCGGTATGGGTGGAAAGGATGACGTTGCGCGAGACGATGATGTCCTCGGCTGCGGCGGGCCATCCCTTCAGTCCGAGCCGGGTTGACATGACGCCCTCGTTCATGACCGATCCGCGCGTCAGGCTGGAGTCTTCGCAATGATCCATAACCGGGAGATCGAACATGGCGGCATACTCGACCGCCCGTCGCATCAATTCGTTGTTCTGGACACATTTCCCATCGTCGGTGATCGCGACGACCCCCGCCTTCTTCAGGGACCCGATCGGAGCCAGGCCCCGGCCTTCCATTCCGACCGTGATGCAGCCGGTGGGGAAGACCCGGACGATCGCCTCTCTCTTGATCGCATCCTGGATAAACTGGATGGTTCCGGCATTGTCGGCCGGAGGGGAGGTGTTGGGCATGCAGACGATGGTGGTGAAGCCGCCGGCGGCGGCGGCCTGGGACCCGGTCAGGATGGTTTCCTTGTGGGTCTGGCCGGGCTCGCGCAGATGAACATGGATATCGACCAGGCCCGGACAGACCCAAAGACCTCTGGCATCGATGACCCGGGCCCGGTTGCGCTCGTCGACTGCCAGATGGTTGACGATGCGTCCGTCCCGGATGAAGAGGTCGCCGGTTTCGTCGCGACCCGCAGCCGGGTCGATGAGGCGTCCGTTCTGGATCCAGATGAGGTCAGGCATGATGAGGGAGGGGGATGGAGGAGGGAGAAGGGGGACGAGGTCCGTTGTCTGGGGATTGAACTCTATGGCAGAAAGGAAACGAGGGGGACGGGGAGGATCCGATTGCAGGGTCGAGTGCGCTCGAACGGGAATCTGGGCGGGTTTGCTGGAGGGATTGCCTCGGCACGCGCATGGTCAGCTGCGGGGAGCGGATTTGACGACGGCCTCGGGCGAGCCTCCGGCACAGAGGTAGAGGACGGCCATGCGGACGGCGATGCCGTTGGTCACCTGCTCAAGGATGACCGAGCGGCCGGAGTCGGCCAGTTCGGAATCAATTTCCACCCCGCGGTTGATCGGTCCCGGGTGCATGATGATGGCATCGGGCTTGAGCCAGCCGGCCCGGGTCTTGTTCAGGCCGAACATGCTGGTGTATTCCCCGATCGAGGGGAAGTGGGTCGAGGATTGCCGCTCGTGCTGTATTCGTAGAAGCATGACGGCATCGGCATCGGCAAGGGCCGGGCGGAGGTCGTGGGAGACCTTCACCCCCATCGCGGTGAACCAGTCGGGCACAAGGGTGGAGGGGCCGACCAGGGTCACGTTGGCCCCGAGCTTGGTCATGGCCCAGATGTTGGAGCGGGCCACCCGGCTGAAAAGGATGTCGCCGAGGATGGTGATATTCCTGCCTTTGAGGCTGCCGAAGCGCTCGACCAGGGTGAAGCAGTCGAGGAGGGCCTGGGTCGGATGTTCATGGGCTCCGTCTCCGGCGTTGACCACGGGGATGCGCAGCAGACGGGAAAGGTATTGCGGGGAACCGGCCGCGGTGTGGCGGATGACGATCATGTCGGCCTTGAGCGCCTGGATGTTCTGGGCCGTGTCCCGGAGGGTCTCGCCCTTGGTCGTGCTGCTCGCCGCCATGTCGAGAGAGATGACGTCGGCGCTCAGACGGGTGGCGGCGACCTCGAAGGCGATCCGGGTGCGCGTGCTGGGCTCGAGGAAGAGATTGACGATGGTCTTACCGCGAAGAGCCGGGAGTTTCTTGACGCTGCGTCCCATGGTGCGCTTGAGGGCGGCGGTCACTTGAAAGATCTGCTCGATCTCTTCGGGTTGAAGCGCCTCGATCGTGACGAGGTCTTTTCGATTCCAGGGCATGGTGATGGGCGGGAAAAGAGTGGGGTCAGGCGGAGGCGAGAATGTGGATCGAATCCTTGCGGGGATCATCCGGGTCGAGGGTGACGATCACCTTCTCCGCAGGCTCGGTCGGTTCGACGAATCCGGTCACGTCGGCGGCAAAGGGCAGGCGTCGATTTCCCCGGTCGACCAGGACGGCCAGTTGAACCCGCGAGGGCCGGCCGAGGGAGAAGAGTTCCTCGATGGCGGCCCGGATGGTGCGGCCTCCGAAGATGACATCGTCGACCAGCAGGACGGTGGCGCCATCGACGTCGCCGGGAAGGTGCGTGGGCTCGGTTTCATTGGGAATCGGATTGAGTCCGATATCGTCGCGTTGGAAAGCCACGCTGAGGACGCCGGTGGGAATCGGACGACCGAGTTTCTGCCCGAGGAGGGCGGCGAGGCGCTCGGCCACAAGAATTCCGCCATTGGCAATTCCGACGACGATCAGCGATGCGGTTTCCCGGTGCTGTGTGGCCAGTTTTCCGGCCATGGATTCGAGTGTGTTGGCGATCTGGGAGGAATCAATGATCTTGCGGGCGGACACGGCAATGATGCTTGGTCGGACGGGTTCCCGGCTCAAGCCAATTCAGGGTGTTCCCGTCAATGGCGACCGGCGGGGCCGAGCCGGGGTTTGACGGGCCGAGCCGCGCCCCGGCTTGCGGCCGCGGAAGGGCTGAAGTCTGTCTGCTGGCACCATTTCAGTTTTTCCTCCCGGATTTCGCACGTTGATCCCGTTTGCCCCTTGAGGGATCTTGCCTGAAGGATTGCCTCCGAGGCAGAATTCACCGCGAATGATGTGGACTGCTCCGCGGTGTCCTTGATTCGCAGATGTACTCCTCGCTCCGCACGATCCTGTTGGGGTTCACGGCCGTATTTCTGGCGGCGACCGGTTTCTGGTGGGCGGGTCGGACGCACGAACCACCGCCGGCGCCTGGTCGGAAACTGGTGACCTGGCTTCATTTTGTTTCGCCAATTCGCGATATTCACGAACGGCAGGTGGCGGAGTTTCAAAGGCTGCATCCGGACATCGAAGTTCGCACGATCCTGGTTCCCGGGAACGAGTATCATATGAAGTTCAAGACCCTGGCCGCCGCCGGGCAGGCGCCGGATCTGTTTTACTCCGGCGACGTCTGGATGAGTTATCTGTTGCCTTTCATGGCCGACCTTACCCCTTTGGTGGAGCGTGATTCGGTGGAGATCGGGCTTGATGATTTCTACCCGGAAATCCGCGCGGCCATGCGGCAGGAGGGCCGCTACTACGTCATGCCGGAACACACCAACGTTGCTCTGCTTTATTACAATCGCCGGTTGTTCCGCGAGGCGGGGCTGGCTGAACCGACGGCTGATTGGACCTGGGATGACCTGGTGCGCAATGGGGTGGCGCTCACCCGACCGGCCACGACAGGAGACTCCGGGGTGTGGGGGTGCGGACGGCTGGAAGGATGGTGGGGGGAGTGGCTGACCTACGTGCGGCAGGCGGGTGGAGAGGTGCTCACGCC
This sequence comes from Opitutaceae bacterium, assembly GCA_041395105.1. Taxonomy (NCBI): domain Bacteria; kingdom Pseudomonadati; phylum Verrucomicrobiota; class Opitutia; order Opitutales; family Opitutaceae; species Opitutaceae bacterium. Next base: position 275,053 of record JAWLBB010000002.1, on the reverse strand, counting down.
GGACGGACGGCACTGCGCCCTGGATTCGCCGGCAGCCATCGAGGGGTTGCGCTTTTTTCAGGACAAAGCCTTGAGATACCACTACAGCGCGCCGGCGGGTTTCGAGCCGCTCAACGGTTTCGTGAACGGGCGTCTGGCCATGTTGATGGTCGGGCACGTCAATTTCTGGCCCAACTACAACCAGATCCCGGATCTGGACTGGGATATTCAGTTGCTACCGGCGGGGCCGGCCTCGCGGGTCGGTGGTGAGCTGGCGATTGCCGGCTACGGCATCAACCGCGAATCCCGGCACCTTGAGGAGGCTTGGGCGCTGCTGAAATTCCTGACCCGGCCGGAGGTGGGCATGGAGATTGCCCGCCGGGGCAGCATCTCCCCGCGGCGTTCAGTGGCCGCGGGCCAGATCCGCGATCGCGCCCCGGGCACCCGTCCTCAGAATGTCGAGGCGGCCTACGCGCAGATGAAGTATTCACTCCCCATCCCGCGCCACCCTCACTTCATTGAGTTCATGCTCCAGATCGTGCAGCCTGAAATCGACCGGATGGTCCAGGGCGAACTGACGCCTGAGGAAGCGGCCCATCGTGCCACCGAGCAGGTAAACGCCTTTCTGGAGACTTTCTTCCCCACGGATACCCCATGAATACCCGCCGATCGCAGTTGTTGTGGTTCTGGCTTTTCACCGGCCCCGCCCTGGCGGGATTTGTGCTTTTCAGCCTGTGGCCGATGCTTTATTCACTCTGGCTGAGCTTCTGCTCCTACGACGTGGTCGCGCCACCGCGTTTCATCGGTTTTCGGAATTACGTCTACCTTGTCATGGCGGACCCGTCCTTCTGGCCATCGGTGAAGGTTACGCTGCTCTTCACCGTCGTGCAGGTGCCGCTGATTGTCGCCTCGGCACTCGGCGTGGCGCTCCTGCTCAACGAGCCGGTGCGCGGTCGTGGACTGTGGCGGGCCATCTATTTTCTTCCGTCAATCCTGCCGCAGGCGGCCAGCGTCGCGGTATTCGTCTACATCTTCCAGGCCGACGGCGGGTTGCTCAACCGACTGCTGGCGATGGCAGGAATCGTCGGTCCCGCCTGGACGACCTCGCAATGGTGGGCACTTCCGGTAGTGGTGCTCATCAGCCTGTGGGGGTTCGGTTATCCCATGGTGATTTTCCTGGGTGGATTGCAGACAGTGCCTCGCGAACTCTACGAAGCGGCTCATATCGACGGAGCCGGCGCATGGACTCGGTTCCGCCATGTCACGCTGCCGCTCATCTCGCCCATCCTCTTTTTCAACCTCATCATGGGGATCATCGGTGCGCTCAAGGTTTTCGATCTGGCCTACGCATTTGGTGCGGCCCAGGGCCTTGTTCCCGGGGGGCCGGCACGGGCCACGCTGTTTTTCGGACTCAATCTCTACCAACAGGCCTTCACCTACTTCCACATGGGACTCGCAAGCGCAATGGCCTGGCTGCTCTTCGCGAGCATCGTACTGATCACCTGGCTCAATTTCCACCTCGGCCGTCGCTGGGTGCATTACGGAGACTGAAAGGGCTATGATGGAACACCGCCACCCCCGTCGCACCGGTCTGTTGCTGACCGCAACGCTTGCCTTTGGCGGGCTGGCCATGGTTCTGCCTTTGGGATGGATGCTGGTCACCAGTCTGAAATCCTTTCCCGAGATCCTGCGCAATCCGCCCCCATTGCTGCCGGCCCTGCCGCAGTGGGGCAATTACCTGATGGTTTGGCAGGGCTTTGCCTACTCCCGTTTCTTCCTCAACTCCGCCTTCGTCGCGGTCATGGTGATTGCCGGGACAGTGATCACCTGTTGCCCGGCCGCCTACGCGTTTGCCTACTACGAAGTGCGGCACCGCAATCTGCTCTTCGGCCTTCTGCTGTCCACCCTGATGTTGCCGGCCCAAGTGACGATCATCCCCCTCTTCAATGCCTATGCGGCGTTGGGATGGGTCAATACATTCATGCCGCTGGTATTGCCTGCCTGGCTCGGCGGAAATGTCTTCGGCATTTTCCTTCTGCGGCAGTTCTTTCGCACGATTCCGCGGAGTCTGATCGAGGCGGCGCGGCTGGATGGAGCCTCGGAGTGGACCATCCTCTGGACACTTGTAGTTCCGATGAGTCTCCCGGCGGTGCTCACCGTTGTGCTCTTCACTTTCCTCTGGAGTTGGAACGATCTCTTCAACCCGCTCGTTTATCTGCACAGCGAATCCGCCTACACATTGCCCGTCGGCCTGCTCTATTTCATTGCCCGCGCGGAACAGCTGACCGGGGGCAGTGCCGGGCAGGTCCCGTGGCAACTTGTCATGGCCCTCGCCGCCATCATGGTCCTGCCGGTCATCATCCTCTTTGTCGTGGCCCAGCGCCGCTTTGTCGAAGGCGTCGCTTCGACCGGTGTCAAGGGCTGACCACCGGGCGACAGGGCAGTGGGTGTCTGTCTGGAATGGCCCGGCGCCCTTCCAGACGGTCTCCCTATTCCCTCAGCCAATTGACGAAAGCATCGTCGTCAGTGAGCCAGGTGCCGTTGCGGTATTCGGGATCAAGCAGGTCATGGTAGCTTGCTTCGGAGAAGCGGCGGCAGTGAAGAACGATTCGGGCCCGTTGTCCGGGGGCGCGGACGAGGCGTCCGATCGCCTGATTGACTTTCTGCATGCCGGGGATCTGGAAGACGCGGCGAAAGCCGACTTCCCGGGGTTCGTGTCGGTGAAGACCGAGGCGGGCTTCCTGGATGGCATTGACTTCCGGCAGGGCGGGACCGGCCACCAGGGCCGATCCGACCCGTCCGCCGAGCAGGTCGATGCCCTCGGCGTAGCCGCTTCCGAGAACGAGCAGGAGAACGTCGGAGAAAGCGAGGGCTTCCTCGATGAATGTGTTCTGCTCGGCCAGCGTCTGGCGGGCCCGCTGCATGCTGACCCTCAGGAGGGGCTGGGACCGGGCGAGGTCGCGTTCGGCCGCCCGGGCGTAAGCGTAGGAGGGGAAAAAGGCGGCCACCGGCCCGGGGAGGTGCTCGTGCAGGGCTGCGATGGTGGCGGATGTGGTTGGAAGATGGTGTTCCCGTTGGCGGTAGCGGGTATCGACCCGGAGATCCACGGCCACTCGATAGGCACCGGTGCGCCACGGCGTCTGTGCGACAAGGTGAAAGGGCTGCTCGTGGGTGGAATTCTTCAGTCCACAGCGTTCGGCAAAGTCATCGATCGGACTGAGCGTGGCCGAGAGAAAGAGAACCTGCCTGAAGGGATCGAGGGTTTCCCGGATGGCCTCGGCGGCGTCGAGGCAGGTGGATTCGAGGCTGCCATTGGCGGGACTCCACCACAGTCGGGGAAGCGGAATGCTTTCGGACGGGTGAACCAGCTCGAGACTTTGGAACAAGGTCTCGCAGGCCCGGGGGCCCAGGGTCGCGAAGTCGGGTGGCGTGCGTTCAATCTCCCGGCCGACGGCTCCGAGCAGATCGCGGATTTCGGCCTCCTGGAACGGGTCGAGGGATTCGACCGCCTTGAGGAGAGACAGGAAGAGGGTCCACTCGCGCCAGGAGTGACGGAGACCTTTGGAGGCGCCGATATCCTCCAGGGCGGAGAGTGTCTCCTGGGCTCCGGAGGCATCGACCGCGACAGAGTGACTGTCGGCCACCCGACCGGGCAGATTGTGGGCCTCGTCGACAATGAGGAGGGTTTCGGAGGGATTGTAGCCGGGTATGGCGTCGAACATGCCCCGGTTGGCGGGAGCGAACAGGTAATTGTAATCGCCGACCCAGATCTCATTCAGCGGAAGCGCGGCCCGGGTGATTTCGTAGGGACAGACGCGGGCATCACGGCCGATGTCCCGGACAGCCTCGAGGGAGCGGGGAAAGTCAATGGCGGTCAGACGGGTGGCCAACCCGCTGTCCGGCCATCTCTCCTCCTGTCCGTCGAGATAGGGGCAGCAATCGCTGAAACAATGGTAGACATCGTTGATGCAGTGCTCGGCCTTGCTCCGCATCTGCCAGCGCCGTGCGCCGGGCGGGTCGCCGAGCATCTGATCGAGTTGACGGGTGACCTGGAGCTGGCCGGTGGACTTGCCTGTCAGGTAGATGACACGGGTAACGTGGCCGGCCTGGAGTTCATGGAGGGCGTATTCGAGGATGCTGCCGGTCTTGCCGTAGCCGGTGGGCGCCTCAAAGCAGACGAGGCGAGAGGCGCGTCCTGCTTCGCGGAGTTCCTGCTGGATGGATTCCTGACCCGGACGCGGATGGGCAAAGGCGGGGGCAAAGTGAAGAGCAGCGAGACGTTCGAGGCCGTCGCGGCGACTTTCGACAAAATGGAGGAGGGCGTCGATGCGGGATTCGAAATCTTTCTCATCTTCGGTCGTGAGCTCGACGGTCTGGGTGATGCCGGAGTCGATGTCGATGAAGACCAGCTCCGCTTCAATCTCCCGGGTGGCGAACTCCGGGGAGCCCCGGGCAAGGGTGCGGTAGGCGACCAGTTGCCGGAAATAGGATTGGTGGCGGGCCCTCAGTTCACTGCCCGGTGCGGGAAGGGGGGTGCGGACTGTCTTGATCTCCCGCAGGCGGGTGCGGTCGGGGCGATCGATGACCTGGTCGATCCGTCCATTGAAACCAATGGTCCAGTTGCCTCTGAGCAGGTCTCCGGTGATCGGGACTTCGAACCGGGCATCGGGAGCGGAACGAAGGGTCTGTTCCTGCATCTCGATGTGCCAGGCCTGACCAAGGCGCGCCCTCCAGAGGCCGGCTCGACCGGCTTCAGAGCGGGTGGGGCCGAAGTTGAGATCAGCCCACTCGCCGACGGCGAGGGTGACCTTTCGGGCATGGAGATCAATTTGCACGGGACCGGTTCAGGCTGTCGCGATTGCGCAACACGGAAGGGAGGAGGACATGACAATCAGGAGAATGAAAGACCTCTTCTAGAGAGGATCGATCCGGATTTCGGTGTGGTATTGCAGGTAGTGCTCGAGGCTTCGACGGATTGACCCGACCCTGGAGGGGTCAAGGTCGACTTCGCCTGTCCGATGGTTGAGAAGCCGGGTTGCGGCGCTGCGATCACTATGGCTCAGGAGCCGGTGCCATTCCTCACGGACCGGATAGCCTTCGGTTCGGGCGAAGAGAAAGAGACATTTGACGGCCACGATATCCGCTCGGTCCCCACGCTCCCAGGCGTCGAGAGCCCGGTTGAGGAGGTCGGCTACGACTTTGCGGGTGTCCTCATGCACGGGGTTTACCGTGAGGAGACGGGCGTATCGGCAGGCTTCGCTCAGTCCTTCATAGCGATGTCCGAGTCCGGGGCGACGCTGGAGAATCCGGACCTCCCGGCTGAAGCGGAGGGTGCCGGCGTCCTTGAGCTCCACGGTGACGCTGATCCGGTCGAAGAGATCTAGGGGACTGTTTGTCGCGCTCTTCCGCGAGCGCCGGTGGAGGAAGGTTACAATGCCGTCGGTGGGCGATAGGACGGTGATCCGGTCAAAGCTCTCTCCGGTGATTTCCCGCAGCAGGACGGTTCCCTCGATCGATTCAATCGCCCCGGGCATGATCGGCGGCCGGTTCGTCCGACGGTGGGGGAGGGGCCTGGTGCGGGGTGGTGATCGGAGTCTCGACGGAGCGGCCGAGCTCCGGGTTCCAGACCGGGACAAGGGCGCCGCCGGAGATGATGACCTTCATGCCTTCGGAGACGGACATGGACAATTCTGTGACCTGTTCGGAGGGAAACATGACGAGGAAACCGCTTGTCGGGTTTGGAGTGGTCGGGACGAATACATTCAGGATCTCGGCCTGGGTTCTGACCTGGATCTCGCCCTTGGTCCGACTGGTGAGGAAACCGAGGGCATAGACACCTTTCCGGGGGAACTCGACCAGCACCACCTTTTGAAAGACGGCGCGATTCTGGCTGCTGAATGTCTCGATGATCTGTTTGACCGAGGCGTAAAGCGCATTGACGAAAGGGACGGTCCGGACGATGCGTTCGGCAATGCGGATGGCGTAGCGACCGATAAAGTAGCGCGAAAGGTATCCCAGGGTGGTGATGAGGACCAGGACCATGACGGTCGCCAGGATATTCCAGAGAATGACCAGATTGGCGCGGTCGAGGAGGGTGTCGGGCAGGAAGAAGAAGAAATAGGTCCGGAAGCGTCCGCCGATTTTTTCGACCAGCCATGAAAAAACCAGGAGTGTGATGCCAAGAGGCGCCAGAAGGACGACTCCGGCGAAGAAGGCGGTCCGGATGGACTTGAGGAACGTGTTCATGATGAGGTCTTCGGGGAGCGGGCCTGCGGATTGGATAAAGAATGAGGCAGGATCCGATGCGAATCAAAACGCATGCGATGTTTTTTGGCCGTTGAAATCCAGATCGGGAGTTTTCTTCAAAAAGGGTTGCGGGGGGCATGCAGGGGTCTACGATTCTTCGTTTTGTCGATGCAGATTCACGGTCCCAAGAGAGTCTACACACAGGATTCGCTCGAGTTTTGGTTCGGAAAACTCGTGAATCCCTGGGATTCCCATTTCCCGGATGATCACCTCCGTCGAGGGCGCCTGCTCTATCGGGAGGGAGGCATCCGGGAGATCGAGTTGAGTGGCCGTGACGCGGTCATTCACGTCAAGATCGAGGGCAAGGAAGAGTACACGGTGGTGGAGTGGGGCGACCGGGGCCTGGTTGTCCGTTCTTCGTCCTCGGACCGGATTCTGGCGGATTCCATCGCGGTGGCCGGACTTCATGAGATCGAGGAACTGGTGGCAGACGAGATCTCAGTGGTTCCGTCGGATCAGACGGACGAATCTTTGCCGGCGGCGACTCGGACGAACGGGTCCATTCACGCCAAGGATCCCGGACCCCCGAGGACGATGGTGCTTGTCTTGAGAGTGACCCGGCATGGCCTGGTCTGCGAACCCTTCTGGGAGGATCTGGGAGGCAAACGCGAACCGGCCCTGGCTCCCACCACGGTCAACGGCAATGGCAACAGGAACGGCAATGGCAACGGGTCGGGACCGAGTCAGGCTGAGCGTGGCAGGGTGATCTCTCTGACCGCACAGGCGAGGAAGGCTCATTTCCATTTCGATGTCGAACGGCAGGCCTTTGTTCTCAGTGATCTCAGTGATATCCCTCATTTTGTCGGCCAGGTCCTGCCTGTCTGGAAGAAAGGATTCAAGGTCGAGCAGGATGCCAGTGTGGACCGCCTGAAGGGCGGGATCCGCCGGGTTGAGGTTGAGGCCCGGGCTGGCCGCCGGGCGGATGCGGGACTCGACCTGGAATGGATTTTCCGGGTGGGCGAACAGCTTCTTTCCCGAAAGCAGATCCGGACGCTTACCCGGTTGACGGGAGGCGCGATGATCGTCCCGGAAATCGGCATCGTTTCGGTTGAGCCGGAGCGGCTCGACCGGGTTCGGGAGTGGAACGCTTCGTTGCGGAAGTTGGATTTCGAAACGCCACCGCCCTATCTGCTGTTTTCACTCTTCGGCGATCCGGAGTTAAAGGTGACCGTCACTCCAGAGTTGGAGGCCTGGCGCACAACCCTTGCGCAGGGACCTGGACCGGTGGCGGGTCTTCCGGATTTTCTCCGGCCCTACCAGAAGCGGGGAGTCGAATGGCTGGCCCATCTCTGCGATCACGACTGCCACGGATTGCTGGCGGACGAAATGGGTTTGGGCAAGACGGTCCAGCTGATCAGCCTGATCGCAAGCCGGCCGGTTGCGGAGACGCGCCATCTTGTCGTCTGTCCGGCCAGTGTGGTTCCGGTCTGGCAGGAGGAGATCCGTCGGTTTTTTCCCGCGCTGGAGGTTCGGGTTCTCAGTGCACAGAACGACTTTGCAGTCGACCCCCGACCGGGGATCTGGATCGCGAGTTATGCACAGCTGCGCAATCATCGTCCGATCCTCGATCAGGTGACGTTCGGTTATGCCATCCTGGATGAAGGCCAGTTCATCAAGAATCCTGACGCCAAGGTCACCCATGCCTGTTTTGAGATTCAGGCGCGCCATCGGGTGGTTCTGACCGGGACACCATTGGAGAATCGTCAGCTCGACCTCTGGTCGCTCTTCCGCTTTCTCCTTCCCGGACTCCTCGGAACCCGACGCCAGTTTGAGTCAATCATGGGTCGTGATCGGGACTCGACTGTCCGACGGTTGCGGGATCAGCTTGCCCCTTTCATGATGCGCCGGACCAAGGCGCAGGTCGCTCGGGAGCTGCCGCCGAAGGTGGAATCCACCCTGGTCTGCCCCCTGACCGACCTGCAGACGCGGGAATATGCCCGGGTCTGTTCGGAGGGTCTGTCCCGCCTTGGTGACGACATTGACAAGGCGCTTCAGGAGAAGTCATTCGGATTCCTCAGCCTGTTGACCCGCCTCCGGCAGATCTGCTGCGACCCGGGCCTTGTGCCCTGGCTCGATGTTGATCCAACGGAAAGCGGCAAGTTGAACCTTCTGGTGGAGAAACTGGATGAAGCGTTGGGCAACGGGCACAAAGTCGTCATCTTCAGTCAGTTCGTCATGCTGCTCAACCGGGTGCGTGAGGTCTTGGAGCGGACATTTCCCGACCTCGTCCGCTTCGAGCTGACCGGTTCGACCGTGGATCGGCAGAAGCCGGTTCAGGATTTCCAGGAATCCGAGGAAGCGGCGGTCATCCTGGTCAGCCTGAAGGCAGCGGGAACCGGAATCACCCTGCATGCGGCCGACTACGTGTTTCTTCTGGATCCCTGGTGGAACCCGGCGGTGGAGGAGCAGGCGGTGGATCGAGTGCACCGGCTGGGTCAGACCCGGACGGTCTTTGTCTACCGGATGGTGACGGCGGGGACGATAGAGGAGCGGATTCAGGCCCTGAAGGGGGAGAAACAGCAGCTGTTCAATCAGATCGTTGGTTCTGCGGGTGGAGCTTCGGCAGTGAGGGAGCATTTCAAGACCCTGAACGGGCTGATCGAGCTCGACAGATCCGAAGGCGCTTAGGGATTTGACGGTTTGCCAGCGGGACTTCTTCCTGTAACCTGATTGTAACGTTGATTGCGGTCCGGCGTCTTGCGGTCGGCGCGAAGGTTGCCGCAGACTTCGTCCCTTAACCCAAACGTTATGACCACAAAATCACTTCCTTTGCGGCTCGTCCTGTTCCTCCTGGCTTGCCTGATCATCAACCCGGTCGTCCGTTCCGCGGATGATTCGAGCAGCGAGCTACCGGTCTACGCACCGGTCGCCGGCGTCTCCGGGAACCTCAATTCGGTGGGTTCGGACACCCTCAACAACCTCCTGACACTGTGGGCGGAGGCGTTTCAGGAGATCTACCCCAACGTCAATATCCAGATCGAGGGCAAAGGCTCTTCGACCGCACCTCCGGCCCTGATTGAAGGGACGGCCCAACTGGGTCCAATGAGCCGCGAGATGAAGGCGAGCGAAGTCGATGAATTCGAGCGCAAGTTCGGCTACAAGCCCACCGTGGTTCGGGTGGCGATCGATGCGTTGGCGGTCTTCGTTCACAAAGACAATCCGATCGAGAGTCTCTCGTTGGTCGATCTGGACGGCATCTTCTCGAGCACGCACCGGCTGGGCTCGCCGGACATTGTGACCTGGGGCCAGCTCAAGCTCGATGGCGGCTGGACCAACCGCCCGATATCGGTTTACGGCCGCAACAGCGCCTCGGGTACTTACGGATTCTTCAAGGAAGTGGCCCTCGGAAAAGGGGATTATCGGCCGACCGTCAAGGAGCAGCCGGGTTCCTCCGCGGTTGTCCAGGGAATAGCGAGTGACCTCTACGGGATCGGTTACTCTGGCATCGGCTACCGGACCTCCGGCGTGAAGACAGTCAAGGTCGGGGCGGACGGAGGCAAACCGGTCGAGCCGGACATGGAACACTGCCTGAGTGGTGATTATCCGTTGGCCCGTTTTCTGTTGATCTATGTGAACAAGGCCCCGAACGAGGCACTCGACAAGCTGACCTACGAGTTTGCGCGTTTCATCAATTCACGCCAGGGACAGGAAATCGTCTCCAAGATCGGCTACTTCCCCTTGCCGGCCGAAGTGGCGGAGGCCAGCATGGACGGTTTGAAATAGTGACGGGCCGCTTCGACCCCAGTTCTCGAATCCCATGAATCCGGATACGGTCGATCCAGGTCGTCGGCAGGGTGAAATCCCGGCGCGTTTCCGCGTCTCCCGGGGTACTTTGCGACTGGATCGATTCATGACCCTCTTCATCCGTCTTGGAGGCATCGCGGTGGTGATGGGCGTTTTCGGGATCTTCGTCTTCATCCTCGTTCAGATCATCCCGCTCTTCGACGGGGCCAAGGTGACCGAAGTGGGGCGGGTGGACGTACCGGAGATGGACGTGGTGGCCATTGGCCTGGACGAGTGGTCGGAGCTTCCGCTTCTGGTGGGGAGGGACGGCCGGCTGCTTTTTCTCGATCTGGTGGGAAACCGGGGGATTTTCCCCCCGGCAGATCCCATCCCCGATCTGGCGGGGGGGTTCACGGCGGTTCGTTATGATCAGCGGTCGCAGACCTTCCTTTTCGGGCTCTCCGACGGGAGGATTCTGCTGGTCGGGCTGAATTACCGCCCGGTTTTCTCAGCTGAGGGGATACGGACCATTGAACCGGATCTGACGGTGATTTACCGGGGATTGCCGGGTCGGGAAGGCTATCCGATCGCCGATCTGGCCTTTGGGCAGGCGGAGGGGGCTCGTCTCATGGCGGTGTTGCAGGAGGTGGATGGACGGACGGAACTCCACGCAGTGGCACTGAAGCAGAAGCGATCGTTGATGGGGGTGGGCAAGCTGGTCGTCGACGCCCGTTTCGATCTGACCGAGAAATTGACGGGTTTGCCGGTTGGCTTTGAAGTGCCCGTTCAGTCGGATGCCATTCTGGTGGCCACCCGTGATGGGACGGTGGACTATTTTTTCCGCGAGGCAGACACCTTTGAGCTTCGCCAGGTTTTCCGCCCGTTTGACGACCTGGAGGATCCGTCGATTGTGGAGATGCACTTTCTTCTCGGCGACGTTTCCCTCGTTCTCACCAATGGGCTCGGTTTCAACCGGGTCTTCAGCCTGTTCCAGCCGGAGGGATCGACGGTCCGGCAATTCGGTCTGACCAAGGACTTCGTGCCCCTGACTGGAAAGCCGGACGTATTTGCAGCCAGCCTTCGCAACAAGGCGTTTTTGATCGGATCGGGGAATCGGGTTTCCTTGCGCTACACGACGACCAATTCGGTCAGGTGGGAAGGCGAGATGCCCTTTTCAATCAGGAAGGTCATCCTCGGTGGGAAGTACGACCGGATCCTGATGCTCGGAGACGACCGGCAACTGCACGTTTACGAACTGATCGATCATCATCCGGAGGCCGGCTGGCGTGCGTTTTTCGGCAAGATCTGGTACGAAGGATCGCCTGCGCCGGCCTATGTCTGGCAGTCGACCGGGGGATCGGATGAGTTCGAACCCAAGCTCTCGTTGATTCCCCTGATCGTCGGATCGCTGAAGGGAACGCTCTACGCTCTTCTCTTCGCCGTTCCGATCTCCATCCTGGCTGCGATCTATACCTCCCAGTTTCTCAAGCCGGGACTGAAGAACGTGGTCAAGCCGACCATGGAGATCATGGCGTCGCTGCCATCGGTTGTGCTGGGGTTTCTGGCCGCTCTCTGGCTCGCTCCTCTTATCGAGAAACAGGTTCCGGCCCTGATATTGATGGGCGTGGCCGTACCCGGCGTTGCTGCAGGATTCGGTTGGCTCTGGTCCCGGCTCCCTTACCGGGTACGCAACCTGATCGTGCCCGGTTGGGAGTTTCTCGTTTTCGCCCCAATCCTCCTGCTTGTCCTGGTGGCCTGTTGGCATCTCGGCCCGATGCTGGAAAGAGTGGCTTTCGTTTTCACCGATCCGGTCACGGGAGAACGAGTCGCGGATTTTCGATTGTGGTGGCCCCAGGTTACCGGCGCCCCTTATGAGCAGCGCAATTCCCTGGTGGTGGGCTTCATGATGGGCTTTGCCGTCATCCCGATCATTTTCACCATTTCCGAGGATGCCTTGTCCAATGTCCCCAAGTCGATCATCTCGGGTTCGCTTGCCCTCGGCGCCAGTCGCTGGCAGACAGCCCGCAATGTCGTCCTGCCGACCGCGGCGGCCGGCATTTTCTCAGCCCTGATGATCGGATTGGGGCGGGCGGTCGGAGAAACCATGATTGTCGTCATGGCGACCGGCAATACACCGATCATGGAAATGGGAATCTTCAGCGGCATGCGAACCCTCTCGGCCAATATCGCGGTCGAATTGCCGGAGGCGCCACAGGCGGGAACCCTTTACCGGACTCTGTTTCTCGGCGCGTTGGTCCTTTTTCTGATGACTTTTGTCCTCAACACCTTTGCGGAAGTGCTTCGACAGCGCCTTCGGGATCGTTACAAGGTCGTCTGATTTCCGGCCATGACGGATCCAGTTCAGACCAGAACAGCAGTCGTGCGGACTCCGGGCGAAGCATTTGTCTGGTTGTGCTCCATGGGGTTGGCATTGGGACTCATCATGATCATGGGGTTGCTCGGCCTGATCGTGGTTCGCGGTCTCGCGGTGTTCTGGATCAAACCGGTGGCGTCCATCGTGCTCAGGTCCAACGGCGGCGAGGGCACGGGCACCGAAGAGAGGATTGCCGGACAGATCGTGCAGCGCCAGATCAAGGCCGACGCCGGTCACCGGAATGATGCGGAGGAGACCCGGGAAGAGGAATGGCAGCTTTTCGTGGCGAACAAGGATGTGTTTGGCATTTCCTACCGGTTCATTGATGCCGCAGATGTTCAGTCCACCGACTATCCGGATGACCTCATCATGGTCGAGCGGATTGCGTCCGGGCGGATAATCGGACGTCCGGTTCGGCTGGAATTGGGCGACGGCACCACGGTGGACGCAGGCACAGCCGGATTCAATCGTGCGCTTTCGGCCAATCTCAAAGAGACCAACGAACGGCGCGACGAGATTGAGCGGATCGAAAAAGACAAGATCGGAAGCATAAACCGGCGACTGGAAGATCTTCGACTCAAGGAGCGCAGGCTATCGGAAAACCAGGGCGCCTATGCGGGCCGATCGGCGGAGATTGCCTCCCAGCGCAAAGACCTCGAGCAGAAGTATGCCGTGCTGGCGGAGGAAGCTCGGGCTTTGCGTGACCTTCAGGAAAAGGATCATTTCGTCTACCGGCTGGAATCCGGTCAGGAGCGGCGAATCCCAACCGGTCAATTGGTCGACTTCACCTATCCCAATAAGCTCGGCTTTTTCGGACGATTGGGCGAATTCTTCATCGGGTTGGGGCGCTTCCTGAGTGAGGATCCTCGAGAGGCCAACACGGAGGGCGGCATCTTTCCTGCAATCTTCGGGACCTTCGCCATGACGCTTATCATGAGTGTGGCGGTGATGCCTTTCGGAGTGATTGCGGCGATCTATCTTCGTGAATACGCGCGCCAGGGGCCGATGGTCCGGGCGGTCCGAATTTCGGTCAACAACCTGGCGGGAGTTCCCTCGATCGTCTTTGGTGTCTTTGGTCTGGGATTCTTCGTGTATCTGGTGGGAGGAACGATCGATAGTGTCTTTTTCGCGGACCGCCTGCCGACCCCGACATACGGGACCGGGGGAATCATGTGGGCCTCACTCACGCTTGCCCTCCTGACCCTGCCGGTCGTCATCGTGGCGACGGAGGAAGCGCTTTCGGCGGTTTCACGTGGGACCCGGGAGGCTTCGTTGGCCTGCGGAGCCTCCAAGTGGCAGACGATCCAGCGGATCGTCCTGCCGGCTTCGGCGCCGGGAATCCTGACCGGGTTGATTCTGGCGATGGCCCGGGGAGCGGGTGAGGTCGCTCCCCTCATGTTGGTTGGCGTGGTGAAACTGGCCCCGACTCTGCCCATCAATCTGGTGCCTCCCTTCGTTCACCTCGATCGCAAGTTCATGCATCTCGGTTTTCATATCTTTGATCTGGGATTTCAGTCGCCCGATGCCGAAGCAGCCAAGCCCATGGTCTTTGCCACCACTTTGCTGCTCATTCTGCTTGTCGTCGTCCTGAACCTGGGTGCCATCCTCATCCGCAATCATCTCCGGCGGAAATACGCGGCCGGCACATTCTAGTGGGGTCTTTCCATGAATTCTGACACAGGAACTCGGAAATCGGGATTCTCCCCGGCGAGATGGCCGTGGGCCGGGGCAGGCTGTGCGGCAGCCCGGGCTTGTTTCGGCGTAATCATGCAAAGCCGGGAGGACCGCCCGTGCCTCGCCCAACAGTTCACTTTGAATCGTAACACTGCAACAGCCCATCAGGAGTTGCCAATCTCCGAATCTTCCATCCGATGAATCTCATGGAATCCCCTCTCACCAGTCAAACAGACGAGAACCCCAGTCGGCGGGTGCTTGTTGAGGATGTATCGGCTGGGGAGGCAAGTGGCAGCGATCCTGCCTACATCAAGATCCGCGACTACGACTTCTACTACGGAACCGCCCAGGTTCTTTTCGGGCTGAACATGGACATTCCCGAAAAGGAAGTGACCGCCTTGATTGGTCCTTCGGGGTGCGGCAAGTCCACCCTGTTGCGCAATCTTAATCGAATGAACGACCTGATCGACGGCGTGCATCACAAAGGCGACATCCTGATCGATGGACGGAGTGTCTATGATCCGCTGCTCGAAGTAATCGCGTTGCGCAAGCGGGTCGGGATGGTTTTTCAGAAGTCCAATCCCTTTCCGAAGTCGATCTACGAGAACGTAGTCTACAGTCTGCGGGTGACCGGACGCAACCGGAAGACGGAACTGGACGAGGTGGTGGAAAGAAGTCTGAAGGCGGCTGCACTCTGGGACGAGGTCAAGGACCGCTTGAACGAGAGCGCGTTCAGCCTGTCCGGCGGTCAGATGCAGCGGCTCTGCATTGCGCGGGCGATTGCGAATCAGCCGGAGATCATCCTCATGGACGAACCCTGTTCGGCCCTGGATCCGATTGCGACCGGCAAGATCGAGGAATTGATCCACGAACTCCGCCGCGAATACACGATTGTGATCGTGACGCACAACATGCAGCAGGCGGCCCGGGTTTCGGATCGTACCGCCTTTTTCTACCTCGGCCGATTGGTCGAGTTCGATGCGACCCGCACCATCTTCATGAATCCGTCCAATCCGCAAACAGAGGCCTATGTGTCCGGACGATTCGGGTGAAGCCGCTCTTCGCGGCGGTCCACGGTGCATCAGGCTGGCCTTGATCGAAGGCAACTGATTGCATGGATCATCCAATATTCCCATGAAGCGTTTTTTCGACATTGAGCTGGAGACTTTCCGATCCCATCTGATCCTGATGGGAGAGAAGGCGATCGAGCAGGTGCGGCAGGCGATCAAGGCAGTGGAGACCCACGACGTCCAATTGGCCGCACGGGTGGAAGCCGGAGACGACGAAATCGACCGACTTGAAGTCGAAATCGACGCCGAGGCCATCCGCTATCTGAGCCTGCGGTCGCCCGTGGCGAAGGAACTCCGTTTGATCGTGGCGGGCATGAAGGCGGGTGATGACCTTGAACGGGTGGGGGATGAGGCCACCAATATCGCGAGACGGGTCAAGATCCTCGCGGCGGAGCCGCCGCTCAAACCCTATATCGACATCCCGCGGATGGCGTTTCTGGCCACGGGAATGATTCGGGATGCCCTGGACTCTTTTCTTGAGGGAGACGAGGAGAAGTCTGTCGCCATCTGCCGGCGTGACGCCGAAGTCGATCAGATCAACAAGCAACTCTATCGGGAGTTGACCAGTTACATCAGTGAGAACCCCAAGACCACCACGCGCGCGATTGAGCTGATGTTCATCTCCAAGGGATTGGAGCGGATCGCCGATCACGCGACCAATCTGGCCGAGGAAAATCTCTTCCTTTTGCGGGGGCGGGATGCGCGTCATACCGAGGAAGTCGGTCGCTCAAAATCGAATCCCTCTACGGGTCAGTAGCGCGCGCCCGGCCGGCCGGCTCACTTCCCGACTTGACCCCGGCCCGGGGATTCGGGCTCAATCGGGTCCATCGTGGGTCTCATCGTCGACTGCCATGTTCATCTTTATCCGGTTGAGATCGCCGGCGATCCGGCCGGATGGTCCTCGGCCCACGCCGAGAGTCATTGGTCGCGACTGGTTCTTCCGAGTGATGGCAAGCAAACGCTCCAGGGGTGGGCGGACGTGGATGGGTTGCTTCGGGAGATGGATCGATCCGGTATCGATCGGGGGATTCTTCAGGGATGGTATTGGCAGAACCAGGAAACCTGTGAGATCCTGAACAGGTTCTATGCGGACTGTCTGCGAAGGTATCCCGACCGACTCTCGGCCTTTGCCACTGTCCAGCCTGCTTCCGGGAAGCGCGCACTGGACGCCATCCGGAGGAGTCGGGATCAGGGCTTTCTGGGATTGGGGGAACTCTGTCCTCCGGTCCAGGGCGGATTCTTGCGCGATGCCGACTGGAGGGCGGCCATGGAACTGGCCGCCTCCGAAGGGCTCGTCGTGCTTTTCCACGTCGATGAGCAGGTCGGTCGACCCCATCCGGGGAGAGTATCGACCCCGCTGAGTGATTTCCAGTGGGTGCTCGAGGAGCTGCCGGATCTCCGGGTCATTCTGGCCCATCTTGGAGGCGGCATGGTCTTTCATCGGATGAATCGGGCGATGCGACCGGTGATGGATCGCCTCTGGTTTGACACGGCGGCTGCTCCTCTGATCTATGACCCGTCGGTCTACGCTGCAGCGGTGGCCTGCGGGGTGGGAGACCGGCTGCTCTTCGGCAGTGATTATCCCCTGATCACATTTCCCCGCCGGAGCCGCGAGCCAGACCTTGTGCTTGCGCTGGAGGAGATCCGGGGAACCCGACTCACGGAGGAGGAGAAACGGCGTATCCTGGGCGGCAACGCGGCGGCTCTCTTCGGGTTCCCAGGCTGATGGATCGAGTCCGGATACAACAAGGCCGCGATCAAATGATCGCGGCCTTGTCCCAAATCAGCCAGAACGATCGATGATCAGAGTGCGTCGCGGGCGTTGCGGACCTGCTGGAGGTAGCGCGCCTTGTTGTCGCTCGGATCGATCGCCATGACGCGTTCGAGGAGAGGCACGGCTTCGGCATAATCACCGAGGCCGACGAGCATCTGGGCATGCGCAAGAAGAGCGCGGGATTCATACTCGCGGATCTTGGAGGCACGCTCGTAGATCAGTTCCGCCTTGGCCACGAGGTCTTCCTTCAGGTCGGGATCGTCGGTCTGGGTCTGCGCGTAGTAGCGCGCAAGGAGAATGAGGGCTTCCCCGTCGTTGGGCTCGCGCTCCACGATCTGCTCGAGGACCTTGATCGCGTCTTCACGGCGGTCCTGGGCAATATCGTTGCGGGCCTGCAGCTTGAGCAGAATGAGGTCATCCTCGTTCGAGATGTTGGAGTAATTGCTGCGGATGCGATTGATCATCTGCTGAGCCTCGGCAAGCGCGCCGCGATTGGTCAGCACTTCGGCAGCCCTGAGGGGCCGGCCGATGGCCTGATTCGGGTCGAGGTCAAGGGCTCCGAGGTAGGACTCGAGGGCCAGTTCCTTCATGTCCTCGTTCATGTAGATGTCACCGAGGAGATTGAGGCTGTCCGCATTGGCTTTGCCCATCCGCTTGACGATCTCGTAATTGGCGGCGGCCTTGGTGGCGTCCCCTTTGCCCAGGAAGGCGTTGGCCTGAACAAGCCAGAGGCTGGAGTCCTCGGGCTTGGCAGCCAGAAGGTAATCGAGAATGGCGATTGCTTCGTCGAATTTCTGCTGTTCGAGGAGGGAGCGGGCGAGGCCGAGCTTCCAGTCATTGGTCTCTGGAGCGAAGACCAGCGCATTGCGGTAGGCGGCTTCGGCGGAGAGACTGTCTCCGGCATTGAGGAAGCAGAGGCCGAGCAGACCGTAAGTGATCCCGTCGGGGTTGCCCAGGTTGAGGGTCTTGCTCAGAGGTCCGATGGCATCGGGGAACTGGCCCTTTTGCACGAGGATGATTCCGAGGTTCTTGTGAGCCCGGAGGAAGTTCGGTTCCTTCTTGAGGGAGGAGCGGTAGTAGCGGATGGCCTCATCAAGGTTGCCGGTCTCAAAATACAGGTTGGCCAGCGTGAAATCCAGCGCAGCGCTTCCGGTGGGGGTGACCGCCGGGAGGAGGGTCTGAATGGCCAGATTCTTGTCACCGGTTTTGAGGATCTCGATCAGGTTCTTCAGAACGACCTGCTCTTCGGTGGAGATCTTGGGCTCGACCTGACCAAGGACACCGTAGGTGCCGAGGAATGCGGCGACGTTATCGGGATTGCTCCAGTAGGCCTCGCTCGGGTAGCGGAGCTGGCCGAAAGCCGCCGTGCCCATGGAGAGGGCGAGGAAGGTGGCCAGGAGCCGGTTCGATTTAATGAGTCTGATCATGACGCGATTTCTGACTTGGGTTAGTGGCTGAGTTTAAAATTGACTGGAGGGAGCACCTGGGCTTCCACGGCGCGGTCTTCCTTGAAAGCGGGCGCTGCCGCCGCGTTCAGGGCGGTGGCGTTGCGACTGCATGGGATGGATTGGGGCCGCAGCGGACACATGGGACTGGAATAGAGCAAACGGTGGGTCGCAGCTAGAGGCGATCAGCGGAGAGGCTTACCTTGGACGCGTTGGCGAGTTTGGCCTCGTCAATGGTGCGGACCACCAGTTGACCGGGGGCGCCCTCATCGACTTGAAGAATGACGGGCATGGCCTCCTTCTGAGTCAATCGCTTGACGATCGGGCGAACCCCGCCGATGCCGATATCCTTGCCGCCGTAGACAATGCGTCCGTTGGAGGTGATCGCGATCAGGATGCTGTTCTTCTCTAGATTCTGGATCGAAGCCGCGCGAGGCTTGGTCACCTCCACACCGGGTTCCTCGACGAAGACCGTCGTGACGATGAAGAAGATGAGAAGAATGAAAACCATGTCGATGAGCGGAGAGATATTGATATCTGTCTGCTCTTCGGTCGCGGTCAGTGATGCTCGTTTATTCATGGGCGGGACGCCTGTCGTTCTGAGGAAGAAAGGCTATTCGCTGGAGAGGCTGATGTTTTGGGCTCCGGCCACCTTGGACTCATCAATCACGCGGACGATGAGACCGGCCACAGCGCCTTCGGCGACGTTGATGATGACGGGCAATTGCTCGCGGGAGATGCCCTGCCGGACGATGCCGCGAACGCCGCCGATCCCGATATCGTTGTCTTTGAAGAGAACCTGGCCGGAGGCGGTCAATTTGAAGGTGATCGTATCTTTATCGAGCTGATTGGGAGTCACGGGAGAGGGCTTGTTGACCGCCATCCCTCGTTCCTCGACAAAGACAGTCGTGACGATGAAGAAAATGAGGAGAATGAAGACCATGTCGATCAACGGGGAAATGTTGATGTCCGTGACCTCGCCTTCCTCTGAAAAATTACGACGCGTTCTCATGTTCTGGTCTCGAATGGATCACCCGCGCAGCAGTCAGGCCGCGACGATCGGGCAGGCGCTACCTGGAAAAGCGGGGAAAGAACCGGAACACTCCTGGGCGCAGCCCGGAAAGGGGATGTCCCTTTCCGGACGGTGGAGCCGTGTTGAAGAGTGCACCGGAGATTCCTGGTTGTTTGAGCGGTTCGTTCGGATCAGGAGCGCCGGTTGGCGAGTCCGTTGACGAATGCGACTGAAGTCTGCTCCATTTCGCTCAGGGTTCCCTTTGCCTTGCGGGAAAGGAGAGCCTGGGCGAGCAGGGCCGGAATGGCAACGTAGAGGCCGTATTCGGTGGTGATGAGCGCCTCGGAAATACCCGAAGAGAGCGACTTGGCATCGCCGGTTCCGAAGACGGTGATCAGTTTGAAGGTCTGGATCATACCCGTGACCGTTCCGAGAAGACCAAGGAGGGGGGCGGCACCTGCTGTCAGGGCGATGAAGGCGAGGAGGCGTTCCAGCTTCGGCTGGGTCGCCAGCAGGCGCTCGTAGAGAATCTCCTCGAGCAATTCCTTCTCCTCGTCGGCGTGGTTGACGCCGGCGACGAGAAGTTCGCCGAAGGGACCCGAGACGCTGGAAGCCTTGGCCAGGGCTTGGTCCTTTTCGCCTCGATTGAGGTGGTTGAGGATGGTCTGGAGATCGCCGGATTTCGGCCGTTTGACGGAATTGATCTCGAACCATTTGAAGATGGCCACGAGAATGGCGAGGAAGGCCAGGCCAAGAATGAACCAGATGACCATGCCACCCTTCCTGGTGTGTTCCCAGAGGGTTTCGGAGGTCAGCTCAATCTTGATGGCATTGCCAAGGGACGGATCGACCGGCAGGGCACCGGCTTTCGTCGTGGCGAGAGCGGTGATGCCGCCGGCGTATTGCGCACCGATATTGAAGATGACGGGCAGATCGCTTTCGCTGTTGGCCTGCAGTTCGGCGAGGCCGGTGCTGGCTCCGTCTTTGCTGGAAAAGACGCCGATCGGGCCGACGAGAGCGTAGGTGCCTTCGGCGAGGAGCCCTCCCTCAACGATGCCGTTGCCGGTGAAGGTATTGCCGCCGATGATGTCCTGAACCCGATTGAGCGAGGATTGGACCAGGGCGATTTGAGCATTGAACTTCTCCGCTTCAGTGAGGTTGGCGTCGTCGACCGCGGTCTGGGCCTCGTGGGCGATCTCGTCATACTTCTGGATTTCCGAAACATGGATGCGGGTCCGGAAGGCACGGATGTATTCTGTCAGCAGACTGCGGACATAGTCGTTCTGCTCGCCGCGGGCTTGGACCTCGTTTTCAAGGGCATTGAGGTCGACCTTGCGATTGTCCCGGACGTTCTCGACGCGGTTGACTTCCCGCCGTTTGGCTAACACTTCGTTTTCAAGACGATTGAGGTCCTTGGAGATCGGGATCTTTTCGTCCGCGATCCTCGTCCGCAGTGCGGCGAGTTCCGCTTCGACCTTCTGGAGATCTCCGACTGCGGAGCTGGCTGCGGCGCTGTAGGTCTGGGCCGAGGCGATGGTGCCGGCGATGAGGGCGGCGGTGATGGTGAGTAAGTTGCGAATCTTCATGACTTTGGGTCTCAAGTAGGCCGGCTTCAGTTGATTTCCACGGGCAGCGGCACGAACTCGGCCAGCTTTTCACCCTCATAGATCTTCACGGCATCCCGAATCTTCGGGGCGAGGTCGTTGCGGATCTCCTCGACCCATCCTTCAGCGGACGGCCTGACGATTCCGGCATACCTGGCGTTCTCATCGACGAAGAAACCTTGGCCGAGGCCGATATACATCGTCTTGACCTGGGCCATTTCGCCGCTTTCGAGGGCCTTGAGCTCGGTGACAATCGTAATCTGCCGGTCGAACTTTTCGACTTCCTGGAGGATGCCGACGATGTTCTGGACACGCTCGCCGAGCGCTGCGCGGGTGGAGCGGGCTCTCTCGGCGGAAGGCATGCGCTTGAGCAGCTGTTCGATACGCATGTTGAGCGCTTCCGGGAACCACTTTACCAGCTCGCGGATCTGGGCTTCCATATCAGGCATGGCGCCTTCGACCGCCCGCGAAGCTTCCTTCAGCTTCTCGTTTTCAGCGGAGAGATCCTCGCGCTTCTGGTCAGCGACCGTGGTATTCTCCTCAGCGGCGACGATCCGCGCGTCAAGAAGTTCCATCTCCTTGGAGAGGACCTCGAGCGTATCGGCCATCAGTTCTTTGTCGACGCGCCAATTGGTCGATTCCTCGGAGATCAGCTTGCGCAGTTCAACCCACTGGGAAAGGGCGCTCCGCGTCTCGCTGAGATTGGGACCCTCTGCACGTGAAAACGGCGAGGCGAGGAGCAGTGGGAGGACTGCCAACTTGATTAAGGTATGTTTTGTCATCGGTCGGTTATTTTCTTCAAGTGGAGGGATTCCGGAATTCGGTTGGAGAAAGTAGGGGTCGGGAATGGGGTTGGAGTGCGGAGGCGGGAAAAGTATCGGTCGGTTGGAATGGGCTCAATTGGTGTGACTGAACTGAAAGCAGTTGTTGACCTAGGGGAAAGGTTGGATTCTCGGGGGTGGATGGCCGTGGGACAAGCCTGAATTCACCGGATTCGAATCGGATTTCCGAAGCGATGGGACGAAACCGATATCATCCGGCGTATCGGGGGCGGTCATGCTCGCGGATTCGTTTGAGAAACCCGAACTGAATGACTGGCCGAAGGCGTGAGACTGACGGTTGCTTGGATTCAGAGCAAAAGAGGAGGGCGGGAATCCTGGCACACTGCAAGAACATTTAGCGGACCAAGTGAAGGCTCCCTTCGACGGGTTTTAAGGGGTCGTGCGAGACCGCAAATCAGGCTGGGCGGTGAGCCATAAAATCCGTTTCCGGTGAAGCTTTTCCTGTTTTCTCTCGATTTGCGGGTAGAACCGGGGATTCTTGGGTTTTTCCGCCGATGTCTGAGTCCCACGTTCAGTTTTTCGATCTTGGCAAGCGCTACGGAAGTGGCCCGGCCATTCTCGATGGAATCAGTCTATCGGTGGCCTCCGGCGAGTTCGTATCCCTGATCGGGCCAAGTGGCTGCGGCAAATCGACCCTTCTGAAACTGATCGCCGGACTCAGTCCGGTGACTGAAGGCCGTCTCCTGGTAAAGGGAAAGGCGCCGGCTCGGGCGCGGGAGAAGACTGCATTCATCTTTCAGGAGTCGACCCTGCTGCCGTGGCTGACGGTTATCCGCAACATTGAGACTCTGCTGCGCATCAAGAAAGTCGGGCGGAAGGAGGCGCGGCGGATCGCGGAGGAAATGATGGAACGGGTGAGATTGGGTCATGTCCGTGATCACCACCCCCGCCAGCTCTCGGGCGGCATGAAGATGCGGGTGTCGATTGCCCGTGCGCTCTCGGTCAATCCGGAGCTGCTTCTCCTGGATGAACCGTTCGGGGCGCTCGACGAGATGACGCGGGATCACCTGAACGAAGAATTGCTCGATCTGCGCAGCGAACACAACTGGACCGCCCTCTTCGTCACCCACTCGGTCAGGGAGGCTGTTTTCCTCTCAAGCCGGATCGTGGTCCTTTCCGCCAATCCCGGGCGTGTCCACCGGGTGATCGATGTGCCCCTGGCCTATCCGCGAACCGGAGAGACCCGCGACTCCGCCGAATACCAGACGCTCGTCACCGAGGTGACCCATGTACTGCGTTCCGTTGAATCCCGATGAATCGAACCGACCCATCCACTGTCCTGCGGACGCTCCTGCCGGTTGTCTCCGGTCTGCTCATCCTGGTTGTCTGGTATGCCGTCCGGATTCTCGGGAATATCGAGCCCTATGTCCTCCCGACACCGGGGGAGATCCTGCAGGCTGCCTGGGCTGAGCGGGTGCGTCTGCTCGGGGCGGCGGGCACCACCATGCAGGGCGCCTTGCTCGGCTTTCTCGGAGCTGCGATCATCGGGTTCGGAGTGGCGCTCATCCTCGCGTCTTCCAAGTCTGTCCGATTCGCGCTCTATCCGCATGTCCTCGTGGTCCAGATGTTTCCGGTCATCGTGCTGGCGCCGATTTTCGTCCTCTGGGTCGGTCCCGGACTGCCCAGTGTGGCGCGGATTGCCTTTCTCATCGGATTCTTTCCGGTGGTGGCGAATGCGACCCAGGGGTTGATTTCGACAGATGCCAATTTGGTCGATCTCTTCCGAATGGCCAATGCGGGTCGATTGCAGGAAATGTTTCTTCTGCGAGTCCCCTACGCGTTGCCGCACTATCTGACCGGTCTGCGGATCGCGGCCAGCCTTGCCATGATCGGTGCGATTGCGGGAGAGTTTTTCGCCGGCAATTCGGCAGGCGGGACCGGCGGACTGGGTTTCATGGTCATCATCTATTTCGCTCAATTGAAGACGGCGGCTCTCTTTGCCACGGGTTTCATGGCCTGTCTCTGCGGGTTTGTTTTTGTCTCGGCGGTGGTCGGACTCAACTGGCTGCTCCTGAGGAAGTGGCATGATTCCTTTGATCATGCGGACCGCTGAGCGCACCTTCTCTAGAACGGCTGGCGCGTCGGCAATCCGGATTGACCGCCCCGCGATCTCCCTGCTCCTCGGCTTGATCCTGATCCTCTCGGGATGTCGACCGGACCGGGCCGGACTGGACGGGATCAAGACGGACGGTCTGATACCGGTTGTTCTGCAGACCGACTGGTTTCCCCAGGCCGAGCACGGTGGGTTCTACCAGGCCCTTGTGCGCGGGTATTATATAGAGGAGGGGCTGGCAGTTGAAATCCTTCCGGGCGGGCCCGGGGCCATGATCAAGCACAAGGTTTCGCAGGGAATGGCTCAATTCGGCATGAACCGCAGTGACGACATCATCGTGGCGGTCGACCGGGGCCTTCCCCTGGTCATGGCGTTTGCGGTGATGCAGCGGGATCCGCAGATTCTCATGATGCACCCCGGGCACGCGGCTGAGGATTTCCGAGACCTTGACGGGCGGACCCTGGTTGCATCGCCGGGGTTGAATTGGATCGCCTTTCTGGAACGACGTTTCCAGATCCGCCTCAATGTGCAGCCGCATACCTACGGACTGACCCATTTTCTCAATGATCCGACCCTGATCCAGCAGGGCTTTGTCACCAATGAGCCCTACTATCTACGGCAGCATGGACTTGACCCGGAGATCCTGATGCTTGCGGATTCCGGGTTTGAGCCCTACCATGTGATTTTCACCAATCGTGTCTTCGCCTCCGAGCATCCGGACACCGTCGCGGCCTTTGCCCGCGCCTCCATCCGGGGCTGGAGGGATTATCTTGAGGGTGATCCGACCGAGGCCTTTGCCATGATCACGGCACTCAATCCGCGGATGACGTCGGATTTCCTCAGTTTCTCACGCCATACCCTGATTGCCCGCCACCTCGTCACGGGAGATTCCTCCGGTGAAGACGGAATCGGTCGGCTGGACCCCGCACGGATTCAACGGGAGATCGATCAGCTTCGGGAACTGGGCATGGTGGGCGAGGGACTGCGCATCGATTCCGTGATGCTGACGACGGACCCGGCCGGTCTGACGGGGTCAGGTCCGGACCTCGACCACGACCTGGATCTCGACCGTTGAGTCCTTCGGAAGGCCGGCCACGGCGACAGCGGCCCGGGCATGTCTGCCGTTCTCACCGAATACCGCGACAAAAAGATCGGATGCCCCATTGATGACCGCCGGGCTGTCCGCGAAACCGCTGACGGCGTTGACGAATCCGGTCACATAGACGAGGCGCACCACCTGGTCGAGGCTGCCGACGGCGGCCTTGATATTGGCCAGCGCATTCAGGGCACAGACCCGGGCGGCTGCGTAACCGGAATCGACCGTCTGGGTGTCCCCAACCTGGCCGGTATGGGAGAGTCCTCCCCCGGAGGCGCAGAGTACGCCTGAAAGGTGGAGAAGGTTGCCCACCCGGACGGCAGGCAGGTAGTTGCCGGCCGCAGCCGGGACTTGGGGAAGGCTCAAACCCAGTTTTCCAAGATTTTCTTCTGCGTTCATGGGGTGCATTCTCGAACCTCCGGTCAGGCCTGCAACGGAAAACGCGAGGCGGAGCGGGAGAGAGCGAAGTCAGAAATGGAGATGGCGCACGGTCTGTCGCTTTTCGATCAGCTGGCGGAGGGCTTCTATCCCGATTCGGAGGTGTTCGGAAACGTAGGTTTCGTTGACCTTCCGGTCGCTGGCCGCCGTCTTGATGCCTTCAGGGACCATCGGCTGATCGGAAACAAGGAGGAGGGCGCCGGTCGGGATATGGTTGAAGAACCCTACGGTGAAGATGGTGGCGGTTTCCATGTCGATGCACATCGGACGGATCCGGTGCAGGTAGTTCTTGAATTCGGAGTCGTGTTCCCAGACCCGGCGGTTGGTCGAGTAGACGGTGCCGGTCCAGTAATCCCTCTGGTGTTCGCGAATGGTGGTGGAGATGGCCTTCTGGAGGGCAAATGCGGGCAAGGCGGGCACCTCCGGGGGAAAGTAGTCGTTGGAGGTGCCCTCGCCCCGGATCGCGGCGATGGGCAGGATGAGTTCGCCCAGACCGATCTCGTCCTTGGTCGAGCCGCATTTGCCGAGGAAGAGGCAGGCGGCCGGCCTGATGGCCGACAGCAGGTCCATGATGGTCGCGGCATTGGCGCTGCCCATGCTGAAATTGATGATGGAGATGCCATCGGCAGTGGCGTTGGGCATGGGGCTGTCAGAACCCTCGACCGGCACCCGGTGCCAGTTGGAAAAGAGCTTCACATACTGGTGGAAATTCGTGAGGAGGATATAGCGCCCCATCCGTTCGGCCGGAACTCCGGTGTAGCGGGGAAGCCAATTCTGGACGATGGCGTCCTTGGTTACGGATTCGCCGAAAACGTCAGGTCCGTTGCGGTCAGGGTGTGGGTCCATCGAAGCAGGTTGGTCTTGTCGAAACAACGAATGGTGAGACGGCGTTGATCGCGCGGGCCGCTCACGTCAAGGCGGCAAAAGTTCTGATCGGGAACGACGGTTCCTTCAACCCGATTGGGATCATTCACGGTATGCGCGAGGTGGGTCTGGCTGATCCCGGAGGTCAGCGGCGAGGTGGTCAGATCGTAGAGGGGGTAAAGACCGGGCAGGAGATGTTTCTGCAGAATGGTGGTGTGGATGTCCCCGGTCAGGAAGAGGACTCCGGTGATTTTTTCGTCTCGGATGAAATCAAGAATCTCCCGGCGTTCCCGGCGGAATTCATTGGCCGATTCCCCGCCGCTCGAGTTGGTTTCAAGGAATTGATTGCCGGTCGCGACAATCTTGAAGGTGATCTGGGGCGATTGCTGAAACTGCAGGAGGCTTTGCTTGAGCCAGTCGAGTTGTTGTGCTCCGTACTGGGTCTTCTGCGGATTCAGATCCTGTTCGAGACGGCTGTCGTCACGGTGGGTCCGGTTGTCGAGCAGGATGAAGCCCACGTCGCCGTAGTCGAACTTGTGATAAATGCCGGGATCCCCCGGTTGGCCGGCGGTGGGGTTGCCCCAGTAGGCGTCGAAGACCGCCCGGGATGTCGCCTTGTGCTGATAGCTGCGGTTGGAGTTGTCCGGGCCGTAATCGTGATCGTCCCAGATGGCCCGGTGGCTCATGGCACGGAGGAGAGGCTGGAGGTCATCGATCCGGCGGTCATGCTGGTAGCGGTACCAGATGCCGCTTTCCGAACTCAAGTCGACCTCGCGGAGATAGACATTGTCGCCGAGCCAGATCATGAAGTCGGCTCCGGTCTGCGCCATGTGGAGAAAGATGCCGGTGCCCTTCCCGTAGGGTGTCCCGGGGCGGTCATAGACGGGTTCATTGACGTAGGCGCAGGATCCGGCGAGGAAGGAAAAGTCGGGGGCGTCCGTTCGCCACTCCCAGAGAGTCCGGGTGCGGAACTGAAGGATCCCGGGAGCAGGCGTGACATCCTCACCGTCGATCGCGATTGTGTAGCGGTAGGTTGTCCCGGGCTCGAGCAGACCGGGTCGAAACTTGAGGATCGATCCTCCGGCCGGGTGTGGCGGAGGAGCAGGCATCTCGAGCAGCGTCTTTTTGTCCGGTCGCTCCTCGGGCCAGCAGGCGAGGGAGACGGTCTCGGCGTCTTCGACCTCGAGCCAGATCAGGGCTTCGCGGTGTTCCACATAGCCAAGCATCGGGCCGGAGATGAGATGACCGGCCTGTCCGGGGGCCGTCCCCAGGATCCCGAGGAGAATGACCAAACCCGGCAGAGGTGAAATGCGGGGCGAAATGGTTCGTGAAGCCATTGGGGACGCCCGAATCAGGCAGTGGCCGGTTCGGGCCGGCGGTCGATCCCCACGAAGCGCTCCGACTGCTCGTCGGCATGATAGGAGGAGCGAACAAGAGGTCCGGACTCCACGACCTGGAATCCGGTCTTCAGACCGAATTCCTTCCATTCCGCGAATTCCTCAGGGGTGACCCATCGGTCGATGGGAAGGTGCCCGGCGGTCGGCTGCAGGTATTGCCCGATGGTCAGGATGACCACGCCATCATCGACGAGATCCTGCATGGTTCGGGCGACTTCGTCCTTTGTCTCGCCAACCCCGAGCATGATTCCGGATTTGGTCGCAAACCCCCGGGAGGCGGCATGGCGGAGGATGAGTCGCGATCGATCGTAGCGGGCCTGCACCCGGACCGTCTTCTGGAGCCGTTCCACCGTCTCAACGTTGTGATTGAGGATGTCCGGTCGGGCATCGAGAATGGTGTCGAGGTCGGCCGTCCGGCCCTGCATGTCGGGAATGAGAACCTCGATGCCGCAATGGGGACTGAGATAGCGGATGGCTCGGATCGTCCGGGCCCAGATGGAAGCGCCTCCGTCCTTGAGCTCGTCGCGTGCGACCGAGGTGATCACGCAGTGGCGGAGGTTCATCCGGGCAACCGCTTCGGCCACCCGGGCGGGTTCACCGAAATCGACCTCGCCGGGCCGGCCTGTCTCGATCGCGCAGAAGCGGCAGGAACGGGTGCAGATATTGCCGAGTATCATGACGGTGGCCGTGCCGCGCGACCAGCATTCCCCCATGTTCGGGCATTGGGCGCTCTGGCAGACGGTATGCAACTGGTTGTCGTCGACGAGGCCTCGCACCTTGGCATATTCGGGTCCGGAGGGAAGTTTGGCTCGGAGCCAGGCGGGTTTTCGCTTGTCCATCTGCATGAAGAGTCGCAGGAGAACGCGGAAATTCAAGTCGCAACCACCGCCACTTCGTCCTTCCCACTCCGGCTCAC
Organism: Opitutaceae bacterium; assembly: GCA_041395105.1. Lineage (NCBI taxonomy): Bacteria > Pseudomonadati > Verrucomicrobiota > Opitutia > Opitutales > Opitutaceae > Opitutaceae bacterium. The sequence continues at coordinate 246,486 of JAWLBB010000002.1, read as the reverse complement.
TGCGTCTAGCGTTGCCGGTTTTCCATGACAGAGAGTCTTTCAGATATTTCCCACGACCAGTATGCCGTCCGTCTGCGCAAGCTGCAGGATCTGCGCGCAGCCGGGACGGATCCCTACCGGACATCGTTTGAGCCGTCCCACTTTGCGGCGGCGGCAGTGGCTGCGTTCCGCGAGGGGGCGGAGACCCAGGCCAGCGTCCGGTGTGCCGGACGGCTCATGATCATGCGCGACATGGGCAAGAGCAGCTTTGCCAAGATCATGGACCAGACCGGACTGATCCAGCTCTATGTCCGCAAGGACGTCGTCGGAGAAGAGGCCTATGCCGCCTTCAAGCGGCTGGACATCGGCGATATCGTCGGGGCCGAGGGGGAGCTCTTCACCACCAAGACAGGGGAGGTCACCATCCGGGTCAACCGCTATGCGCTGGTCAGCAAATCCCTGCGGCCCCTCCCGGAGAAGTGGCACGGGCTGAGTGACCAGGAACAGATCTACCGCCAGCGGTATCTCGACCTGATCGTGAATGAAGACTCGCGGAGACGGTTTCTGCAACGCAGTCGCATCGTATCCGGGATCCGTCGGTTTCTCGAGGAGCGCGAGTTTCTCGAGGTCGAGACCCCGGTCCTTCAGAACGTGGCCGGAGGAGCCGCCGCCCGCCCGTTCACCACCACTTTCAATGCACTGGATTGCGACTTCGTCCTGCGCATCTCGCTCGAACTCTATCTGAAGCGGATGCTGGTGGCGGGCTTTGACCGGGTTTTTGAAATCGGCCGCAATTTCCGGAACGAAGGCCTGTCGCGCCGGCACAATCCGGAGTTCACCATGCTGGAGGTTTATCAGGCCTACAGTGACCACCGGGGGATGATGGACCTGGTCCGCGACCTCGTCCGGACCCTGGCCCGTGATGTCCTCGGCACCCTCGATCTTGCCCGGCCGGACGGCACGGTCATTCATCTGGGCGGTGACTGGCGGGAGGTGACCTATCGCGAACTGGTCTGCGAGGCCACCGGTGCGACGGATTGGTTTGATCTCCCGAAGGAGGAAAAGACCCGTCGGGTCGAGGCAATGGGACTGAAGGTCGACCCGGCCTGGGAGGACTTTGAGGTGAGCAACGAGGTCTTCAGCAAGCGGATTGAACCCGGACTCATCCAGCCGACCTTCGTCACCCAATTGCCGAAGGAACTCTGTCCGCTGGCCAAGCTCAATCTTGAGAATCCCGGCATGCTGGATGTCTTCGAGCTCTGCATCGGAGGGATGGAGATTGCCCCGGCCTATTCGGAACAGAACGACCCCTTCATCCAGCGCGAGATGTTCGAGGTCCAGGCCGGCGAGGATATCCAGAATGTGGATCAGGATTTTCTGACCGCCCTTGAATACGGGATGCCCCCGGCCGGCGGGATGGGCATCGGCATCGACCGGCTGGTCATGCTCCTGACCGGTGCGGAGTCGATCCGCGATGTCATCCTCTTTCCGCAGATGCGGCCCGAGTGAATCCCTCCTGAAGAAACGGCACCGTGCCCTGGTACCTCTACATCGCGCTCAAGCAACTCTTCCCCTCGGGCCGGAGGTTTCCCTTCTTCACTTTTGTCTCGGTCACGGGAGTCGTTCTCGGGGTGGCCCTGCTCGTCATCGTCCTCAGTGTCATGAACGGATTCGGGCGGGAGATCCGGACCAAGATCGTCGAGACCCAGGGCGATGTGCTCGTGCAGTCGGGACAAATTGAATACCGGCCGGAAAGGCTGATGGCCGAAGTGGAGGCCTTTCCCGAGGTCGTCGCGGTCGCTCCCTTTGCTTCGGGACCGATCATGGTTGAGTTTCAGAATCAGCCGCGGTTCCCCATTTTCCAGGGGATCGATCCGGAACGGGAACCGCGGGTGGTGCCGCTTTCCAAGTTCCTGCGCAGCGGCAGCCTCGACGATCTGGATGACGATTCCGTTCTGCTCAGTTCCGAACTGGCCATGGGACTGCGGGTCGGGGTCGGGGCGGAGGTCGAGCTCTATTCCCCGCTTCTGATGGAGCGGCTGAAACGCGACGAGATCCTGCTCCCTCGGGCGGTCCGGGTGGTCGGAATCTACGAGACGGGGTGGAATCAGATCGACGGCAACACTATCATCGGGTCGCTCCACCTCATGCAGGATCTTTACGGTCTCGACGAGGGCATTCACGGGCTCAAGGTCAAACTGGCCGAAGGGATCGACGTGGATGAGGCGGTTCCGGCGATCAACAAGCGACTCGACTGGGGCTACCGGGCGGTCTCCTGGATCGACACCAACCGCGATTTCCTCTTCGTCATCCAACTGGAAAAGAACATCCTGTTCTTTCTCCTGCTTTTCGTCGTGCTCGTATCGGCATTCGCCATCACCAGTTCGCTTCTCATCACCGTGGTGCGGAAGACCCGGGAGATCGGACTCTACGGAGCCCTTGGCGGCCGGCGCTGGCAGGTGGCGGCCTGTTTCTGCCTGCAGGGACTGGTCATCGGACTGGCCGGGACCCTGATCGGCTTCGGGGTGGGCTTTCTCGCCCTCCATTTCCGCAACGACGTCATTCACGGTTTCGCGCGGCTGACGCAGAGCGAAGCCGCCCTGCAGCGCTTCTATCAGTTTTCCAACCTGCCAGCATATTCGGATCGTAGTGACATGGTCATCATTGCGATCGCCTCGATTGTCATCTCCACCCTGGCCGGGATCATCCCGGCCTGGCGGGCCGCGCGTTTGCGGCCGGCCGAAGCCCTCCGCGCCGAATGATGAGCGACGACTGCATTCTGAGTTGCACGGGTTTGAAGAAAGCCTTCCCCAGCGGCGAGCGGACGATCGAGGTGCTCGACGGGGTCGATTTCATGCTTGCCCGGGGGGAGAGCGTGAGCATCCGCGGTGAGTCGGGCAGCGGGAAGACGACCCTGCTCAACCTTCTCGCAGGCCTCGAAGCGCCCGATGCCGGAACTCTTTTCTGGGACGGTCGACCGGCTCTCGCACTCGGGGCCAATGCCATGGCCCGGATCCGGGGGGCATTCATCGGGCTGGTCTTCCAGGCGTTTTATCTGATCCCGGAGCTCAACGCCCTGGAGAACGTCCTGATCAGCCGGCGATTGATCGGCCGGCTTGATGCCGGCGCCCGCGACCGGGCCCGGCTCCTTCTGGACCGGGTGGGATTGACACCGCGCCTGACCCACCTGCCGGCCCATCTCTCGGGCGGGGAGCGGCAGCGGGTCGCCCTGGCCCGCGCCCTGCTCAATCAGCCCAAGGTGATCTTCGCCGACGAGCCGACCGGGAATCTCGACGAGGCGACCGGCAACCGGGTGATCGATGTGCTGCTGCGGCTCTGCCGCGAGGAAGGGGTCAGCCTGGTTCTGGTGACCCATAACCGTGAGCATGCCGCCCTGACCGATCGCCGGCTGACGCTCCACGCGGGACGGCTTCAGAAGACGGAGGATTCTCCATGAGTTCGGATTATCGATTGAAGTGCGGGGTTGCCGGAGTCGGCTACCTGGGACGGCACCATGCCCGGATCTATCATGCCCTTGAGCAGGTCGAACTGGTCGGGGTTTTTGAACCGGACGACGGGCGGGCAAACGAGGTTTGCCGGGAGTATGGTTGCCGGCGGTTCGATTCATTGGAAGCGCTCGGGCAGGCCTGCGAGGCGATCAGCGTGGTCGTTCCGACCGATCGCCACTGCGAGGTGGCGCTTCCGCTCCTGGCGGCCTCCTGCCATCTGCTGATCGAAAAACCGCTCTGCTCCTCGGCCGCCGAGGCCGAGGCGATCGTCCAGGCGGCCCGCGAGGCGGGCGTGCTTGTCCAGGTGGGACACATCGAGCACTTCAATCCGGTCATGAGTTACCTCGAAAAGGAGGTCGACCGTCCCCGCTTCATCACGACGGAGCGGCTGGCGCCGTTTCAGCCGCGTGGAACCGAGGTCGGAGTTGTCCTGGATTTGATGATACACGACATCGGGATCGTCCTGCAGCTGGTGCGGTCGCCGGTGGTCCGCGTCGAGAGCGTCGGTGTCTCGGTCCTGTCGCCGACCGAGGATATCGCCAATGCGCGGATCACCTTTGAGAATGGCTGTGTGGCCAATCTGAACGCCAGCCGGGTCAGCCAGAAGAAGCTGCGGGAGATACGGGTTTTCCAGGATTCGGCCTACCTCTCACTGGACTTCATGAACCAGGCCGGTCACCTCGTGAAGAAGAGCGGTCAGATCCTGAACCAGGAGGAGATTCCGATCGAGAAGGGTGAACCGCTCCTGCTCGAGCTGGCTTCTTTCACCGAGAGCGTCCTCGAGGCGCGCGAACCCAAGGTCGGGGCCACCCTCGGACGCAACGCGCTCGAGCTTGCGCTCGCCATCACCGGCCAGATTCGTTCGGCGCGCCGCTGACCCGGCCGGATTCCCATGACGAACAGGGGGCAGACCAACACGGACCGACCGCTCCGGATGGCGACAACGCCGAGGGCGGGGGTCACCCGGATCGATTTCAAGGCGATGGGGACGAACTGCATGATCCAGTTCGTGGCCGGATCGGAGGCACAGGCGCGGTCGTTCGGTCAGGCGGTCGTCGATTGGGTGGGGCGGTTCGAGGCCCGTTATTCCCGGTTTCGCGAAGACAGCCTGATCAGCCGGATCAATGCGGCTGCCGGGCGGGGATGGGTCACGATTGATGAGGAAACGGCGGCCCTGCTCCAGCTTTGCGATCAGCTCTATTTGACCACCGGGGGTGTTTTCGATCCGACCGCGTTGCCGATCATCCGCCTCTGGTACCGGAGCCTGGGTCAGCCCGAGCCCGAGATCCCTTCCGATGAGGCGGTGGCGGCCGCGATGTCCCGCGTCGGGTGGCTGCGGGTGCAGCGGGAAGCCGACCGGATCTTTCTTCCGGAACCGGGAATGGCCATCGACTTCGGCGGTTTCGGCAAGGAGTATGCGGTCGATCAGGTGGCCGGCATCGCCGAGGCCCACGGACTGTCGGATGTACTGGTCGATTTCGGACACGATGTCCGGGTGGCGGGTGCGCCGCCCGGATTGCCCTGCTGGCATATCGGCCTGGAAGATCCTTTCAGGCCGGGTCAGTGCTGGAGCAGCCTTGGCATCACCGGTCGCGGCATTGCGACGAGCGGCGACTACATTCGCGTGTTTGTCCGTGACGGAAAGCGTTACGGCCACATCATCGACCCCCGAACCGGCTACCCGGTCTCAAACGGCGTCCGCAGTGTCACCGTGGTCTCGGACAGTTGCCTGCAGAGCGGCATCCTCTCAACGACCGCGTTCATCCTGGGACCGGTTGAGGGCAAGGCCCATATCGAATCGACGCTGGGGGCTGACGGTTGCCTGATCTCGGAGAAGGAAACGGACGAGACCCGCGGGTTTTTCCAATACGTCGTCCCGACGGGTTGAGTATCCAATAAATGGATACTAATTGAACGCGACGACGGGGTCGGCCCGTTTCCGGAGCGAAACATCCCCGGTCGGTTGAAGGACCCGGAATGCCGCGCGATCAGCGGGTCGGCGGGAAACCTCCGGACATCAGCGGGTTCATGGTCCCTGACTGATTTGTTACCAAGATGCATTTGAGGGCCGGGGATATCGGTCGTTACTACCGTTCATGTCACCAGATCCGGCCGTTGAGGGAGCATACGGTGTGGACCAGATGGACCGGAGCAAAGCCCGATGAAGACACTCACCCACCAGCCATCCGCAACCATACGGATGCCGATCGTCCGTAATCCCCGGTCCGCCTCCCCTAAGGGGGCCGTGGTCGCGGGAGGAGCCCTGGATCGAATAAGGTGTCTGCCTCAGTTCATCCGGCAGGGCTTCGTGTTATCCTCCGAAAGAGCTCGGATTTCCTCCCCATGCGCCTGAAGAACCTTACAGTCTCCGTCGGCAGATTCCGGCAGCACCCGGGAAGGGTGGTATCGCTTGCCCTGCTGCTCAGCCTTCTCCAACCCCGGGTCGTTCGGAGTGAAGATTCGGTCAGCTACAAGTTCCAGAACTATCAGGAAGATGCCGATCGAATCCTGATCCGGTCCCATTACCTGATGGGCGACAAGACGATCGGTGACGCTTTCCGGCTCAAGGTCGAGGGACTGATCGATTCCATTTCCGGTGCGAGCCCGACCGGTCAGCCGGCCCCTGAGGGGAGCGACCAGGTGCCGCTCTCCGAGCTGGAGGATGAGCGGAAGGCGATCATCATCGATGCCTCGAATCAGTTCGGGCCGCAGAACGTCACTCTCCAGTATGCCTACAGCACGGAGAGTGATTACGATTCAAACGGGGTGAGTGTTTCCCTGGCAAGGGACCTCAACCAGAAGAACACGACCCTGCAGTTCGGCTATGCCTACACCGACGATTCCATCCGGGCTCTCTATCTTGAGGACTGGCAGAAGAAGAAGACGCACGATTTCTTTGCCGGCGTCACCCAGCTGATCGACAAGAACACGGTCTTCACCTTCAACCTGAGCTACGGGGACATCAGCGGCTTCATCAACGATCCCTACAAGCTGGTCGAAAAGAACATTGAGCTTCTTCCGGGGTTGAGTCTTCCCCTGACCTTTCCCGAAAACCGCCCGACCCACCGGACCAAGTTCATCTCCTATTTCGGTCTGACCCGTCACCTCGAGAATCTCAATGCCTCGATCGACGGTTCCTATCGCTACTTCCGCGACAATCACGGGATCGGCAGCCATACCTTCCAGGTCGAATGGTTCCAGAAATTCGGCGGTTCGTTCATCCTGCGGCCGATCCTGCGCTGGTATCGTCAGTCGGCTGCGGATTTCTATTACGTGACACTCGATGGCACGGACATCGATCCGCAGGAGATCCCCTCGGGCCTCGCCCCCCACTATTCCGCCGACTACCGGATCTCGGAATTCGATGCCTGGACCTACGGACTCAAGGCGGTCTTCGAGGTCAATGACTGGCTTCGTCTCGACGGAGCGGTCGAACGTTACGAAATGAGCGGACGGGATGGTGTGACCTCCGCTTCCGCCTATCCCAAAGCCACCGTCATCACGGTCGGGGCGTCAGCGCACTTCTAGATCTGGACACGGGACTTTACCAATGATGAATCACAAAAGACTGCGGATCCTCATCCCACTTCTGGTCGGGCTTCTCTCTCCACTCGGTGGCCGAGCGGCCGCCTGGTCGGAAGGGGACCCACTTCCCGACCTGTCCGCCTACGCGCTGACCGGTGACCTGCCGGATCTGGCGGGAAAGGTGGTCCTGGTTGATTTCTGGGCTTCGTGGTGCGCCCCGTGCAAGGCGTCCTTCCCCGCCCTCAGCGAGCTTCAGGTGACCTATGCGGATCGCGGGCTGGTCGTGCTCGCGGTCAATGTGGACACCGATCTCAAGGCCTATGAGCGCTTTGTCGAGCGGATGAAGCCGGAGTTCTCCATTGTGCGGGATTCGGCGCAGAAGCTGGTGGCAGAGGCCGGAGTGGCCACGATGCCGTCGTCATTCCTGGTCGGGCGCGATGGAATCATCCGGGAGGTGCATGCCGGCTACCATGGGGACCAAACCCACGACGAATACGTGGCCGGAATCGAGAAGCTGCTTTCCCAGAAACCGGAGGCTTCGGAATGAAGGCGAAATCCATCTTTGCCATCCTGGCCGCCCTGCTCGGGCTGTCGTTGTTTTCCGGATGCACGACCGTCCACCCCTGGGAGCGCGGCGCTCTGGCGGACTACACGATGCGGCCCGACCGCGACCCTCTTCATGTCAATATGAATGAACACATGTACTTCTCCCGCGAGGCTTCTTCCGGAGGCCGGGGCGTGGGCGGCGGCGGCTGCGGCTGCAACTGACAGAGCCGAACCTGATCGAGCAATCCATCATGAATACACTGACCACAAATCTGTTCTGCCGAATCCGGTCGCCGCGCCTGCAGGCTGCGTCGACGATTCTTCTCCTGCTTCTGCAGCGGACACCGGTGCTGAAGTTTCTTGTCGAAGCCGAGACGGGTGCCGCCTTGGGGGTGCCGCAGATTCTGCGCTCTGCGGTCGTGGTGGCCGCGACCCTGGGCGCGGTCGATACGGTCACCGGGGCGACTACCTTTGTCAGCAATCCTTCAAGCCCGGTCAACGCGACGGTCAATGAACCGTTCGGCCTGGTCTTTTCCATCACCGGTTCGGCCAGTTCGGGTGGGGGAGCCCATTCCTGGACGATTTACGGGCCGTTGCCTCCCGGTCTTTCCATCCCCGGGGCGGTTGCAGGATCGGGCGACACGTTCAAGCTGAACACCGGAACGGGATCCATCACGGGCACGCCGACCCAGACGGGCACCTGGGATGTCACCTTCAAGGCCTGGGAAAAGTCGAACCAGTCCGGAGAGTCCTGGAATGTCAGCAAGCTCGGCCCCCTGCCGGTGGTCCGGATCAGCGTGACGGGCAGTGGCGCACTCGTATTCACAACACAGCCCATCTCGAAATCGGTCGCGGTGGGCGGCACCTTCAACGTCGGGGTGACGACATCCGGAACGCCGGCACCAACCCTGCAGTGGCTCAAGAACGGGACGCCGATCCAGGGCGCCACCAGCGAGATCTATTCAATCGGGTCGGTTTCACTTTCTGATGCCGGGAGCTACACCGTGGTGGCGACGAACACGAGTGGATCCATCACCAGTGACGCGGCGGTCCTCACGGTGACTGCTCCGGCCGCGATCACCTCGCAGCCGTCCTCACAGCAAGTGGCGGTCGGTGGCTCAGCCTCATTTTCGGTGACTGCGACCGGCACGCCCGCTCCGACCTACCCAGGGCGCAAGAACGGGGTTTCGATTTCGGGCAGGACCCAATCGACCCTGACGATTGGTCCGGTGACGGCCAACGATGTCGGCACCTACACGGTCCGGGTGCAGAACTCCACGGCGACTGTGACGAGCAGTGCGGCCGAGCTGACGTTGCTGGTCACCTCCACAGCGCCGGCCATCACGACCCAGCCGGCCGCGCAGCAGGTGGCTGAAGGGGGAAGTGCGAGTTTCTCGGTTGTGGCGACGGGGGATCCGGCGCCGACCTACCAGTGGAAGAAAAACGGCCAGACGATTTCCGGAGCGACGGACGCCACCTACACCATCGCGCAGGTAACGGCGGGCGATGCCGGTTCCTACACGGTTGTGGTGACGAATGACGCGGGATCGGTGACCAGCAATGCGGCTGCATTGACAATCCAGGCCGCCACGGGCCCCGAGATCGTCCATCAGCCCGTCTCTCAGTCGGTGGCTCCGGGCGGCGGGGCGACCTTCCAGGTCGATTCTGGATCGGTGGCTGGGCTGACCTACCAATGGCAGAAGGATGGGGTTGATCTGCCCGCTGCGACTGATCCGATCCTCAACCTGAGCGGAGTCCAGGAGTCGGATGCCGGCGCCTATACGGTGATTGTCTCGGATGGCGTCTCTTCAACGGTGTCCGCAGCGGCGGTGCTTACCGTCGGGACCACGGGTTCCAACCGGATGAGCAATATCTCGACCCGAGCCTACGTTGGAACGGGCAGCAACAAGCTGACTCCCGGCTTCGTCGTCGAAGGCGACATGGCCAAGACCGTCCTGATCCGCGCTGTCGGGCCGACTCTCGGGACCTTCGGGGTTCAGGGTGTGCTCGAAGACCCCATGATCCGCCTCTTCTCCAGTGGCCAGGAATTGGTGGTGAACGACGATTGGGGCTCCGGCGACCAGACCGATGCGATTGCCGCGGCGGCGGAGATGGTGGGTGCTTTTGCAATCGACCCGGCCAGCAAGGATGCGGCTCTTCTGATCACCTTGAACCCCGGAGTTTACACGGTTCAGGTGGCCGGGGTTGGCGGATTGACCGGGGTTTGCCTGGTCGAAGTCTACGACGCATCGCCGAAGTGACCGAACGTCGATCGGGTCTGTTCGAAAACGGACTCGATTGCGTCGCTGAATCCGGTTTCACTGAGGACATGGGATCCACTGCTCCCGTGTCCGCTTCCTTTTTGCCGCCCGTCAATGGGCCGGTTGATCTGCTCATCATTGCCGGAGAGCATTCGGGTGATCAGCAGGCGGCCCGGATGCTTCGTGGCGCCCTGGAGCGGGAGCCGGATCTGAAAGCGGCGGCGCTGGGCGGGGCTGAGCTTCAGTCGGCTGGTGCCCAGTTGCTCTTTGATCTGACGGCATCGTCGGTCGTCGGGCTGGCCGAAGTGCTGCGCAATTACGGTTTCTTCAAGCGTATCTTCGCGGAGACGTTGCGGTGGATTGAGACCCACCGGCCCCGGGTGGTCTGCCTGGTCGATTATCCGGGCTTCAATCTCCGTCTGGCCAAGGCGCTCTTCGAGTCGGGTATCAGCCGAAAGGGTGGGGGGAATGTCTCGGTCATCTACTATATCAGCCCTCAAATCTGGGCCTGGAAAGCCGGGCGTCGATTTACGATGGCACGCCATCTCGATGCCCTGGCGGTGATCTTTCCGTTCGAGGTGGATTGTTATGCCGATACGCGGCTCCCGGTGGATTTCGTCGGCCATCCCTTTCTCGCGGACGATTATTCGTCATGCCTTTTCCATGACCCTTCCGGGCCGATCCTGCTGCTTCCCGGCAGCCGTCGGGCTGCGGTATCGAGGATTGCCCCGGTCCTGCTCGACGCCTATGCGCGTTATCGAGCCGACGGGGGCGAAAGGGATGCGGTCGTGGTCACGCCCGGACCCGGAATCCGTGATCTTGTGCACGATTTGATCGGCCGGAGGCCGGGGCTGGACGACGCCATTCGCCTGGTGCCGAAGGAGACGGTGGTGGGCGGGGCCGCGGTCCTGACCAGTTCAGGCACCATGTCCCTGGCCTGCGCCCTGGCGGGTATTCCGGGGGCCATCGCCTACCGGGCCAACCTTGTCACTTACCTGATTGCGCGGCGGGTCATCCGGGTGCCCTTTCTCGGGATCGCCAATCTCATCCTCGAGTCTCCCGTTTATCCGGAATTCCTGCAGGGGGCGGCCCGGCCGGCGGCTCTGGCCGGCGAGATCCGGTCCGCGCTCGAGGACCCCCTGCGACGGGAGCGGACGCGGGAGGGCGCGGCGGAGCTGCGCCGGCGACTCCATAAACCGGATACGGGTGGAGCCGCCTCCTGGCTGGTCAGGCGCCTGGCGTCGGTTTGACTCCGTTGGACGACCCGACCTTGGGCTGAATGCGGGTCGCGATGGCCCCCCAGGCCCGCTCGGCGCGTTCGGCCAGGATCGGCCGGCAGCGGCCGACCTCGGCCCGCCTCTGGGAGAGATTCTCTTCGGCGATCGCGGCCAGGTCGTCGACGTTGTAGAGGTAGACGTTGTTGAGTTCCCCGCAGGCGGGCTCGATGTCGCGCGGAACGGCGAGGTCGATGAGGAAGAGCGGTCGATGGATTCGCTTTGCCATGGACCGGTCCACCTTGTCCCGGGTCAGGATGGCCATCGGGGCCGAGGTCGAAGAAATCACGATGTCGAAATCCGCCAGGCCCTTGTCGAGAACCTCGAGGGAGACGGCGCGTCCGCCAACCCGCCTGGCCAGGTCTTCGGCGGTTTCCAGCCGACGGCTGGTCACGGTCAGGTCGGCCGCCCCGCGGCTCTGGAGGGCTTTGGCGGTCTTCTCGCCGATCTCTCCGGTTCCGACCACGAGTATCCGGGTCTGGCCGAGACGGCCGAAGATCTTGATCGCGAGATCGACCGAAACGGTGGCGACATTGATCTGACCTTCGCCGATCGCGGTGTGGGTGCGGATCCACTTTGCCGCCTGGAAGCTCTTCTGAACGAGGCGGTTGAGGACGGGGCCGGCGGCACCTTTCCGTGTCGCGATGGAATAGGCATTCTTGACCTGACCGAGAATTTCGGTCTCGCCGATGATCTGGGAGTCGATTCCTGCGGCCACTTCGAAGAGGTGGATGGCGGCCTCCAGATCGCTGGAATTCATCCGCATGGTCTCGAAGGCTCCGGGTTCGATCCGGTTGAACTCGCAGATGTAGCGGCCAATGTTTCCGGTGGCCTCAACGTGGTCGATCCGGGCGTAAATCTCGAGCCGGTTGCAGGTGCTCAGGGCGAACGACTCGTGCACGCCCGGGATGGCGAGAAGGCCATCATAGAATCTTTCGAGTTCCTGGGGATCGATGGCGATTCGTTCCCGCTGGTCGACCGATGCGGTCCGATGACTGACCCCGACCAGGACTAACTGGCTCCGATTGCTCATCGCTCCGCTTTTTCTAGTACGGCGGCTGGATCCGAAGACTGGCCGCTGCGGCTGACTGGTCCGAGGGTGAGGAGAGCAAGGCCGAAGGCTACGATGCAGGCGCAGGCCAATTGACTCGAGCTGAGCAGCCGGAAGCGCCGGACGGCCAGAATGACGAGGTAGATGAGCCAGACGAGTGCGGTCACGGCTGACTTGATCACGGTGACGGACTCGGGTTCGCGCATCCGGAAAACCTCGCCGATCCCGAGCGAGAGGGTCAGCAGGCAGATCCCGAAGATCAACAGGCGGAAACTGATCTGGTCGAGCTCCACGATGGAGGGGAGCAGCCGGGAGAACACGCTGAAATGTTTCTGCTTCAGGCTCTGGTTCTGCAGGATGAACATGACCGAAGTCAGCGCGAGCAACCCGAAAGCGCCGTAGCTGAACATCCCGATCGTGGCGTGCAGTTCGATCCAGGGGTTGTCGCTGAAAAGGGAGGTTCTCTGGAGTGAATCCCATCCGGGCACGATGAGTGAAACGATTGCCAGGAGCGCGACCAACCCCGAGGTGAAGAAGCCGAGGAGGCTCAACCGGAAGGCCGGTCCGACGACGAGGAACAGGGCGGTGGCGGACCAGACGAGGAATTGGACGATCTCAAACTTGTTGCCCAGCGGGCAGCCGCCGTTGCTGATTCCCCGCTGATAGAGACCGATCGTCTGGAGCACGAAGCCGATCGCGAGAATGACCAGGAGCGCGACCCTCGAATGCCGCATCGACCGGGAGATCGATCGGACGGCCAGACCGAAAGCCACCGCATAGGTGGTTGCCGCCATCCAAAGCCACAAGCGATCTGGAAAATCCAGCCAGTCCATTCAGGGCAGATGGGAGTTGTTCAGGATCGTTGGATCGCGATTTGCCCCAGAATGCCAGATCGGGACGGGGCACATAGGATGAATAACCGGCGGAGCTGCTGGCAGAGTTGACTCGTCCCTGTCTGCCGGGACGTCATCAGAACGGGCCAGACCCACTCTGAGTGATGTCCGAATCCGCGAGGAGCCTACTTGCCGGTTTTGGAAGAAGTGCCGGCTTCGGCCTTCTTGCGCTTGTAATAAGCCTTGCGGCGCTTGCGTTTGGCGGTGACTCGGTGTGCTTGTCCCATGGTGGATTTCGAATGTTTGTCGGATTGACGAAAAGGGAAGATCGTCGACCAGACTTCCGCGTCCGTCAAGCGGACAGTTGCAGATCGTCCTTCGGGAGGATCGCCGGCCTCACCCCTGGTTCAGCCCGCTGAGGTGGCGGCCGAGATGATGATCGAGGACCTCGCGGTAGAGGTCGGCCTCACGGTTGAGATTCTCGAGGAGGGCGTCATGGAAGGTCCGGCCGGACGGCAATTTTCCGACGGTGAGGACCGAACCGAAAGTCACGTGGAGCAGCTGTCTCCCGGGGATCGTCTCGAGAAAGCGGTCTTCCCGAGCGCCTCCATCCGTGAAGAGCCGGTCAATCTGCCCGGTGGTGGTGGAGATATGATAACTGTGCTTGTCCGCATCGAATCGGGATCGGCTGTATTCGGCAATCGAGTCGAAGAGGGCGGGATCGGTCCGGCAGACGACGCGCAGGGCTTCAAGATAGCTGGTGCCGGCCGTCTTGACATGAAGCAACGAGCCGCAGACCCGGCCGATGACCGGGTAGATGGAGAACTTGTCCGATCCGCTGTGGATGCTGATCTTGTAGGGGCCGTAGGCGCGGGCAATGGCGACATGGCGTTCGAGATCGGATTCAAATGCCCGGAGGTCCCCGATATAGTCGATTCCCTTCTCGAAGGCTCCGACAAAGCGGGGAGCGAGGCTGACCACCCGGACTTTCCTGCGTCTCAGTTCGAGCGCGAAGAAGAGGTGTTCGAGCGGCGAAGTGGGGGAGTCGGTTTCGTCGACCGAGACCTCGATTTCCTGCCGGTTGCCGGGCACGGTCGACTCGATATGGCGGTTGAGACGTTCACAGTGATGAATGGCCCGTCCGTATTTCACCGCGGCGCGGCTGAGTTCCTCGCTCGAGAAAACCAACGGTTCACCCTGGTCGAACTCAAATGGACGGTTGACGTAGGCCTCCATCCAGTTTTCGGGAAGCACGCCGTCGGCCACCATAGAAGCGATTCGGGCCTCCAGTTCGTCGGCGGGCATTGTGTCCGCCCGGTTCTCCACGTAGGCGGAGGGATCGAGGGTGAAGAGGCAGAATCCCACTGCCGCAGTCACGTCGATGTCCGCCTCCGTCTTCAGGTGGTCCGCATCCGCACCCCAGGTGCCCTTGAAGCCGGCGTGTTCCAGAGCGGTCCGGGCGGCGTCCATGACTTCGATTGGCGTGCGTTGGGTCCGGTCCATTTCGCGGATCGATTGTTGCGCGAAAATCGGCGCAAAGTCGGACTTGGATACAGCGGAAAGATGCCCGGGGGTGGCCAGACCGAGCCGGTCGCCAAAGCCGAAGGATTTGGTCAAACCAAGAGGTGAGGGTTGGGGTGTCATGGGAATTGGGTTGCTTATCACACACGTGTTTGTAAAGGGAAGGTATGTCAATCGGAAAGCCGGATCGGCCGATTTCTTCGACCTCGGCGCTTGCGCGACACCTCGGGCTTTCCCGTTGGACGATTTCGCGGGTGCTCAACGGTCATGCCGGCGTGCGGGAGGAAACGGTGATCCGGGTCCGGGAGGCGATGAAGGATCTGGGATTCGTCCCCAGTGTGATGGCGCGGGGCCTGCGTGGCGGCCGGACCGGTCTGATCGGGATCTCGTTCCAGGGATTCGACATCCCGATTTTCGTCCAGAAAGTCGCGGTTCTCCAGACCGCCTTGAGGCGCGTGGGTCTTCGTTCGCTGATTGAGTTGACTGATCGGGATCCCGGGCTTGAGCGCGATGTGGCGGCCCATTTTGTGTCGGTCGGTGTGGAAGGAATCGTGCTGGTTGGTGGACCGGCGGGGAGCGGGACGGGCGGAGTGGTCGACTTCCTGCGGGATCGGGCCATCCCCACCGTGATCATCGATCCCGGCGTCTCGGTCCCTCTTCCGACGGTCGAGATGGACCGTGGCGAAGGCATGCGCTTGATTCTTCATCATCTCAGACAACTGGGCCACCGCCGGCCGGTCCTGCTCGGGCTCGACCGGACGATCGCCTATGGTCCCAGCCGATGGCGGGGCATTGATTCGGTGGCGGTGGAGGAGGGGCTTGATCCGGCGTCGGCCTTCACGACGATCCTCGAAGAAACGGTTGACGCGATGGACTACGACTACGGCCGGCGCCTCGCGGATCGGGTCCTAGGATTGAGCCCGCGACCGACCGCCCTGGTGGCATTGAACGACCAGGTTGCGATCGGGGCGATGGCCCGCCTGCAGGAATCGGGGATCGAGATTCCGCGAGATTTGTCCATGGTCGGATTCGACAACCTGGAAGTGTCCGCCCATGTATCGCCGTCCCTGACGACAATCGATCAACGGGTGACAGTGCTGATGCAGGCGGGAATCGACCTGCTCAGGAACCAGATGGACTCGGGATTTGGCGCGGCGGTCAAGCCGGTCCGGATCAAACCCAACCTGGTAATCAGGCGGTCCACCGGCCCGGCACCGAGAGGTGCCTGAGGCCGCGCGATCCGCATCCAATCTCTCAGGGAGCTTCTTTCTATCTATGAATAACGAAAACTATCTTAAGAACATCTTTGGCCTGGATGACAGTGTTGCCGTGGTTATCGGGGGAACGGGCGAGCTATGTGGGGCCATGGCGGAGGGCCTGGCCGGAGCGGGCGCCCATGTCGTCCTGGTCGGCCGCAGTGAAGAAAAGGCGCGGATCCGGAGGCAGCGCATCGAGTCAGCCGGAGGTTCAGCCTCCTTCCTCGCGGCGGAGATCAGCGAGCGCGTCGGGCTGGAAAAGCTCCATGATTCGGTCATGGAGGCCTACGGCCGCGTGGACATTCTGGTCAATGGAGCCGGGGTGAATTCGCCGACCCCGTTCCTTGATATTTCGGAGGAGGAATTCGATCGGATCATGAACATCAACGTGAAGGCGGTCTTTGGCGCGTGCCAGGTTTTCGGGAAGACCATGGTCGGGCAGAAGTCCGGTTCGATCATCAATGTCGGCTCCATGTCGGGCCTGATCCCGCTCTCCCGGGTCTTCACCTATTCAATGTCGAAGGCGGCCATCCATAATCTTTCAAAGAACCTCGCCCGCGAATGGGCGCCCTCCGGAGTCCGGGTGAACACCATTGTCCCGGGTTTCTTTCCGGCAGAACAGAACCGCAAGGTCCTCACCCCGGACCGGGTGTCCAGCATCATGGGACACACGCCGATGAAACGTTTCGGTGAGGCTTCCGAGCTGGTCGGGGCGACTCTTCTGCTGGCTTCCAGGGCGGGATCCTTTGTCACGGGAACCGAGATCGTGGTGGACGGTGGCTACGCGGCCATGACGATATAGAGGAACGCGGGTCGGTGCGGCCGCGGCGCACGGAGAGGGGGTCGCCTGCATTCGGATCCGCCTTTAGGAGTCTGATGGATTGATTTGTGCTTTTCCCGAGGCAGGGTAGGTATTCTGTATGAATCGATTTGTCTCAGCTGCTGTCTCAGGGTTCTTCCTGCTACTCTCATTCGGTTGCGCGCGCAGTGATCGGTCGGAATCGGCGGTCACGGGATCGGACCCCGGCACCATCGTGGTTCAGTTGGACTGGGTGGCTGAACCGGAGCACGGCGGCTTTTACCAGGCCGAAGCCCTGGGGTATTTCACCGAGGAGGGACTGGATGTCCGACTGGTCCAGGGTGGGGCGAACGCTTTTGTTCACCAGAAGATCGCGACCGGGCAGGCGCAGTTCGGCCAATCGGATTCCACCAACACACTGCTGGCAATGGCCCAAGGCCTTCCCCTCATCAACGTGGCCGCTGTCTTTCAGCACGATCCCTCGGTTCTCATGCTCCATCAGAGCAATCCGATATCCAGTTTTGAGGAGTTGAACGGAAAGACGATCATGGCCCGGCCGGAATGGGCGTTCCTGGCCTACCTGCGTCAGAAATACCGGATCGATTTCAATGTCATTCCGCAGAATTTCGGGCTCGCCCAGTTCATCGCAGACCCCGGGTTTATCCAGCAGGGATTCTATATAGCGGAGCCGTTCTTTCTCGAGCAGCAGGGGGTCACGCCGAAATTCCTCTACGCATGGGACGCGGGGTTTGATGCCTATACCGTGATCATCGGCAATCGGGATTTTGTCCGTGATCATCCCGAAGCGACCAAAGCATTCCTTCGTGCCTACATCAGGGGTTATCGAAGCTACCTGACGGGGGATCCCGGACCCGCCCATGCGATCATGCTGCAAATCAATCCGAAGGTCACCCCCGACTACCTTGAGTTTTCCCGGGGGATGATTCTCTCGGAGAAACTCGCCACCGGGCCTGAAGGCGATATGGACACGGTCGGTCGGATATCACGTGATCGATTTGCGACACAGATTGAACAACTGGAGACGCTTGGAATTCTGAAGCCCGGATCGGTTTCTCTGGACCGTGTGATGATCGATTGATCTGGAGCGGGGCGAGCCTGACGCAGATACGGTTGTATAGGAAAAGACAGATCGAAATAGGATTGCCTTTATTGAATGTGCTTTGATAAATTATAGCTTATGTTAACTGAAATTCTCAAAGAGATCGATCATCAGAAATCAAAACTCGAAGCACTCGGGCAATCAATGCTTGAGAATCTCCATTCGATGCTGGGATACGAGAGTCGTTCTGATCTGATCAAGAAATTACAGGGTCTTGGTGCTCCGAAGAAGGCGACCCGAACCAAGCGCAAAGCGGCCGCCAGGTCGTCGAGCAGGAAGGCTCCGAAGGCCGCCAAGAAAGCACCGGCAAAGGCCGCGAAAAAGGCGCCTGCCAAGAAGGCTGCCAGGAAGGCGGGCGGGCGCCGCAAGCGGACCACGATCACGCCGGAAATCCGCGATGGCGTCATCGCGGCAGTCAAGGGCGGGGCAACCAGCGGTGCGGTGGCGGCTCAGTTCGGTGTTTCCGTTCCGACCGTTCAGAACATCAAGAAAGCAGCCGGTCTCACCAAGAAGAGCTGAGGTCGACAGAATTCTCCATTAAAGAGCCCGGCTGCGATGCGGCCGGGCTTTCCTTTTTCCGGGGAAGCGACCATCCTCATGGAAATATCGATGCCCTATATCCAGGCCAATTCAAACGGGATGCTTCACGATGCCTCCCAACCCTCGATCTCCCCGCTGGATCGGGGTTTTCTTTATGGAGATTCGGTTTATGAAGTCTGGCGGACGTTTGGCGAGCACGTCTTCGCCTTTGGTGAGCATTGGGAACGTCTGGAGCGTTCCGCCGGAGCGATCGGCCTCGTCCTTCCGGTGGACCGATCAACGGCGATCCGGGAAATCGCCCGGACGATCGCGGCCTACAGGCAGGTGACTTCATGGTCGGGCGCCTGCTATATCCGCCTACAGATCTCGCGCGGCAGCGGACCGATCGGTCTGGATTCCGCTTTGGCCGATCGGGCCCGCTATTTCCTTTATGTGCAGAAGCTGACCGAATTGAGCCCGGCCCAATTGGAAGGCGGACTCCGTCTGCATCCGGCCCGGCGTTTTCAGCGCAATCTGCGGACGGCGGTGGATCCCTCTTCGAAGACCGGAAACTATATGAACAATCTCCTTTGCCTGCGGGAGGCGAAGGAGGCGGGAGCCGATGATGTCGTCATGTTCAATCAGGCCGGGGATGTGACCGAGGCCGCCACCGCCAATCTGTTTTTTGTCAAGGGCAGCCGGGTGGTGACGCCACCCCTGTCCAGCGGTATCCTGGGCGGAGTGACGCGGCAATTGCTCCTTTACCGGATCGAGCGCCCCGAGGGCCTCCAACTGATTGAACGGAGAATCCCGGGCACGGAGATCGAGGCCTTTGACGAATGTTTCATCGCATCGACCACCCGTGATATCGTGCCGGTTGCGGGGATCGGCGGGAAGGGCTACCGCACGGGAGCCGGCACGGTATCCAGGCGATTGAAGCGGGCTTTTGAAGACTACCTCAGCGCGTATCCGGGCGTGAAATACACGGACTGAAGGGTGTGCCCTTCCGACCGTTGGGCCCTGCCGCGGCCTGGTCCTAATAACGGGGGATCTTCGGATCGACGGTCCGTGACCACGCATCGATGCCGCCGCGGATATTGACGACCTTCTCGTAGCCGCGGGCGCGCAGAAACTGGACGACCCTTGCACTGCGGTGGCCGTGGTGACAGAGAACGAGGAGGGTTCGATCCTCGGGTATCTGATCCAGTGAGCCGGGAATCTGCCCCATGGGCAGGTCGAGGGAGTCGTCGATCCGGCAGATCGCCCGTTCATAGGGTTCACGGACATCGAGGACCATGGAAAGGGGGTCCGACTGAAGCAGGAGGTGGACTTCGGCGGGGTCCATTTCGAACGGCAGGTCCGTGCTCATGGGGGGCGGGTCGGGTGGTGGTTTGCGGTGGGAGGCCAGGGAGGTGATGCCTGGCGAGACCGAGCAAAGCGGACAGTCCGGATTCTTCCGGATGCGGATTTTTTGAAAATGCAGGTCGAGGGCATCCACAATGAGCAGGGTGCCGCTCAGGCCCTGGCCGATGTCCAGAATCCGCTTGATGGTCTCGGTGGCCTGAAGGCTGCCGATCACTCCGCACAGGGCGCCGAGGACTCCGGCTTCCGCGCAGTTGGGGACGGCCTCCCCGGTCGGTGCTTCGGGGAAGAGGCATCGGTAGCAGGGGCCGCCTCTCGCCGTGTCGAAAACGCTGACCTGGCCCTGGAAGCGGAAGAGGCTGCCGTAGACGAGTGGTCGCCGGGCGAGATGGGCGGCGTCGGCGGTCAGGTAGCGGGTCGGGAAATTGTCGCTGCCATCGAGAATGAAGTCGTAGGCCGAGAAGAGCTCGACGGCGTTGTCCGGAGTCACGCCCTCCGGATGCAGTCGCACGACGAGGTGCGGATTCCATTCGGCAAGGGCATCCCGTCCGGATTCGGTCTTGGCCCGACCAAGATCCCGGTCGCGATGAAGGATCTGGCGCTGTAGATTATGGGCTTCGACCTGGTCGAAATCGGCCAGTCCGATTGTTCCTATGCCGGCTGCCGCCAGGTATATGGCGGCAGGGCTCCCCAAACCACCGGCGCCCACGACCAGAACCTTCGCCTGCTTCAATCGGCTTTGACCCTCCAGACCGATCTCCGGCAGCATGAGGTGGCGACTGTAGCGGACAGTCTCCTCTGCCGAGAGCTTTGCGGCGGGAGCGGAAGAGTCGGGTGAGTCGGAATCGGATCGGGCGGGCATGGGAACGGGCAGTGGATGAAAGGAAGCCGGGATTTCGGGGTGCGTCAACCGGTCCCTTGCCTCCGGTCTTCCTCGTTGACCTGTCCGGCCGGCGAACAGATGGTAACGCGGATGAAGAATCGATTTGTGGTGGTCATGGCCGGAGGGAAGGGAGAGCGTTTCTGGCCGGAAAGCCGGCTTCGGCGGCCGAAGCAATTACTCCCGATTGCCGGCGAAGAGCCGATGCTTGTCCAGACGATCAATCGTTTGCCGGGGCTGGTCCCGCTGGAAAACGTCCTCATCCTGACCAATCGCGAGCAGATCGCCGCCGTAAGGGAGGCTTGCCCGCATCTTCCGGCCGAGAATATCGTGGCCGAACCGGAAGGCCGAGATACGGCGGCCGCTGTCGGTCTGGCGGCCCTCATGGTCAGAAGCCGTTGCGCGACAGCCACCCTGGCCATGCTGCCCGCGGATCACGTCATCCGCGATGGCGCCGCCTTTCGAACCTCGCTCGAGGCAGCCTTTGAAGCCGCTGAAGCCGATCCGGTGCTGGTCACCCTGGGGATTGTCCCGACGGAGCCGGCCACCGGATATGGTTATATCCAGCGGGGCGAGCCTTGCTCCACCGCGGCGGAGCAGAGTGTCTACCGGGTCCGGCGTTTCGTGGAAAAGCCGGATCTGGAAACGGCAAAGGCTTATCTGGCTTCCGGCGACTATTTCTGGAATGGGGGCATCTTCGTCTGGCAGGTCTCCACGATTGAAGAGGCCTTCGAAAGGCACGCCCCGGAACTGCGCGAAGGATTTCGGACGATCGAGACCGCCCTGGCGGCGGGTGGGGATTTCGCGACCGTTCTCAGGGAATTCTTTCCGGGTCTGCGTCGGATTTCCGTGGATTTTGCCATCATGGAGAAGGCGGACAATGTGGTGACGATTCCGGCGGGTTTTGAATGGGACGATGTCGGGTCCTGGCCGGCGGCGGCGCGCCATATGAAGAACGTCGGCGACGGCAATGCGGTGCGGGGGCAGGTCATGATTGAGAGTGGGACGGGCAATATCGTGGTTTCCGGAGAGGGTCACCTCGTTGCTCTGATCGGTTGCGACGATCTGGTGGTGATTCATACAGCCGATGCCACCCTGGTCTGTCCGCGTGGGGAATCGCAGAGAATCAAGGATCTGGTCACCAGGCTGGGCCGGGATCCGGCCTATCGTCACCTGCTCTGATTTCCCGGTTCGGGTTCATTAACACTTGTCATGCGTTGTCTCGGAATCGACTATGGCGAACGCCGGATCGGATTGAGTTACGGGGACGAGATCGGCGTGGCCACGCCCCTGCCGGCGCTCGATGCGATCGATCGCGCCGAGGGATTTGTCCGTTTGGCAAAGATCCTTCAGGATCGCCGGATCAGCGACCTGGTTGTCGGTTACCCGCTGAACATGGACGGGACCGCCGGCTTCAAGGCGCGCGAGGTCGATGTCTTCATCGACGAGCTTTCCGCCCGTTTCGATCTGCCCGTCCATCGGGTGGATGAACGATTGACCACGGAAACGGTGCGGACCTCGTTGCCGAAGGGTCGCGACGACGCCCTTCGCCGTTCGGGAAAGATCGATTCGATGGCGGCCGCCGTCATCCTTCAGGATTTCCTCGACCAACGGACGGGTCTCGAAATGTGGGCACCCGAAGGGGAGGGAGGCTGAAGGATCATGCGTTGGAAGTGTGTCTGTGCCTATGATGGAGGGGCCTTTCATGGCTGGCAGAGTCAGGCCAATGCCCTTTCGGTTCAGGATGCGATCGAAGACGCCCTGGCATCGGTTTTCCGGCGTCCGGTGCGCATCCATGGCAGTGGGCGCACGGATACCGGGGTTCACGCCGTGGGGCAGGTATTCCATTTCGACGGCGAGTGGAGGCATGGAGGAACGCGGTTGACCGGGGCCCTGGGCACCCATCTGCCGCCGACTGTTCTGGTGAAATCGACCGTGCAGGTGGCGGACGGATTTCACGCCCGTTTTGATGCGACCGGGAAGCGCTATCATTACCGGATCATCCTGGGGCGGGCCGAACCTCACGAAGCGGCCTGGTGCCTCGCCTTGCCGGGGCCGCTGGATCTCGGCCTCATGAGGGCGGCCGCCGCTGTCCTGATCGGCCGGCACGACTTCGCCCCGTTTGGGGCGTCCAATGGTGATGAAATTGAGGATACCGTCAAAGATCTGCGGTGCCTGCGGATCTCCCGCCGGGGGCGTCGGATCCGGATCACGGTTGAGGCGAGCGGGTTTCTCTATCATATGGCACGCAGCCTGGTTGGAACCCTTCTGAAAGTGGGTTTGGGGCGCCTGTCGGTTGCGGAGGTCAGTCGTGTCCTGACCTCCGGTCACCGCATTCCGCTGATCGAGACCGCTCCGGCCCACGGTTTGTTTCTTGAGAAGGTCTTTTATCGAAGCGACGGGGAGGCCGGACCTTCGGGGCCACTGCGTCCGGAGGTGCCAAGTAATTCTTGATATGAGGAAACGCGGACAGTGGGTCGGCGGATTCCTGGATGTGATCTTCCCCCGGAGTTGTCTCAATTGCGGCCGGGCGGTGAACGGGGACAGTTTTCGACACCTCTGCCAAACCTGTGGTCGCCGGGTTGTCCATGCGGTGGCACCCCGATGCGACACCTGCGGTTATCCGGTTTTCGGGGCAGTCGAATCGGCCAGGACCTGTCCGCATTGTCTCCACCTCGACCCGGTTTATGGAACCGGCCGAACCGCGGCTCTCTTCCAGGGCCCGGTCCGCTCACTGATCATCGCCTTCAAGTATGAGCGGGCGGAATACGTGGTGGGAGATCTGGTCCGGCTCGCGATCGAAAGCCCGGGCTTCACCGATTTTCTCCGTGGGGCTGTGCTGGTGCCGGTACCCCTGCATCCCCGGAAACGGAGGGAACGTGGCTACAACCAGAGTGAGGTCATGGCGCACGCCCTCGCCCGGGCGGTGGGAGAGGGCACGCGGGTGGCAGATCTTTTGATTCGAGTGGAAGATACGGTTTCCCAGACCCGATTCTCCCGCCGGGAGCGGCAGACCAACCTGAAAAATGCCTTTGCCTTGGCGGCGGATGCCCAGATACTGACCGATCAACGTCACATCATCATCGACGATGTTTTCACCACCGGTTCCACCCTCAACGCTTGTGCACTGGTCCTTCGCCGTTCCGGGCTGAGGGCGCTTGATGTTGCCACCATTGGCCATGGGTGAGGGGGCGGGTCGGGTGGTGAGAGTTGGTGGAAACGGGTTCTCGAATCCAATCTGAGCGGAATTCATTTCATGGCGCTTTTCAGTAAACCTAAGTATTCAACCGTTACTGTTCGCAAGCGGGACATTCCCGAGGGACTCTGGAAGAAGTGCCCGGTCTCCGGAGAACTCGTCTTTGCAAAGGAACTTGATGCCAACCAACAGGTTGTCCCGGGTAGTGGCTATCATTTCCCGATCACTTCCGAGGACCGGATCCGTTTTCTGCTCGATGAGGGAAGCTTTGAGGAGTTCGACGTCGGCTTGCTGCCGATGGACCCTCTCGAGTTCGTCGATGCGGTGCCCTATCCGGAGCGACTGAAAAAATACCAGAAGAGCAGTGGTCTTCCGGAGGGGGTTGTCTGTGGGGTGGGGGCGATCCATCAGATTCCTATTTCATTGGCGGTCATGGACTTCCGATTCAGTGCCGGTTCGATGGGATCGGTCGTGGGTGAGAAGATCACGCGGGCGATCGAACGGGCCGTTGAGCGCAAGATACCGCTGGTCATCTTCTCGGCTTCCGGCGGTGCCCGGATGCAGGAAGGCATTCTCAGCCTGATGCAGATGGCCAAAACGAGTGCCGCCCTCGCCCGATTGGATGATGCCGGGTTGCCGTTCTTCTCCGTGTTGACCAATCCGACTACCGGGGGCGTGACAGCCAGTTTTGCCGTGCTCGGCGACGTCAACCTGGCGGAGCCCGGCGCCCTGATCGGGTTCGCGGGTCCCCGGGTCATCAAGGAAACGACTCAACAGGATCTTCCTGACGGATTCCAGAGCTCGGAGTTCCTCTTGAGGCATGGACTGATTGACCAGATTGTTCCCCGAACGGAAATGCGGGAACGGCTCAGGGATCTGCTTCTGCTCTTCGGTTTCGACCCGAAGGGTGCGGTGATGGCGGGCAAGTAGCCGGACTCGGTCCAATCGGTCGGGCTTGCTCTGAATCGGCGCCTTCGCCAGCGTCCGCGATTGTGAATCGTTCTCCCGATCTCATCGATTACCCCGCAGTCCGGGATTATCTCTTCAGTCTCAAGCACCATGGTGCCAAGTTCGGCATCGATCGGATGCGGCTATTGTCCGAACGGCTCGGGCATCCGGAAAGAGCGTATCCGGTGGTGCATATTGCCGGCACCAATGGCAAAGGATCGGTTGCTGCAATGGTTGACTCCATCCTCCGGCAAACCGGTCTGAAAGTCGGGCTCTTCACCTCGCCGCATCTTGTCCGGCAGGGTGAGAGGATTCAGGTCAACCGGGAGATTCTCCATGAAAATGAAATCGTGGCCTATACGCGGGAATTGCAGCACGTGGCCGAGGCCATGGCCCGGATCGACCCGGAGGATCATCCAAGTTTTTTTGAGTTCATGACGGCGATGGCCTTTCTCCACTTTGCCCGCGCGCGGGTCGATGTCGGAGTGATCGAAGTCGGCCTGGGTGGCCGGCTCGATGCAACCAATGTCGTCCGGCCGGCGGTGACCGCAATCACCTCGATCGGCCTCGATCATTGCGAGATCCTGGGGGATACCATCGCCCGAATTGCGGCGGAGAAAGCCGGGATCATCAAGTCGGGTATTCCGCTGGTTCTCGGCCAGGTTCCCGATGAAGCGGAGGACGTCATCCGGTCGGTCTGTCTGGAACGCGGATCGCCCCTGTTCCCGGTTGACGAACACTTCGGCGAACATATCGACGATTATCCGAGGACCAACCTGGAGGGTGACTATCAGCGCATCAACGCGGGTACAGCGACCCTGATCTGCAGGCGACTCACGGATCGATTCGAAATCCCGGAGGCCGCGCTCAAAGCGGGGCTGGGTGGTGTCAGTTGGCCGGGGCGCTGGCAACGGATGGAGGTGGGAGGCCGTCATCTCATCCTCGATGCGGCTCACAATGTGGATGCGGCCGCGTGGCTGGCCGCCAATCTGGCCCACCTGGTGGCGCTGAACGGGTGCAAACCGAAGGTGGTGGTCGGATGCCTGGGCCGTCCTCGGGCGGTCGCTCTGCTTGCCGTTCTCGCGGAGTATGCCGCCGAACTGTTCCTGGTCGTGCCGCATCAACCCCGGGCCACCGGGTTCGGCGAACTGGAGACGCTCGTACCGGAGGGATTCCCGGGAATCGTTCACCGATCGAACCTGGCGCAGCTCTTTCCCTCCCCAGGAGACTGCTCGGTGGGGGCTCCCGGCGATACCGTGTTGGTGACCGGTTCGATCTACCTCCTGGGTGAGGTGATGGAACGCCTTCACTTCGCTGAATCTCCCAATCAGGGAATGCTTCAGGACGGTTGAGGGCGGGCGATCCGATCTCCGGCCCCGGGGCTTTTCAGGAGCCACCCTCAAGTGGACCGCCGCCTGCAGACAGGGGCAATGATGCATCCGGAACGGGTGGTCGGGCGAACAAGGGTTCGGGACGGGAAACATTCCCGATTCACAAAATCAACCGCAGACACACACACGTTATGAACAGGTTTCTCACTTCACTCGCACTTGTCACTTCCCTCTCGATGGGCGGCACGGCGTTCGGCATGAATCATGGAAAGGCAGACATCGTCGACACGGCGGTTTCGGCCGGATCATTCTCCACCCTGGTGGCCGCAGTGCAAGCCGCCGGGCTCGTCGATACACTCAAGAGCGAAGGTCCCTTCACGGTATTCGCTCCCACCGACGACGCCTTTGCCAAGCTTCCGGAAGGCACCGTCGCTTCGCTTCTGCTTCCAGAGAACAAGGACAAGCTGATCGCTATCCTGACCTACCACGTGGTGCCGGCCAAGGTCATGGCTGCCGATGTCGCGACGGGCGAGGCCCCGACGGTCAACGGGAAGGCCCTTGCGATTGTCGTGTCCGACGCGGGGGTCATGGTGGGGGATGCCAACGTCATCAAGACGGACATTGAGACTTCCAACGGTGTCATCCATGTGATCGACACGGTGCTCCTGCCCTGATCTCGGAGTTATTTGTTTGGTGAAGAGCCCGGCACCGCATGGTGCCGGGCTTTTCTTTTCCGGGCCCCGACCTCGCTTGGATGATCCGCCCCGAAATGGGTTTTCAAACGGATTGTCATCGGACCGGATAGCCGTCTTCATTCGGGACGGTAGGTCGGCCCCCAATCAGGCCACGGCTGCCCAGTCTGATGAAATTGTCGGTAATCATTCCCTGTTACAACGAGCGCTCGACCCTCGAGGTACTGCTCGGTCGTGTTCTCGAGGCCGTGCCGGCAGACAAGGAGATCATCCTGGTCGATGATTGTTCGACGGATGGAACCCGGGAGTTGATCGAGACCAAGTTGGCCCGGCAGGTGGATGTCGTCGTCTTTCACGAAAAGAACCAGGGGAAGGGCGCCGCCCTTGCCACCGGGATCAGCCGGGCGACCGGAGACATCGTGCTGATTCAGGATGCGGATCTGGAGTACAACCCGGCCGAGTATCCGAACCTTCTTCAGCCGATCCTCGACGGCCATGCCGACGTCGTTTACGGATCGCGCTTCATGGGCGGGCAGCCGCACCGTGTCCTCTACTTCTGGCATATGGTCGGCAACCGGATCATCACCCTGTTTTCCAGCATGACGACGAACCTCAACCTCACGGACATGGAGACAGGCTACAAGGTCTTCCGGCGGGAGGTCATCCAATCGATTCAGATCGAGGAGAAGCGATTCGGCTTCGAGCCGGAAGTGACCGCCAAAGTGGCGGCGATGGGGGTTCCCATCTACGAGGTTGGGATCGCCTACCATGGCCGGACCTATGCGGAGGGGAAGAAGATCGGCTGGAGGGACGGGGTCCGGGCCCTCTATGTCATCGCGAAGTATTCGCCCTTCCTGCGTCGTAGGCCGCGATGATTTTCTCCAAGCCCCCCTTTCCGCGTCAACTCCTGGCCGTCCTTCTTGTCGGATCCCAGGCCGCCGCCGTCGTTTTTCTCCTGCTTTCCGTCGCGGGTTTTGCCCTGCCGGGAAAAGGACTGACCCAGTTGATCTCCTTCGGCTCCCAGTTTGCCGGCAGGGCGATGCCCCAGATCAGGAACACGCCCCATTTCATCCTCGAGAACTCGGCGGGCTACGACGGGCAGTTTTATGCCCAGGTCGCGATGGATCCCCTGCTCCGGGACCGGAATCTTCCCCACGCGGTCGACAACTTCAGTTACCGCACGCGGCGGATGCTGATGCCGGCACTTGCCCATGTTGCGGGCCTGGGGCGACCCTTCTGGATCCTCCAGGCATTTTCACTGATCAATGTGGTGGCCTGGCTGGGACTGGCCCTGCTGGTGCTTCGCTGGTTTCGACCGGGTGACCCGGAGGGTTGGATCCGGTGGTTCGGCGTCCTGTTCGGAGCGGGTCTTCTCTACAGCATCCGCAATGCGCTGCCGGATGGGCCGGCCCTGCTGCTGATCGCGCTCGGCCTTGCCCTGGCCGAGCGCAGCCGGATGACCGGCGGAGCCGTTGCCCTGGCCCTGGCCACCCTCACCCGGGAGACCAGTGTCCTCGCCGCGGCCGTCCTGCCGCCTGAGACGGATTGGCGGAAATGGCGGGTGTCCCACCTGCTCCTTCTCGGTCTGATCATCGTGCTGCCGATCGGGTGCTGGCTGCTTTACGTCTCCACGCGTGGGATGATTCTGGATACGGACCGGAGCCTGGGCGCCCGCAACTTCGCCTGGCCGTTCTTCGGGTTGTTCGGGGCCTGGCGCGACACCTTTCTCTGGGACGACTGGACCTCGCGGGTCTGGGTCAATCGCGTGGCCATGATGCTCAGTGTGACGGTTCAGATGGGTTTCTTCCTCTTTCGATGGCGGATCGGGGAGAGGGCGTGGCGATTGGGCCTGGCCACCTGTCTCCTCGGCATGGTTCTTGGACCGGCCGTCTGGGCCGGATACCCGATGGCGACAATCCGGGTACTCCTGCCCCTGAGCCTGGCCTTCAATCTGGCCGTTCCGCGGGGGCGGCGCTGGCTTCCCCTCCTTCTGATCGGCAATATCTCGGTGGTGGCCGCAACCTCGGCCTTGGCGGCGCCCCATCTGAGCCGAATGGCAGTGGTGACCGGGGTGGAGGCCGATGCCATGCTGGACAGTCATGCCGACTGGAGCATGAACTTCGGCCCCGAGTGGTTCCCCTTGGAAAGCAAGGGTCGAAGGCAATGGCGCTGGTCTCCGGGCGAGGCGACGGTCCTGGTGGAGAACAAGCTGGATCGGACGGAGAGAGGGGTCTTGTCGTTGGCCTTGCGGGCCCGTGAGTCCTGTGACCTGACGGTGGCGGTCGGGGGAGAAACGCTCTGGTCCGGGCACCTGGCCAGGGAGACGCAGATCATTGACCTGCCGGTCGAGCTTCCGCCGGGGCGGTCGGTGATCACTTTCGAGAGTCCGACCGCGCCGGTGGCGGCCTCCTGGCAGGATGAACGCATGATCCTTTACCGGATCGAGCAGATCGAACTGAATCTGCTCGGCCCAGCCGAGCCTACCACAGAGTGATGGCGCGAAGCCGCTGCTCGTAAAGGCCGCCGATAACCTGCGGCGCGAACAACCGGAGGATGGTCTGACGGGCGTTGTATCCGAGTTCCCGGCACAGGATGGGATTGGCGGCGACCTGGCGCATGAACCCGGCGGCGTGATCGATGTCGGGATCGGCCCAGATCTGGCCCTTGCCGTAGGGGCCGATGGAGCGCTCGAGTTCGATCAGGCGGAAGTTGACGGGACAGCCGTTGCCGGGATTGACAAACTCGGCGGTGGCCGACCAGTCGGTCGAGATGACGGGCTTCTCCAGAAACATGGCTTCGGCCACTCCGAGCCCGAACCCCTCGGAACGGTGGAGGGAGACAAAACAATCGCAGGCGGCGATCAAGTCGTAAACGGAAGCGCGGGCGAGGGTTTCGGCGATCAGGTGGACACCGGAGAGTGGGGCGACGGCCTCCGTGAGTTCGGCGAAGGCGGCTTCGTTGCCCTTGAGGCCGTGGACTTTCACCACCAGGCCGACGTCTTCGGCCCCGGAATTGAAGGCACGGGTGTAGGCCTCGATAACCGCCCGAGGGTTTTTGCGCTCCTGATAGCTGTTCAGGTCGTACATCATCAGGAAAAGGAAGCGATCCTCCGGAAGGCCCATTCGATGCCGTGAACCACCGGCCGGCTTAGCGAAATCGATGACGTGCGGCATCGTCAGGACGGGCAGCGGCGATTTCCGGCCGATCGCTTCGGAGGTGAAGCGGCTCGGTGTCCAGACCTCGTCGAAGAACTTGAAATAGCGTATCCACCCATCGGGAAATTCGGGGAGTTCCCAGGCCCAGTAGGCGATGTTGTAGCGATTGCTGCGGAAATCCGGCCCGTGGTGGTGGTCGATATCCGCCGACTGCGGAGCATCGATATGGAAGATGTTGATCGGATAGGGATTGTCTCCCTGGATACGGGACCGGTAAGTGGTGTCCCCCTGGGCGGCGAGGCAATTGAGCCGGCAATCGACGAGGGCGTGAGGGATCTTGGCGGCGTCGATGGCCTTGGCGGCGCAGCGGACGGATTCGCCGACCCCGAGTTCTCCTGCGAACCAGCCCACCAGGTTGATTCCCAGTTGGGTATGGCGCTGGGCAAAGTCGTAGACGAACGGGGAATTCGGCCTGGCGAAGTCGAGGACGTCCTCACCGTTCACACCGATGCGGGTGATCTGAAGCCGTTGGTTGAGGGGTTGCGGTCGAAATCCCTGAAGAGTCTCATGGAGCCGGGCGGGCAGGGGCCAGGTTGCGGTCACGCGCCCGAAATAGGCGAGGGCGTTGCTCCACCCTGTCCCGATGAGCTGGATTTCCAGAACGGAGGACGAATCTTCGTCCAGAAATTCCCTCTCGACCTCGGCGATGAATGGCCCGGTCGGGATCGATCGCAGGGTGGCGATCGAGGTGTCATCCATGATGAGGCGGATTCCGAGGCGGCCCCGGGCCTGTTTCACGCCGGTGGGAGCGGGAAGAACCAGGCCGCGGACATACATGCTGCCGACGGGAATGCCGGCCGGAAGGGTGACCCGGGCGTTTTCCTTGATCCAGGTGGCTCCCTCGACCTCTGAGGAGTGGAATCCCTCGTACTGAAACTCCCGGAGGAGGGAAGGTTTGTCGCG
Source organism: Opitutaceae bacterium (assembly GCA_041395105.1). Classification (NCBI taxonomy): domain Bacteria; kingdom Pseudomonadati; phylum Verrucomicrobiota; class Opitutia; order Opitutales; family Opitutaceae; species Opitutaceae bacterium. Next base: position 215,766 of record JAWLBB010000002.1, on the reverse strand, counting down.
TCCGACACCGCCGCCCAGTTGTACCTGCCAATGATCCTCGGTGACCCCCATTTTCTGACGGACGAGGGCCAGGCTCTCCTTTCCGGGCTCGGATCGCAGACCCATGGCCTGAGCAAGTGCGGTCAGGAAAAGACCGGGTCGGAACCGGACTCTTCTGTGGAAAACCGAATCCAGGTGGTGAGCGGGCCATTTTTGGGCCCCGAGTCGGGCGAGGTGGTCGGGCCACTTGGCAAAAAGACGACGGCAGTTCTCCTCATCCTGTATTCCCGGGAGCCGGGAGGCACCGACGTGGTGGCGGATGCGGCTCCGGTTGGCAACCACGATGCGCCGATTCCGCGCCGTCATCTGGAAGCAGAGGTCGACATCCTCGGCTCCATTGACGAACTGCTCATCAAAACCGCCGAGCTCCAGAAAATCCGACCGCCGGATCATCAGGCAGGCGCCGGTCACGGCCGCGACCGAGGTGGTGGTGCACCATCTACGGGTCAGGCCGGCTTTTCGCAGGTGATGGGGTTTGCCGTCGAGAGCGATGAAGATGCCGGCATGATCGAGGGCGCCGGTGGCGAAGGCGGTTTGGATATTGCCGACAATGCCGACTTCGGGATCCTGCGCGAACGCGTCGAGCATCGGTTCCAGCCAACCCGGTTCGAAGACGAGATCATTGTTGATCAGGCAGAGAAACTCACCTCGAGCGATCCGCCCGGCGGCATTGTTGGCACCGGCATAGCCGAGGTTCTTCTCGTTGAGAATAATCCGGGTGTCGGGGCGATCGATTGTCGTCAGAAATTCCCGCGTGCCATCGCTGCTTCCGTCGTCGACGATGATGATCTCGCGATCCCGACCAAGCGCGGTCTCGGACAGGGTCCGCAGGCATTCACGGGTCAGCTCGAGACCGTTGAACACCGGAATGATGAAAGTGATTCTGGGTGTGGCTTCCACGCGTTGGGTTATTCGAATCGTTCACCGCTTCTCGGGAAGTCCGCGAGAGAAAAGTCATCCTTGCGCAAGGTCAGGTTGCGATTGTAGGCCGGATCCCGGTAGAGGAGATGCCCCCAGCGTTTCTCCATCACGGCGACTTCGCGGGCGAAGGCGTCGACCCGGTCCGGTCGGAGGTCATCCCCGCGGGAGGCGGATTCATGGTGAATGAACTCGGCGAATGGAGTCCAGACGGTCCGGTAGCCCCGTTCCCGGAGGCGCAGGCAGAAATCGACGTCGTCAAAGGCGACCGGCAGGTCGACCTCATCGAATCCACCGACCGCCTGGTAGAGGTCGCGGCGGACAAGCAGGGTGGCTCCGGTCACGGCGCTGTAGTTCTGGACGAGACGGGCGCGGTTGAGCATGCCTTCGGAACCGCGGGCGAATCCCTTGTGGGCATGGCTGGCCACGCCTCCCACCCCGAGAACGACCCCGGCATGCTGGATGGTGTCGTCGGGGTAGTAGAGCATGGCTCCGACGGGGCCGACACCGGGGCGCAGGGCGTGACTGACCATTTCCTCCAGCCAGTCCGGGGTGATGACCGTGATGTCGTTGTTGAGAAGGCAGACCAATTCCCCGCGGGCTTCGGCCACTCCGCGATTGACCAGGGCAGAGAAGTTGAAGGGACCGTCCATCCGGACGACCCGGGTGCAGCCGGCTCGGGCCTCGGCCAGGATCTTAAGTGCCCGTTCCTCGTCGGAATTGTGGTCGACCAGGACGACTTCGTATTCTGGGTAGGTGGTCTTCTCCCGGATGCTGGAGAGGCATGCCTCGAGCAGGCGGCCCGCATTTCGGGTCGGGATGACCAGGGAAACGAGGGGGATGGATGTCAGGGGATAGCGGGTACGCCAGTGTCCCCCGGGGACGGGGATGAGTTCTCCCTGGACGCCGGTCCGCGCGAGGTGCTCGCCCAGGGCCCGCCGGGCGGCATGGAGGGCATAGGTTTTCTCGGTCATTTCCAGCGCCGTCGACCCCATGATCGCCCGCCAATGGTAGAGCACGCGGTCGATATGCCGGATCTGTTCGGGGTGGATCCGCTCGATGATGCGGAGAGCCAGATCCCAGTCCTGGGATCCCTCGAGGCCCGGGCGGAAACGACCGACCCGCTCAACCCAGTCTCGGCGGTAAACGCCGAGATGGCTGATCAGGTTCTGGCCGTTGAAGAGGTCGGGATTCCAGTCAGGCTTGAAATAGGCCTCATAACGGTTCCCCTCTTCGTCGATCTTGTCTTCGTCGGTGTAGATGACAGCGGTTTCGGGGTGATCCGCGATCACCCCGGCGACCCGGAGAAGAGCGTCCGGGGCAAGTTCATCGTCGTGGTCGAGAAGGGCGACATGGCTGCCGTTGGCCAGATCGAGGGCGCTGTTGGACGCGCGGCTGATGTGTCCGTTACGTGGCCGGTAGACAACATGGATTCGTGAATCCATCGCGGCCCGATCTTCGATCACACCGCGGATTGCGGGATCGGTCGAGGCATCGTCGGCAAGGCAGAGTTCCCAATTGGGGTAGACCTGATTGCGGACCGAATCGATGGCCTTCTCGAGGAACCGGGTAGGCGGATTGTAAACAGGAAGGAGGACGGAGATGAGGGGACGGTCCCTCATTTGCGCCAGTTGATCCAGACTGTCCCCCTGGCGCTTCGGGGACCACTCATCATGCTCGACCACCCACTTGCGGTAGGGAGCGAAAGGGTCGATCGGAGCGGGCTCGGTCATGATCAACCCTTGCGGCGGGTGAAGGGATCGATGAAGTGTCGCCGGAGCCAGCGAAGCGGGCCGGTTATCCGCCATGACAGGGTGGCCCGGACCCGGGCATCCCGCTCCACCAGGCGATCGATTTCCTTTCGGGCGGCGATGAGATCCTCGCGCAGGGCGACGAGGGTTTCCCTGCACTCCCGGCCGAGGCGGTGGGCTTCGGCGGCGTCCCGGCGGACATTGTCCCGGTCGGCGGTCAGTTCGCGGGCTTGTCCATCAAGATCGTCCACCTGTTTTCCAAGCAGGAGGATGCGTTCTTCCTGGGTTTCAATCACCCGCCGATCGGCTTCGCGTCCCTGGGTCAGATCCTGGATGACCTGCTCCAGATTTGCCTTTGCCGATTCAAGCCGGACGCAGGACTTCTTCCAATCTTCGCGTTCCACCTCGATGGCATGGGCCAGCTCCTTCAGGATTTCCGTTTGGCCGGCCGTTCCTCCGGTTTCGAGTCGTCTGGCCGCGTCGGAGGCGGTTGCGGCGAGAAGGTGGAATTGATCGCGACCGGTTCCTTTGAGAGACTTCCACGGGGACGCATCGCGCTTGCGGATGATCGCTTCGTAGAAGCCAGCGAGGGCGGCGGCCGCACTTTCCGGGTCAAAGGACTCCCGGGCTCTCGCCACGGCGTTGCCGGAGAGACGGGCCGCCAGATCGGGCTCCGAAAAAACGCGGCGACAGGCTGCGGCGATCTCGAGCGGGCTGCCGGTCCGGAGAAGGAGGGCGTCCTCCTCATGGACCAGCTGCAGTCCGAGGTTGGTCGCGGGAACGATGACCGGACGTCCGGAGGCGAGAAACTCCGGTATCTTGCTCGGGAGTCGGTAGTGATTGAAGGAATCGTCCGATCCGGGCTGGACGAGGACATCGGCAAGGGCGAGAAGCGGCGGGAGTTCGCGTCGGTCGACAAAGCCCAGGTCGATCACCTGGCTCCCGGTATCGTAGCCGAATGATCCGACAAAACCCGGATCATTGTAGCCGGTCCGGATCAGGCGGGTGGGGATGCCATCGCGGTTGAGTAGGGCGACCGCGAGGTAGAGTTTGCGGAGATCGCCCCGGTTGGCGCTGGTCACCGATCCATGGTAGACGATGACCTTTTCACCGGGGGCGATGCCGAGTTTCTGCCGCAACCGTGCATCGGGTGGGCGGGGCGCGAAGAAATCGAGGTCGACGGGCGGGTTCAGGGTGATCCGCGGCGTTTCCGGAGCAAGGAAGTCGGCGAGTGCGGAGGTGATCAGGGTGGCCCCGTCGGCCAGATGAATGAAGGACCGGAACCGGTTGGGATGGCTCAGGTCACGGGTCCAGATGGGGTTGAGCTCGGCCGGCACCCGGTGGCGAAGCTCCTCAAAACTCATGCGGTAATAGGTCTCGAGCAGCCGCTCCTCATTGTCCTCGAGGTGAACGACGACCGGAGCAGAATATTGTCTCTGATAGGCCTCGACAAAAAGGCGGACGCCTTCGCGGGGAGTCCAGGCATGGATCAGGTCGGCCGGCCGGGAATCGGGAAAGTGGTTGGGCACCCGGAGGACATGGTCGAAACCGGCGGGAACGAAGAGGGGATCCGGCAGTAATCGGACAGAATCGGTATTCTTCGGGACGGCGACCAGGCAATCGTGCCCGAGCCGGCACAACTCGTTGGCGAAGCCGGCGATATGGTTGAGACTGTTGGTGGCGAAATCGCCGTAGTTGGCGAAGAGGATGTTCAAGATCGGAAAAAGCGCGGGTCAGGAGCCGCCGCGGTTGAGCAGGTTGCCGAGGTATTCGCCGTAGCTTGATTTGCCGTGCCGTCGCACCTGGGCGCTGAGGACGTCGGCATCGATCCACTTCCGGTCAAAAGCGATTTCCTCGAGACAGGCGATCTTGAGCCCCTGCCGGTTCTCGATGACCTGAACGAAATTGGCGGCATCGGTCAGGGAGTCATGGGTTCCGGTGTCAAGCCAGGCGATGCCCCGGCCGAATCGTTCGACCCGGAGGTTTCCGGCTTCGAGGTAGAGGCGGTTCAGATCGGTGATCTCCAGTTCGCCCCGCGCCGAGGGTTTCAGGTTCCGGGCCTTTTCGGTCACGGTCGCATCGTAGAAGTAAAGTCCCGGCACCGCGTAGTTGGATTTGGGATGGGTGGGCTTTTCCTCGAGGGAAACCGCCCGGCCGTCGCGGTCGAAGGAAACGACGCCGTATTGGCGGGGATTCGACACATGATAGCCGAAGATGGTCGCTCCGGACTCGTGTCGGGAGGCGGCCTGGAGGGCGGACTCGAAATCGTGGCCGTAGAAGAGATTGTCGCCGAGGACGAGGGCGGCAGCCGCTCCGTCGAGAAAGGCCTCGCCGATGTGAAATGCCTGGGCGAGGCCTTCGGGCCGCGGTTGCTCGGCATAGGAAAAGGCGAGACCGAACTGTGACCCGTCCCCGAGAAGGCGTTGAAAGAGGGGAAGGTCATCCGGGGTCGAGATAATGAGGATCTCACGGATATCGGCCAGCATGAGGACCGAGATCGGGTAGTAGATCATCGGCTTGTCGTAGACTGGCATCAGCTGCTTGCTGACCGCGATGGTGAGGGGGTAGAGGCGGGTGCCCGACCCCCCGGCAAGAACAATTCCTTTGCGGGGTTTCATCATGAAAGGGACGGCGGGAGGAAAGGGGGATTGCGTGGGGGATCAACCATCGTTCCTCAGTCAGTGCCGAGACGCTGGCGCTGGTAGCGATTCTCGCTTATATCCGCACACCATTCCTGGTGACCCAGATACCAGTCGACAGTCTCGGCCAACCCGGTCTCGAGGGTGCGGGTGGGCGCCCAGCCGAGTTCCCGGTGGAGTTTGCCGAAATCGACGGCGTAACGCCGGTCGTGGCCCGGCCGGTCCTTCACGTACTTGATAAGGTCGGTGTAGGGCCCCTCCGGACGTGGCCGGCGCTGATCGAGCAGCCGGCAGAGCGTATTCACAATTGTGATATTGGGGTGTTCGCAGGCGCCGCCGATGTTGTAGGTCTGGCCGGGCCGGCCTTGGCGGGCGACCAGCCAGAGGGCGCTGCAGTGGTCTCCGACGTAGAGCCAGTCGCGGACATTGGCCCCGTCGCCGTAGACGGGCAGGGGTTTGCCCTCGAGCGCGTTGAGGATCATCAGCGGGATCAGTTTCTCGGGGAACTGGTAGGGGCCGTAGTTGTTCGAGCAGTTCGTGGTGAGGAAGGGAAGGCCGTAGGTGTGGTGGTAGGCCCGGACGAGGTGATCGGCCGAAGCCTTCGAGGCCGCGTAGGGGCTGTTCGGCGCGTAGGCAGTGGTCTCACAGAAAGAGGGATCGTCAGGTCCGAGGGAACCGTAGACCTCGTCGGTCGAGACATGGAGGAGGCGAAAGGCCTCGCGGGCGGCGGGGTCGAGGTCCCTGAGGTAGTGGCGGACGGCCTCCAGCAGCCCGAGGGTGCCGGTTACGTTGGTCCGGATGAAGGGCTCGGGTGAATCGATCGACCGGTCGACGTGGGACTCGGCGGCGAGGTTGAGGACGAGGTCGATCCGGTTATCCCTCAGCAACCGCCCGACCAGTTCCTGATCGCCGATGTCGCCCTTGACGAATCGGTAATCGGGACGACCTGCGAGGTCGGCGAGGCTGGTCGGATTCCCGGCATAGGTGAGCAGGTCGAGGTTGACGACCCGGGTGGCGGCGCCGTCGGTCGCGGTCAGGAGATAGCGGACAAGGTTGCTGCCGATAAAGCCGCAGCCGCCGGTAACGAGAATGTTCATGGTCTTTGAAAATCGGTTTCGGCGACTTCCGGTTGAGCCGTCGGTCGTTCGGGCTGAAGGTGTTCGACCAGGTCGATGGCCTGATCCTTCCAGGTTCGAACTAGGCGGGATTTCGCCTCCTCCGTCAATCGTTGACGCAGGGCATGGTCTCCGGCCAACCGGATGATGGCCCCGGCGAGGGCCTCGGGGTCGGTGACATCGACGGGGAGACAGCCGCCGCCGGTCGCGTGTTCGGCGGTGGCGCCGGTATGGGAACAGATGCAGGGGCGGCCGTGCCAGATGCTTTCCAGGACAGGCAGTCCGAATCCTTCGAGGAGCGAGGGGAAGACGGTGAAATGGGCGGACCGGTAGGCCTCGATGAGGGCGTCATCGCTGACGCCCTGGAGCCAGGAGAGTCCGGGGAGCCTTCGAGTGGCCGCATGGACCAGCTCGACCAGATCTTCGGCCCCCGAATAGGCATTGCCGATGAGGGTGAAGCGCAGATCAAGCTCGGGATGGTCGCGATGGATGCGCTCGAGCGCGGAAAGCAGGGTGCGGTGATTCTTGCGCGGGTCGATTGTGCCGACACAAATGGCCCGGATCGGAGGAAAGGGGGGCGGATCCTGGAAGTCCAGTTTTCCTTGAAAGGAGGCCCCGTTTGCACAGATCGAGATGGCGGGCAGGGCGATCTGCCGATCCCGGGCAAACGCTTCCAGATCCTCGGCGGATTGGCGTGAAACAGCGAGGATCCGGTCGGCCCGGCAGAGGTGGCGCATGTAGTCGGCGTGCCCCTGGCGGATTGATTCGGACACGAGTTCGGGATGGGTGACCGCGATGGCGTCGTGGAAAATGACGGCGAGTTTCAGGTGCCGGCGGCGGCAGTAGCGAACCACGCCTTTCATCTCATCCGGTTTCATCAACTCGGGGACGACGATCCAGGATCCTTTCGGGGGGTTGAAGCGTCCGGAATCAAGTCGCATGGCCAGCGAGTAGAGTTCCCCTTGGTTGGCCGGGGGCCGGTGAATCCCGGTGCCCGGTGGAATCATCGAAGACTCCTTTGGGTCCTGTGGCGGAGCAGGGGAACCGGCGGCTTCGTCCTGCGCTCTCGCAAGGGAGTCCCGTGTCTGCTTGTAGCGCCAGGCGTCGCGTTCCATGGCGGCGAGATTGAACGCCCGATCCTTCTGCAGTTGCGTGAGGCGCACGATCTGCCGGGTCATCCGGTCGTAGAGCCGACGGAGGGCGACGAGTTCACGGGTATAGCGTCGGATTCGCCGCCGGTCCCTGACCTGCACGGCGAAGTTGATCACCCGCCGGAGACCTCGGCGCAGGCTTCGCCGGCCGGAGCGCGGAATCGGCAGGTGATCGATCAGCCGAGGAACGGCGGGAATCGGGTGACGGATCGACTGGACGATCTGCTCAAATTGATGAATCCGTTCATCTCCAAGCGACGGGAATGCGGTGGAAGACCTCCCGCCTTCGAAGGTCGCTCCGGACACGGAGCCCGTCAGGTCGGGGAGGACGCGGTTGAGGAGGTCGTTGAGGGGGGTGAAGGGCGGACCCCCGTCGCGGGCCAGATTGCGTCGGGCAGTGTCGTCGAGGATGACGAACCGACGCTTTGAAGGCACCCATTCGATCAACTCGATTTGCAGGCCGGACTCCTGGAGTTCCCGGGCCAGAGACCGCGTCACCCGCTGGATCCCGGTGTTTTCCCGGGCGTGGGCCGTATGCCCGGCGGAAAGGAAGATGAGCGGACTGTTCGTCGGAAACGACTTCTCGGAAGACGGGTTGGGGGTGGCCATGGCGGTCGGAAGGCGGTGGCCGGGGGCGGCGGTCAGGCGGTACGCCAGTTCTTCAGTGCCTGCTCGACGGCTTGGTGGACTTCAGTCATCCGGATACCGGTGGCGGCGAGCTTCGAGGTGTCGAGAACACAATTGGAGCGGGGGGTGCGGGCAGCCTTCTGCATGAATTCGGATTCATCGTCAAAGAAGCTGAAGGTCTTGTCACAGACGCCGCTCGCACGGATCAGGTCGACCACCTCCTCAGTGGTGACATGCCCGGGATTGGTCATATTGTAGACCCCGGCCGGCACCCGTCGGGCCCAGCATTCCCAACAGGCGCGGACAAACTCGTCGAGTTGCGAAAGCGAATTATCCGCCTTGAGCAGGCGATCGTAGCGCATCAGCTTGGTCAGGTAGTTGCGGGGCGAGTCGACCTCATTGAAGGGGATGCGGAGTCGCCAGACGTAGCAATTGTCATCGCCGGCGAGGATTTCCTCTCCGAGTGCCTTGGTTCCGCTGTAGAAACTGCAGTTGTTGGTGCGAAAGGAGAAGTTGGGTGCATCGGTCTCGGTAAAGCCGGCTCCGTCGGCACGCCGATGATTGTAAATGCAGCCCGACGAGACCTGTCCCCAGGGCGTGCCGGTCTCACGGCAGGCTTCGGCGATGATGCCGGGCAGGACGGCATTGCCGAAAAGGCAGGCGGCCTTGTCGTCCTCGCAGGCGTCGACATTGGGCTTGCCGGTGTATCCGGCACAGTTGATGAGGAAGTCGGGTTTGCCGGAGCGAAGGGTGGAAAGGAGGATTTCGCGACGGGTGTAGTCGACCGAGGAGCGGGAGAGCGAGGTGAAGGCAATCCCCTGATCCTGCAGGAAGTGTTGGAAGGCCTGTCCGACGTAGCCTGAGCCCCCGAGTAGAAGAATCATCGCTGCAACTTCAGGCAATCCCCGGGAAGGCTCAAGCCTTTGATGCGGGGTCGGATGTGGATCCCGAGTCCGCGGAAACGGCGGATTCGCGTGGTTCCTGCCGGTAGTCGCCTCGACTGAAGTATTTCTCGAGCCAGAGGTAGGCGCAGATGAAGATGTAGCGGCTTCCCATCTCCTTGAGCTTGAGTTTGGGAACGCCCGTCCGACGGTTTCGCCAGGTGATCGGCATGGTCGTCCAGCTGAACCCTCGGACCATGGCCTTGAGCGGGAGTTCGACCGTCAGGTTGAAATGGGGGGCGATCAGGGGGCGGCATCCGTCGATCACGGTCCGGCGGTAGGCCTTGAAGGCGTTGGTTGTGTCGTTCAGTTCGGTATTGAAGGCGATCCGTATGACGAAATTGGAGATCCGGTTGAGCAGGAGTTTGAATTTCGGGTAATCGATGACTCCTCCGCCGCGCATGAAGCGACTCCCGAAAACGCAGTCCCAACCCTCATTGAGCAGTTCCCAGTAGCGGACCGCGTCGCGGCAGTCGTCGGACTCATCGGCCATCATGATGACGACGGCATCGCCGGTGGATACATCGAGTCCCCGGATGACGGCGCGGCCGAAACCGTGTGGCGGCTGGTTCTGAATCGGCACCACGTTGGGAATACGCGACTCGACTTCCGCAAGGATAGACCAGGTACGGTCGGTGCTGCCGTCGTCGACCACCACGATCTCGTGCGGGACTCCCCGGAGTTTCAACTCGACGTGGAGGTGCTCGATCATGGCCCCCAGGCAGCCCTCCTCGTCGCGGGCCGGAATCACGATGGAGAGCAGGGAGAGGGGGGCTCCGGTTGGTCGGGGGCTCTTCATCAGGTTGGGTCGGACGGGCTTTTCGGCGTTTTCATCCCGATGAGAGATCCAGCCAGTCCGGTCGGGCTTCCGCCTGCCGGGCGATTTCCTCAAAGATGGTTTCGACTGGAATCGATGGCCTCCAGTCCCAGGTGCGGGTGGCCAAGGTGTGGTCCAGGACGACCCAGGGGATGTCGTTGGGCCGATCTTCGGGCTGTGCGCCTACCTCGTGGGGCCCGAAACGCCCGGCGCACCAAGTGCTCACCTGGCAGAGTGAGCGGGCTGAGGCGAGGCCGCCGGACAGGTTGATGATGGAGGGACTTGCGGAGGGCGCGGGTTCCCTCATCTGGCGGGTGAGCGCAGTCAGAAGATCCCGCGGATGGAGGCAATCGCGCACCTGATGGCCCCGGCCCCCGAAACCGATATAGCGCAGGGGGCGTTTCTGCTTCCAGGAGTGGATCCAGAAGGAGAAAATCCCCTGATCGGGCCGACCGAATTGTCCGGCACCGGCCAGAACCCCGCAACGGTTGATCCAGACCGGAAATCCATAGGAGGATCCATACTCGAGGGCGAGCGTCTCCGAGGCCAGCTTGGTGGCTCCGTAGAGGGAAACGGGAGCGGTGGTCGGGAAAGTCTCGGCGATTCCGGCCGGACTGTATCCGCCGCCGTCGAGTGGGCACCGGGTGAGCGCGAAGGCGTCAGCGGATTCCTCGAGCGGAAGCGCCCCGAGTGCGCGGATGGAATAGACCCGGCTGGTGCTCAGGAGCACGAATCCGGCCTGCCACCGTCGGCACGTTTCGAGCAGATTGACCGTGCCGAGCAGGTTGTGTTCGACCACCTGGCGGCTGGTGGTGCCACCGGGGCCGCCCAGGCCGGCCAGGACGCTGGGATTGGCCGAAGCGTCGATGACCCAGTCACAGGCCGGGAGGTTCTCGAGGTCGGACGGGGAGCGGACGTCACCGTGGTGAACGGTCAGGCCGGCGAGCCGGAGGCGGGTGCGGTGTTCGTGGCTTCCGGGACGGCTCAGGTTGTCGAGCCCGATCACCGTGACCCCTTCGAGGGCATCCCCCAGGCCGAGGGCGATTTCACTGCCGGCGAAACCGCAGATTCCGGTGATGAGGATCTTCATTCGCTCTTCTTTCGGCGCTGCCAGGCATCGACGATCTGGGCAAAGGTATCCTTCAGGGAATGACGGATGTCCCAGCCGGGAAAGTGGGCGCGCATTTTGCGCAGGTCGCTGTAGTAGCAGATATGGTCGCCCTTGCGGGCCTGGTCGACATACCGGTAGACCTGCTCGCGTCCGGTCAGCGACCGGGCGATGTCGAAGGCTTCGAGGATGGAGCAGGAATTCTCCCGTCCGCCTCCGATATTGTAGACCTCCCCGCAACGGGGCGCCGCGCTGAAGGCCTCGATGAAGGCGGCCACGTCGGCCGCGTGGATATTGTCGCGGACCTGCTTGCCTTTGTATCCAAAAATTGTATACTCACGTCCCTCCAGATTGCACTTCACGAGGTAGCTGAGGAAGCCGTGCAACTCGACCCCGGAATGGTTGGGGCCGGTCAGGCAGCCGCCCCGCAGGCAGCAGGTGGGCAGGCCGAAGTAGCGGCCGTATTCCTGGACCATGAGGTCGGCCGACGCCTTGGAGGCGCCGAAGAGGGAATGCAGGCACTGGTCGATGCCGAAGTCTTCCGGGATGCCGTGCTCGAAGGCGGGATCGGCGTAATCCCAGCGGGTCTCAAGCTCGCGCAGGGCGATCCGGTTGGGGGCGTCGCCGTAGACTTTGTTGGTCGAGAGGAAGACGAATGGCTTCTCGAGGTTGGTGCGGCGCGCCGCCTCGAGCAGGTTGAGGGTGCCGACCGCATTGGTGTCGAAGTCGTCGAAGGGGATGGCGGCGGCCCGGTCGTGGGAGGGTTGGGCGGCGGTATGGACGATGAGGTCCGGCTTGAGCGAAGCGACGGTCTCGAGGACGGCAGCCCGGTCCCGGATGTCGAGTTCGTGATGTTGAAACCCGGGAAGCGTGGATTCGAGGCGCTGCTGATTCCAGCGGGTGTCGCCGGCGGGTCCGAAAAAGGTGGCGCGCTGGTTGTTGTCGACGCCATGGATCCGCCAGCCCCGCGCGGCAAAGTGGGTGCAGACCTCCGAGCCGATCAGGCCGGATGATCCGGTGACGAGTGTGGTTTTCGACATGAAGGAGGGGGACTGCGACGAGGGACGGGCGCCAACCCGAAGCATCAGGACGAGCCGGGGAGGGAGGCAACCAAATTTCGGACGGGTTTGCGATCGGTACGCGACCCGGTTGACGCTTCCTCGGACGGCCCGGCGGTCCGTCCCTACCAAATGCTCAGGCGGTAGGGCGCGACCGCTGGGCGCGCCGGATTGATCCCGGTGACCTCTGTGCTCGGATGCTCCCATCGGCTCATCGGCGGCAACCGCTCAGATGGCGCCGATAAAGGTGGATTTCGCCGGGCCTGGGCTTTGCCGGATGGCTCTACCGGATGGCAGGACTGATCGGGAATCAGCTTCCGGTCGAGGTGTAATGGCGGACCCCGATGCCCCAGAGGCAGAGGGAGAGGCCGAGGAAGGCGAAACCGGCGAGCGGACTGATCCAGGGGAGCCAGGCGGGGGAGTGGAGGGGATCGGTTCGGCCGAGAAATGCGACGACGGGGTAATAGGCGGTGGCGGCGAGGGGAACGACGAGGGTGAAGAAGCGCCGGAGCCAGGGGCCGTAGATGCTGAGTGGATACTGGGCGGCGTGGACACCGCCGTAGGTGAAGCTGTTCATGAATTCGAGTGTTTCGACGGTCCAGAAGGCGATGGTGGCCTGGATGATGACGAGCCCGATGAAGAGGGCGACCGTTCCGCCGATCACGAGAAGGGAAAGTGCGATCCGTTCGGGGGTCGGCGGAAGTCCCAGGGTGTGAACCCCCCAGGACAGGACGATCGCACCCTGGATGAAACGCCCGACGCGTTTGAGGGTCAGTTCCTGCCCGGCGAGTTGAGCGACGGTCGAGCGAGGCCGCAGAAGGATCCGATCGAAATCTCCCATTCTTACAGTGTTCCCAAAAAGGTCGAAGCCCCGGGCAAAGGCGTCGGCAAAGGAAAAGGCGACATTGACGAATCCGTAGAAGACCGCGACCTCGGGCAGGGTCCAGTCATGCAACCGATCGAAGCGGTCGAAAAGGATCCAGATACCGAGGAATTCGATCCCGGTCACGAGGAGATGGCCGGTCGTCTGCAGGAGGAAGGAGACCCGATACTGCATCTGCGAGCGCAGGCTGATCGCCAGGTAGCGGAGATAGAGACCGAGTTCGCTCATGGTTCAGCCACCCTGGATGGTCAGTTTTCGCAGTCCCCGGTGCATGAGGGCGGTGCCGCCAATCACGAGCAGGCCGACCCAGATCCACTGGTGAAGGATGACCCCGCCGATATCCTCGAGCGGGATATGCCCCAGATAGACCCGGTAGGGTGCGTCGACCAATCCTTTGAACGGGAGCCATTCCACGATGGGTCGGGCCCATTCGGGGAAGAGGGGAATGGGCACGAGCATTCCGGAAAAAAGGGTGACGACGGCCGGCAGGAGCTGGATCTGGCCCTCTCCGCTGATGGTCCACATGAGTGAGATGCCGACCAGGACGGTGATGGCGCAGCTCAGAGCGATCGTTCCGACCATGACAAGAAGGAATCCGCATCCGGCCGGCAGGCTCTCCGGTGGACGCATGCCGAAGAAGGTCAGGGCGAGGATGACCATGGGGACGGCCCGCAGCAGAGTGGGGGCAGTCCGCAGGGCGATGGCCCGGGCAAACCAATAGACATAGAGGTTGACCGGACGAAGGGTTTCATAGGCCACACCGCCGGAGCGGACGAGGGCCCGGATTTCAGGATCTCCGTTCCACGGCAGAATTCCGAGCAGGGCCTGCCCCAGCCAGACATAAGTCACGACTTCGGCCAGGGTCATCGGTGGATTCTTCAGATCGCCCGACCGGTAGAAGGCCTGAAAGACCATCGTGATGATCAGGCCGAAGATGATCTGCGTGATCAATCCGGCCACGGCGGCGGCGCGGTATTGCAGCAGCAGGCGGAAGCGGGCGCTGATAATGGCGAAAAAGGGCTTCATGGCGCGTTCTGCTCGTAAAGTCGCGCGATGATCAGCTCGATCGGCGGGTTTTCCACGAAAATGTCCCTGACCGCGGTCTGGCTGGAGACGGCGGCGATGACCCGGGCGGCGGAAATGCTCTCGGGGTCAAAACCGTAGACGACCCGGCGCCCTTCGTGGCGGATCAGCCGAGTCCGTGCCAGTTCTGGAGGATCCCGGTCGGTTTCGAGGTCGACGATCAGCCACCGTTCGCGGGTCACCCGTTCGCGAAGCTGGTCGAGGGTGCCGTCGGAGAGAATGCGCCCGGCGCCGATCACGATGATCCGGCGGCAGAGGGCCTCGATATCATCCATGTCATGAGTCGTCAGGATGACGGTAGTGCCGTCCTCGCGGTTGATCCGCCGGACGAATTCCCGGACCGCCAGTTTCGAGACCGCGTCGAGTCCGATCGTCGGTTCATCGAGAAAAAGAATGGGTGGACGGTGAAGAAGGGAGGCGGCCAGATCGCAGCGCATGCGTTGTCCCAGGCTCAACTGCCGGACGGGGACATCGAGGATCGGAGTCAGATCGAGCATCCCGATGAGTTCATCGATCCGCTGACGGTAACGATCGGACGGGACCCGGTAGATATCGCGGAGCAGCTCGAAGGACTCGATGACCGGCAGATCCCACCAGAGCTGGGTACGTTGGCCGAAGACCACGCCGATGCCCGCGACATAATGGCGGCGGTCCCGCCAGGGCACACAGCCATTGATCTCGCAGAGACCGGAATCGGGAACGAGGATCCCCGACATTATTTTCACGGTGGTCGATTTGCCGGCGCCGTTGGGGCCGATATAGCCGACCAGTTCGCCGGCCTCGAGTTGGAAACTGATACCGACCAGGGCCTCGACTTTCCGGTGGCGCCGCCGGAAAAGGCCGGTCAGGGCGCCCCGAAGGCCGGGGTTGCGCTCCGCCACCCGGTAAGTCTTGACCAGGTTCTCGACACGGATCTGGGGCATGGATGGAGGTGGAAGGGAGTCGTTGGCCGGAGGGGCCGGAAGAGTGATAGCGAATGGCACCTGCCTCCGGCAACCCAAGAGTGGGTCGGGTCCGCTGTGGATGGCACCAAGATGAGCGGTGTTCAGGAGGAATCGTGGGTTGTCGCTGCGGCAGTCTCTTGCCGCGATTACACGCTCAAGCGCCCCAAGAGACTGGGGCGGCTACAACTGACAAACGAACGAGCAAGAATCGAACCTTCGGAGCCTGGGAATCGGCTCAACTGAGTTCCATTCGGGTCTACAGTGTGAACGTTTTCAGAGGCAAACGCATCGACAGGCGTTCCGGATCGGTCAGACTCGTGTGCAGTTTCTTTCCACCCCTTCTTCAGTTCCCCCAGAGAGACGATCCCATGAGTACTTTGCTGACAGACGAACAGATTGAACACTTCATCCAGTACGGATTCCTTCACCTGCCCTCCAGTATAGAGGTGTCCCCGGGTTCAGTGGCCCATCGGTGGGTTGAGGAGAGCTGGGCGCGCAACGGGCTGGATCCGGATGACCTCGCGAGCTGGCCCGTGGACAAGGTGCATATGCCCAATACGGAGAGCCGGGCGGTCCGGGAATTCGCCCCGAATGTCTGGACCGCCATGTGTGAACTCGCGGGAGGTGAGGAACGGCTGGCCGGCAACCCGAGTTTCGGAAACGGTTTCGTTCTGAATTTCGGCTGGGGTCGCGACAAGCCCTGGGTGCCTCCCGGGCCGGACGCGGAGGGGTGGCACAAGGACGGAGATTTCTTCCTCCATTTCATGGACAGCCCGGAGCAGGGCCTCCTGATCGTCGTCTATTATTCCGATGTCGGCGAAAAGGGCGGGGGGACTTTTATCGCACCCGATTCGATCGGCGTGGTGGCCCGGTTCCTGGCGGAACATCCGGAGGGCGTTCATCCCTTTGGTTTTCCAAGGGGTGAAAAGGCCCTCATCCGGCAATGTCGGGATTTCCGGGAAGTGACCGGAAAAGCCGGGGATGTCTTCCTCCTGCATCCCTATATGCTCCACGCCTCAAGCCGGAACCACAGCCAGGTCGCACGGTTCATGACGAATCCTTGTATCCGTCTGGCGGAGCCGATGGTCTTCAACCGGACGGACGGGAGTGTCACCTCGCCGATAGAAAAGGCCGTCCTTCGCGGAATTGGCCGGGAGAGTTATGACTTCGTGCCGGTGGCTCCCCGCTGCGAGATCATCCCGCCGCGGGTGGCCGCGCAGCGCGAATTGCTCCGCAAGGAAGAGGAACGGAGACGCGCCCGGGAGGCCGAAGCCGTGGCCGGCTGAGCGTCTGCTTTTGCGTCGACCTCGCGAGGGGATCGGCCATGGTGGGGGTCGATGTCAGGAACCCCACGATCAGACCCTGCGGCCGGATCCGATGCGTCAACGGGCGGTCCGGGGTGGAGGGATCAAGGCAACCAGGCCATCCTCTTCAACCTGCTCTGGGCGATCGGGACGCTCGCCCATGTCCTGCGCAAGACGAGACCGAACGAGCACGCCGTCTGGCTCCTGATCATCGCCGCGGTCCTTGTCCTCGACCGGCCCTCCTCCCGACTGCGCCTCGGAATGCTGGCGACGACCTACCTGGTGTATTTCTGGACGACGATGCCGTGGATAGGGAACCACGCCCACATGATGGCCTTCGTCAACCTGGGCATCCTGGCCGCCCTGGCCGTGGATTGGGTCCGGCGCCGGGGAGGCGCCTGCGGCGGTTGGCCGCTTCCCGTGCGCTATATCCGGCTGACCGTGCTGCTTTCCTATGGGGCGGCGGCCCTGGCCAAACTCAACTCCGGCTTCTTTGCGGTTGAGACGAGTTGCGCGGTGGGCATGGCCTACAAAGCCCTCGCCGCTCTGGGAGTGGCGCCGGGGTCGCTCCCGGCTGGGGTTGAAGCCGTTCTGCCTTATGGGATCGCCGGGCTCGAGCTGCTCATCCCGGTCCTCCTGTTCGTGCCCGGGGGGCGCCGGACCGGTATCGTGGTCGTGGTGGTCTTTCACTTCATCATGTCGTTCAGTCCGTCGGCCACCGCGATTGATTTCACCCTGGTGCTGCTCGCTCTGGTCTTCCTCTTCTTTCCCCAGCCGACCGCGTCGCGGGTCTTTGCGGACGCAGGGCGGCTTCCCGGGCGCCTGATCCGTCCGCTCGTGGCCAAACGCACCGCGCTCTTCATCGTGGCCGCCTTTGTCCTCGCGGTGGCCCAATGGTCGGGCAAGGCATCGCTTCTGGACAACCGCAACTGGATCCTCCTTGCCGTGGCCACCCTCGTGCTGGGGCCGCTCTTTCTTCATTACGCGATGAAAACGCCCTCGTTCCGATTCCCGCTCTGGCGGCCGGGGCCGGAAAGGGGGACCCCACTCGTGGTGGGGATCGCTTTCGGACTGCTTGTCGCCATCCAATTGGCCAATTGCGCGGCGCCCTATCTCGGGAGCAAGAATCTGGGGACCTTCACCATGTACAGCAATCTGCGCACGGAGGGTGGGGTCTCGAATCATTTTCTCATCCCGAGGTGGCCGGGGAAGGCGAGACAGGACGATCTGGTCGAAATCATCGATTCGTCCAGCGAGTGGCTGTGCGGTATCCGGGATGTGGGGCAGCTCATCAGCTGGCATGAGTTGCGGCGCATCCTGGTTGACTATCCGGACGCCAGCCTGACCTACCGGCGCGGCGGGGTGGAAACGCGGCTGGAGCGGGCCCGGGATAACCCGGAACTGGTCCGTCTGGACCCGGTCGCCCACCGATTCATCGGGATCCGGCTTTACGACCCCCGCAACGACACCTGTCGGCATTGAGACCGGTTCGGTCTATGTAGCCACGCCGTTGTAGCGGTGTGGCTACCGCAACCAGACCGGTGTCACTTCGACACAGCGAAGTGGCTACAGTCTGTTTGGGATAGCCCGCCCTGTTCCTATTCGTTGCCGAAGTGCGGGAGGCCGGCCAGGGCCATGGCGATTTCCTCTTCCGGGTAATCGTAGTCCTGCAGCTTGCCCGCGTGGTAATCGATGTAGGCCTGCATGTCGAAATGGCCGTGACCGCAGAGATTGAAGAGAATGGTTTTGGCCTCGCCGGATTCACGACACTTTTCGGCTTCCCGGATGGCGCCGACCACCGCGTGGTTGGCTTCGGGCGCCGGAATGATGCCCTCCGCCTTGGCGAACTGGATACCTGCCGCGAAGGTCTCGAGCTGATTGAAGGCCCGGGCCTCGCAGAGGCCGAGCTTGAGGGCGTGGCTGACCATGGGGGCCATCCCGTGGTAGCGCAGGCCGCCGCTGTGGAAGCCGGGGGGCACGAAGGTGCTGCCCAGGGTGTTCATCTTGACCAGGGGAGTCAGATGGGCGGTGTCCCCGAAGTCATAGCGGAGCGGACCTTTGGTCAGCGAGGGACAGGCGGAGGGTTCGACCGCGACGACCTTGAGCTTGCCGCCGTCGCGCAGTTTCTTGCCGATGAAGGGAAAGGCGATGCCGGCGAAGTTGGACCCGCCGCCCGTGCACCCCACGATGATGTCGGGGTAGTCGCCCGCCATCTCGAGTTGCTTCTGTGCCTCGAGTCCGATGACGGACTGGTGCACGAGGACGTGATTGAGGACGCTGCCGAGGCAGTACTTGGTATCTTCGTTCTTGGCCGCGACCTCGACGGCTTCGGAGATGGCGATGCCCAGTGAACCCCGGCAGTCCGGATCATCCTGGAGTATCTTGCGGCCGGCGTCGGTCTCGCTGCTCGGACTGGCCACACAACGGGCGCCGTAGGCTTCCATCAGGGCGCGCCGGTAGGGCTTTTGATTGAAGCTGACCTTCACCATGTAGACGAGACACTCGAGGCCGAAGATCTGGCAGGCCATGGCCAGGGACGAACCCCACTGGCCGGCGCCGGTTTCGGTCGAGATCCGCTTCACGCCCTGCTTCATATTGTAGTAAGCCTGGGGGACGGCGGTATTCGGCTTGTGGGAACCGCTTGGGCTGACCCCTTCCCATTTGTAGTAGATCCTGGCCGGGGTCTTGAGGGCCTTCTCGAGGCGGCGCGCCCGGTAGAGCGGGGTGCAGCGCCATTGGGCGAGGATCTGGCGCACCTCGTCCGGGATCTCAATCCAGCGCTCGGTCGAGACCTCCTGGGCAATCAGCTCATTGGCAAAGAGGGGGGCGAGGTCGTCCGGCCCGATGGGTTGCCCGGTTCCCGGATGCAGAACCGGGGGAAGGGGCTCCGGAAAGTCGGCCTGCAGGTTGTACCATGCAGTCGGAATGGCATCATCGGGGAGGAGGTATTTGATGGGCTCCATAGGGATAGAGTTTCTGATCAAGCGGACCACTCCTGTCAATGGCCCGGGGACCTGGATGAAGGCAAACTGCTGAAAACGATCCCTGCCGAAAGGGATGGGGGCAGACGGGGATTGAAGCGCTGTCGATTCATCTTCAGGGTTCGGCTCCATGACACACTTTCCCGGAACCAAAGGATCCCGCTTTGAATGGCGCTTTGAAATGCTCCTGGTGTTTCTTCTCGTCTGGCTGGCACTCGCCCCCATCGTCGGAAACGGGGTCATCCTTGGACTGTGTGCGACGGCGGTTTTCATCTCGGCCGTGACGGCCTTGAGAGAGAGTCGTCTGATGCGATGGATTTCCTGGATCCTTGTCGTGATCGGTCTGGTCGCCCTCTGGACGGCCGAGCTCTCCGGCCGGATCGAGTGGGTGATCCTCTCAAGTGCGCTGGGGTGTGCGTTCTATACCCTGATGGTGGTCGGAATCCTCACCTATGTCTACCGGGCCGAGGTCATCGATGGGAATGTCCTCTCGGCGGCCATCTGCGCCTACCTCCTGATGGGCCTGGGTTGGACGGACCTCTTCATGCTTGTCGAGAATGTGGACCCCGGGTCGTTTTCCAGCGGCCGCCTGGCCTATGGCGGACTCGAGGGACTCGCTTCACCGCGCCTGCAGCAATCGCATTTCTCCTATTTCAGCCTGGTGACCCTGAGCACGCTCGGTTACGGCGATATCACGCCGCTGAAGCCGACGGCCCGCAACCTGGCGGCCCTCGAGGCGATCATCGGCCAGCTCTTCATCGGGGTCCTCGTCGCCCGCCTCATCAGCCAGCAGGTCAGGCGGGATCGCGGACGGGAAAAGAAAAGCTGAAACAAACCGTAGGGTGCTACAGTTTGTTTTCGAGTCGAAAACCCTACGGTCTATGCTACGTTTTGTTTTGCGTTCTGAAACCAACCGTAGCTACTGTGTTGGCCGGGCAAGCGCTGGCGGCTGGCCCGGGACGTCCAGCCCGACCACGGATGCTCTGTGAACGGTAGGGCGAGGGCCTCCGGACCCGCCGTCGAGGGGATGGGCATATCTCTTTCGAAACCAAACGTGGCATAGACCGTAGGGTTTCAGAACATAAACAAACCGTAGTTTGCTACGTTTTGTTTTCAGTTTCCAGACCAAACCCGGTCTGTAGGACTCCCGTGCAGGGCGCGATCGCCGGGCGTGCCCGGAGGCCTCTAGTGGTCAGACACGCATGATCTGACGGGTTGGGCAGGAGAGGCTTACGCCTCGATTCTTGTCCAGACCGGCTCTGGATCGAGGCGTAAAGCCTCTCCTACACACTCTCGTGGATACCTGATACCCATCAGTTGATCCGCGTCAGTCCACTAGTAGAGGTCGACCGCAAATGCCCCCAGGAGGTGTCGCTTCAGGTAGTCGAGAGCAATGAAGCCATGGCCGGCCGCGCCCCAATGCGGGCCGAAGGAGTTCCTGAAAAGCAGAAGGACAGCGTCGGGATCGGACGGATCGGGTTGGTAGCCGATCAGCGTGACGACGTGGGCGGATTTCTCCAGCGGAACCTGGGCCCGGAGGGTGGCGTTCTGGCGGAAGGTATTGGCATTGGGCCAGCGCAGGGCGACGACGACCGGGCGGTTTTGATTGAGGTTGAAGAGGATCTGGGCCAGCGATTGTTCCCCGGTCTGGATGAGGATGGCCTGAAGATTCCTGCGTTGGGCGGCGTCGTTGACCGCGGCGAGGGACGGTTCTTCGACTGCGGTGACGGGTCGGTCGGTCCGGTTGGCGAAAAGGTCCTCCCGGCAGACGCCGTGGATCTGGACGGCCCTGATGATTTCCGTGAAGTGGAAACCCTCGCCGAATTTGATCTCCGGGGAGGTGCGGGAGAGGGCCCAGAGGACAAATTCCTCGGAGAGGGGTGTGGGCACCTGGCTTTTCATCGAATAGGCGTATTCGAGGGCGGTCACCATGGCATAGATGTCATTGACCGGCCGGTGGCCCTGATCTTTGGCACGGGTAATTGCGGGTGGCTTGTCTTCGCGGAAATCAATCTTGAGGCTCAGGCGGGTGTATCCGGCCGGGGTCTCAGGTGTCGCGGGCCGGACAGGCTTCCGTTCGAGGATCGCCTGCCGGGCCTGGGCGGCGATCTTGGCCTGATGGCGGGCGGCGACCGCGGGATCGTAGTCCAGGCGTTCCTGCCATTCCGGTGGAAGGTCGGAGAGGGCGATCTGGGAGATCCCCTTGTCATGACTGACCGTCAGGTGGGAGGGTGAGGTCGATCGGACAACGACATTCTCGTAGACGACACCTTTGACCTCGAGGGATTCCGCCCGACTGGCAGGGCAGCAGAACAGGATGACGAGGGTGGAAAAGCTCGTCGCAAGGGTAATCGCTCGATGAGTCTTTGTGCGCAGGCCCACAAAGAGGGCATCGACCGGAATCGGGTCGGGTTAACCCGAGAGCCGGGGCGTCCTCAACCCTGCCAGGGTCCGGTGATGGCCAGGGTCAGGCCGGGGCCCTGGAGATTGACAAAGAGGGTCCCGTCGACAGGAGAGAAGCAGACTCCGGCCAGTTCGGTGTCCCCGGTTGCATTGCGGGCGATTTGGTAGCAGTCGCCATTGGGCCGGATCCCGACGAGGAAGTTGTCGCCGCCGCCGTCTTCACAAACCACGACGTCCCCCCAGGGCGAGACGGTCAGGTTGTCGGCGTTTTCGATGATCGTCCCATCGTTGGGTTCGACAAAGAGTTCCAGGGTGCCGGGTTGGTTCGACTCGCGGTCGGTGCCTTCCCGGGGACTGGGGCGATAGCGGAATATCTGGCCCAGGAGTTTGGCGCCGCCGTTGGTGCAGGCGAAGTAGACTTCGTTTTTCCCGAACCACATGCCTTCGCCACGGGCGAAACGTGCGGCTCCGGAGTCAAATCCGCGGTAACGCAGGTCATCTTTGGGGGCATCGATTTCTTCGAGATCGATCCATTCGACGTCAAAGGGGGTGCCGAGGGGAAAAGGATCGGCGTCGAGTCCCTCCCAATTGCGGGTATCGCGTGAGGGATCGCCCTTGATGGCGAGAGCCTGGAGGCGTCCGCCATTGATGAGCCGACCCGGTGTATTGGGGATGAAGCGGGTGATAAGTCCGTCGGGACGGTCTTCGGTCTGGTAGACGATCCCGGTGCTGGGATCGACGCAGACAGCTTCGTGATTGAACCGCCCCATCGCGGTCAAGGGAATCGGGTCAGCCAGATGTGGTTTCTCGGTGACAGGCACCTCGAAGTTGTAGCCATGGTCTTTCTCGATGTTATCGTCGCGGTCGGCAAGTGTCACGGCTTCCTCGCAGCTGATCCAGGTATTCCAAGGGGTGATTCCGCCCGCGCAATTGCGGTAGGTGCCGGCCAGGCTGAGGAATTGGGTGACGAGCCGTTCCGAACGGCTGTCGTAGACGAGGGTAGTGGTGCCGCCGAGACCGGGCATTCGACCGTTTCCGTAGTCGTAGAAGGCTTCGGGCTCGATCTTGGAGAGGCGTTCGTAATCCTTTCCGAAAGCACCACTGGCCGACGGGTCGGCCCCGTTCTCGTGGTTGCGAACCAGGATGGTTCGACCATTTGTCCCGGCAAAGGCACCCATCCCGTCGGGTGTCTTGGGCACGAGAAGACCGTCCGTCATGATATCGCCGGCCTTGGAAATGATACGGTAGGTGAACCCGCCCGGGAGGTCGAGGATGCCCTTGGGGTCGGG
Source organism: Opitutaceae bacterium (assembly GCA_041395105.1). NCBI lineage: Bacteria > Pseudomonadati > Verrucomicrobiota > Opitutia > Opitutales > Opitutaceae > Opitutaceae bacterium. The sequence continues at coordinate 192,715 of JAWLBB010000002.1, read as the reverse complement.
AAGCAGCGGTCCATAACCGGGCAGATTCATTGCTTCGGCGGATCCGGCGGCGGCCATCCGTTGGGCAAAGTGACCCAGGCCGGTGAACCCGAGGGTGATGAGGGCGGATTGTTTGAGGAAGCGGCGCCGGGAGGAATTCATGGTGGTGTTCGGGATCCTAATCAGGTGGATCAGCGGGTCAACCGGGGAACGGGAATGTCACGTGAATGTGCCCGTTCCTGTTCAGGGGAAGTGGATATCCTCATTGTGTTCCTTCAGGTCATTGCGCCAGTGTGACTCCGGGTGATCGGATGGGCCTCGCGTCGTGCGTTCGTGCCACCAGGCCCGCAGGCCCATGAGAAGGCAGAAAAAGAAGACGACCGAACCGGCAACCAATCCCATTCCGGGTCCTGATCCCAGGAGCGAACGACCGGTTGGGTCATCAAAGGAACTGCGGATCTGATTCCACCCTCCGAGGATAAAGAAAAAGCCGACGAATCCTGCCGGAAACCAGAGCCTGGCCGGGATCCGATTGAAGAACCCGGGAACCGGCTCGGAATCGGTTGATCCCTTGGGCGAACGGTGATCGCCTTCGCGGGATTCCTTCCTTTCACTCATAAACTGATGATGCCTGGATGGGCGGATTCTTGAAATAACAAAGATGCCAGGGGAATTCTTTCGATTGATTCGCCTTCCGAAACGTGGGTTGGTGTTCCGGGTCTCCCGCCTCCGAATAAGGACAATTACCCGTCAATCTCCGTGCACAGCGTAACTGAAATCGTCTCGTGGACCCTCCTGGTTGTTCTGCTTCTGGGTGGTCTGGTCGGGGTCTTTCTGCCGTTTCTTCCGGGGGCGCTGATCATTTTCATCGGGGCCCTGCTGCACAAGGTGCTGACGCCGGAGTGGCTGAGCTGGACGACTGTCGTGATCCTCGGGGTGATGGTCCTGGTCGAGCGTCTGCTCGATTTGCTCGGGACAATGGTGGGCGCACGATGGCTGGGGGCGACCCGTTGGGGCATCCTCGGGGCGGTGGTCGGCGGAATTGTCGGCATCTTCTTTGGTCTGCCCGGCCTGATCCTGGGGCCGGTTTTCGGGGCTTTGGTCGGCGAGATCATCTTTGCCCGGAGGTCGCTTGGGCTCTCGGCCAGAGCGGGTTTCGGGGCGGCGGTCGGTTTCGGCATTTCGACCATCCTGCGGATCGCCCTCGCCCTTTTCATGATCGCGCTGGTGGTGGCGGACGCGTTGAGGGGGTAGGAGCGGAGGACCTGGTGGACCCTGTTTTTTTCTTGCAGGAGAGGCTTCATGCCTCGAACCGACGGTTGATCGAGGCGTAAAGCCTCTCCTACAAATTCCTGCTTGAGCGAACCTTCGGCCCTAATGATCCTCCTGCACGTCGGTGTTGGCGGCGGCGAGTTTCCTCTTTTCGAGCAGTTCGTAGACGTTGGGGGGGACGAACGGGCGGATATCCGCCCCGAAGTGGCTGACCTGTTTGACCAGACGTGAGCTGGTGTAGCTGTAGGCGTCCTTGGTCATGACGAAGATGGTCTCAATGTCCTGGTCGAGATGGCGGTTCATCAGGGCCATCTGGAACTCGAATTCGAAATCGGTGAGGGCACGCAGTCCGCGGATTAGGGCGCAGGCGCCCAGCTCGCGCGCAAGATTGACGGTCAGCCCGGTGAATTTGGTGGCCGTGACGTTGGGAAAGGGGCCCAGGTTGCCTTCGATCAGGGAAACCCTTTCGTCTGCGGTCAGAAACGGGCTCTTGCCCGGGTTTTCCGCCACCGCCACCACGATATGGTCGAAGAGGCGGGAGGCACGGGCGACCACATCGAGGTGGCCGTAGGTGACCGGATCGAAGGTGCCGGGGTAGACGCAGGTTCTGCTCATGAAGGGTCGTTGGTTGGCGGGCGGGTCGGAGGTTGCTTTTTGACTTCTGACGGATTCCACTGGGTTTTGCAATTCTGCCATGAACCTCGCGAATCTACTGACGCTCTCGCGGATACCGCTGATGTTTATCATCGTGGCGCTTCTCTACGTCGACTGGCTTGGAGCGGCCACGGTGGCATTCGTCCTCTTTGTGGTGGCGGGGGTCACGGACTGGCTCGATGGTCTGGTGGCGCGCCGACAGGGGCTGGTTTCGACCTTCGGGATCCTCATGGATGCGTTGACCGACAAGGTTCTCATGCTCGGGCTGATGATCGCGCTGGTCGATCTGGACAAGGTCAGCATATTCCTCGTTCTCCTGATTCTCGGGCGCGAGTTCATGATCACCGGCATGCGCCTGGTGGCGGCGACCAAGGGCGTCGTCGTCTCGGCTGAGCGGGCGGGCAAGCAGAAGACGGTCACCCAGATTCTCTCGATCGGAGCCTTTCTCCTGGCCGGGATGGTCCGGGTCGACCTGGCATCGTGGTTCTCGGTCGATCTCTCGGTGATGGCCCAGTATCTCGACTGGCTGGGTTTGGTGCTGTTTCTGTTGGCTACCGTTTTCACGCTGACCTCGGGCTACCGGTATTTCCGGAAGTACGGAGCGATGGTTTTCGCTGAAGACTAGAGGCTGTCTTTGCGATGATGATTCGGCAACCGCTCTGGATTCGGACACTCCCTTCCCCGGTCGTGGTCAATGTGGCCACACTCGGTCCCTTGGGATCATTGAAGGCACCCGGGACCTGGGGATCGGCCGCGGGGATTGTATTCTATACCGTGGTCTATTACCCGATGACGCCTCTTGGGGCGGCGTTGCTGACCGCCTTTCTGGTTTATGTGGCCCTGGTCTTCTGCGGCGAGGCGGAGACCCGGCTGCAGCAGATCGATCCCCCTTCGGTCATCCTCGATGAATTTGCCGCCATTCCGTTCTGCTTTCTGGGCCTCCAGCCCTTTCTCAGTTCGAAATGGGCCTGGCTGGTGTTCCTGGCGGGATTCGGGCTCTTCCGGCTCTTCGATATCTGGAAGCCCTTCGGGATCCGCGGCCTCCAGCGTTATCGCGGCGGGGTGGGTGTCCTGATCGACGACATCGCGGCCGCCCTGGCCACCTGCGTGGTCCTCCACATTGGGATACGCTGGCTGGTTCCGTTGCTGATGGGTGGTTCATGACGACCACGCCGGGCAGTCGAAGCGACCCGCCGCGGGTCACGATCGTTGTTCCGTCGTTCAATCAGGGGCGGTTCATCGGGGAGGCGCTCGATTCGATTCTGAACCAGGGCTACCCGAACCTCGAGGTCCTCGTCATGGACGGTGGCTCGACTGATGAGACCCTGGCGGTTCTCAAAAGCTATGGCGACCGCATCGCCTATGAGTCGGGTCCGGATGGCGGGCAGGCTGCGGCGCTGAATCGTGGCTTCGAGACCGCGTCGGGCGAAATCGTGGCCTGGCTGAATTCGGATGATCGGTATTGCGCGGGTGCCATCCGGAACGCGGTGGCGGCTTTGGAGGCGGAGCCCGAGGCGGGGTTTGTCTACGGGGAAGGCGAATTGATCAGCGAAGACGGACGCGTGCTCAGCCGGTTCCCGGCAACCCGGCCGTTCGACCTCTGGTTCCTGACCCATGTCAGCGATTTCATCATGCAGCCCACGGTATTCATGAGGGTTGGCCCATTGCGTGAGGTGGGCGGCCTTGACGCGGCGCTGCGTTACGGGATGGATTGGGACCTTTGGATCCGGATGGCGGTCAGGCGACCGGTTGCCTATTGCCCGCTCATTCTGGCGCAGACCCGCGAACACGGACAATCGAAGACATCGTCCGGCGGTTTCGCCCGTTGGCTCGAACTGAGGAGCATCCCGGCCCGGCACGGAGCGGGGAGATGGTCTCCGGCTGCAGTCTGCTATGGTCTGGATACATTGAGACGGAAATGGCCGACGGTTTTCGGACCAAGCTCCGCGGCCGATCTAGAGGCGGCGCGGGACAACGCCAATGCCCGGGTCTTTCGACCGATCCACCGCTTGACAACCCGACTGATTGAGCGTCGGTTGAGGGGTTCCCAGGGCATTTCGATCGATCGCTGGACCTCGGATCGTTCATTCCTGGCCATTCCCTGGAGCGGGAAGGTGGCGCGCCTGTCGGTCTTCGGCGAGGTACCGGCGCCCCCGGAGTATTTTCCCGTCACCATCGAGGTGAAGGCGGCGGGCCAGACCGCGAGTGTTGAAGTGACCAGGTGGGGCGAATTCCGGGTGGATCTCGACATGAAGGAAGACGGGCGTGGACCGCGACCACTGGAGGTCGGAATGCGCGCTTCCAAGGTGTTTCGGGCGAAAGACGATCCCCGCCGATTGGCCTTTCGGGTGAGAGAGGTCCGGCTGACGGAGTCAGACGACGTCAGGATTGTCCGACCGTTTGGCGAATCCGGTGGTTCCGGCGGAACCTGACAACCTCGAGAGAAAGAACGCCGCTGATGAGGAGTCCGCCGATCACGGCGAATTCGGGACCGAGCTTGGCCAGTTTCATCGCCATCCAGGTGAAAAATCCCATTTCGACCGGATTGCTGATGGCGATCCAGGTATCCGGATTGTTGTCGGTAACGGAGACGACAAAGGGACCATCGGGACGGAACGTATTCAGGTTCATGAACCGCACCCCCGGGGTCTTGCTGATCAGGGGGTCGACCATTTCCGCGGAATCCATCCCGATCAGGGTCATGTTTTCCTGATCGAGGGGAAAGGTTCCGGCGATGGTCATCCGCAGCATGGGCAGTTTGGGATCGATCGGTTGGCTCCGGTAGTAGCCCTCCTGGCGGATCCCCTTGTCGGTGAAGGAACCTTGGGAGGGCTCAAGTGGCTTGGCGTGGGTTTCCGGAGGCACGCCGTTGGGAATGAACCCGTGGGTTGAGAATGTATCGGTCACCAGGGGGATGGGAGGGTGGATGCTGACCGGAAGGATGGACCGGATGGTCGGGTCGGTCAGAAAGGCGGCCAGGCGATCGGCGTCCGGATAGGGTATGCGGAGCATGGGTTTGTCCCGCAGGTTCTCGGGATCGCCGGTCGCGATGAACCTGCGGAGGTTCTCGATCTGGGCAGGATGGGAGCGCAGCAGTTCACGCTGGTGCTGGCGGTCACCCCAGAACGAGTGGTAAACCACCCCTGAAACGACAAGCACCGACCAGGCAAGTGCGAGGATCGCAGTCTTCTGCCGCCGGCGGATCCCCTGAGGTGAGTTGTTCAGAAGAACGGCCAGGGCGGTGGCTGAGGTGATCACGCCGATCGCAAGGAGATCACTGTAGCGCGAGGCGTAACCCAGGGAAACCCCACCACGAGCATAGGTGAGACCGGCCGCCTGAATCCAAGCCCAGATGCCCAAACCGGTGAGGAAGAGAACCTGGGGGGCTTCCTCCGCTCTTCGGGCCGCACCGATCATCACGAATAGCAGGGGTGCAACCATGATGATCGCGGCTGGAAAAAACGGGAAAGGCCAGGCGAGGAGAGCGGAATAGGAATGAAGGCCGGCCAGAATGGAATCGGGCCGGAGCCTGTCGTGCCAGGGGGCGGGGATGCGCAGGAGAAACCCGCAGAACAGAATGAGCAGGGAGACACCCGCGGTGATGAGGTCGGCGCGGTCCCTTTGCCGGAGTGCGACCGCCTTGTATCCGAGAACGATGAGAACCGCCACGGATGAAACGGCTCCGGACCCCATGCAGAAGAGGGCGGCGAAGCCCGCCGCTTGACCACCCCACCAAGCCGGACTCAGCGGGCGTCGGGTCAGGCTTCCATGGAACTGGGCGAGGCTGAAGAGGAGGAGAAAGTAGAATTGGGATTGGAAGCCCCGGACCGTGTTTTCCCAATTGAAGGGAAGGGCAAAGAGCAGAACGAGGAGCAGAAGGAAAGCCGATTTCTGCCATCCGCGGAAGAGCGGACCCAGGAGATGGAGCAGGATCAGTGCGCCGGCGGCGTGGAGGAAGGCATTGGCGACGGCCTCGAGGCGGGCATCCCATTGTCCGTTCAGGATGAAGAGGCCGAGAGCCCAGGCCCGGGTGAAGAAGGGACGGTGTTCGTTGTGGGGCGCGAACAGTGAGCCGAAACTCAAATCGCCCTCGACCCATGGTTTGATGAGCAGTTCGCCCTCGACATCCCATTGGTCCCAATGCGGCACATCGGATCCATGACTCTGAATGAGGATGAACTTGCCGCCAAGTATGACCAGCAGAAGCCCGACCGGAATGAACCAACGTTGCCAGTGCCGCCGGATCAGGTGAGTATAGCGTTCGAGTTTGCCGGGATGAGTCGTCAAGGTGATTGAAGGATTGGATGCACGCCTGGTTTTCGCGTCAACCCTATCGGCAGCGGCGTGAAAATGCCCGGATCAACCTGACCAGCGGTTGTCTGCGGGGTGCGGTGCGGGGAATCAGCCACCGCAGCGGGGATCGGGTCTCGAATTTCAGGTAGTGCAGGTAGGATTCGATCCATCGGGAATTGATCTCTCCGAGGTGACGACGGGATATGGAGAAGATCTCCTGAAAGACGAGATCCCGATCCCGTCTCGTCTTCGTCCCCGGGTAATCCCGGGATTGGGCGAGAACCTTGTCCAGAAATCGAAACTGTCCGCCCGATTGGTGAATCCGGATCCAGAAATCGTAGTCGAGAGCGGTCTGGAGGGATTCGTCGAGGAGGCCGACTTTGTCCTGGATCTCCCGGCGCCAGAATGCCGCCGGCTGGCAGATGGTGCAATCCGCGCGGAGTTCCTCGGTGACCGTCGGTTGGGTTCGATAGAGGCCCAGGACCTGTCCGTCTTCGCCGATCATCTCTGCCTTTCCGTAGATGACATCGGCCTGCGGGTGGTGTGCGAAGGCTTCGGCAATGGCCCGGCAGGCGCCGGGGACGAGCACGTCATCGCTGTTCAGGTAGCCGAGAATCGCACCCCGAGACCTTTTCAAACCGGTGTTGATGGCGGCCGCCTGACCGCCATCGGGTCCGGATGTCCACGTGATCCGGTCGCCGTAGCTCTTGAGTATCTCGACACTTCCGTCATCCGAGCCTCCATCGTTGATGATGTACTCCACCTCGGGATAATCCTGGCTGAGGACACTGTCGATGCAGGCTCTCAGAAATCGGGCCTGCTGGAATGACGGTGTGATGATGGAAATCAGGGGATCCATGCGTGACTTTCTGGTGGTAAAGGCAGGACGCTGTTTTTTTTCTCGGTTTGGTCTCGGGAAAGCAGATAAGATCGCCCGCGTCGCGACAATCACATCTCCACATGGCGCCCAATTCCAATGACCGATTGATTGAGATCCTACGCGCCTTTGCAGGCAAACGGATTCTGGTGGTCGGTGATGTCATGCTTGACCGGTTTGTGCTTGGGCGGGTGGATCGGCTGAATCCGGAGGCGCCGGTTCCCATTCTTCTCGCGGAATCCGAGCAGGCGGCTGCAGGGGGTGCGGGAAACACGGCGAAGAATGCGGCGGTCCTGGGGGCCACGGTCACCCTGATCGGGGTCACTGGCGCGGGTCCGGTCGCGTCTGACCTGAAAGCCGCTGTCGGTCGCGAGGGTTTTCGTTCGATCCTGATCGAGGATGCCGCCCGCCGGACAACCGAGAAACGGCGCTACCTGATCCGCAGCCAGCAGATGCTCCGGGTTGACAGCGAGGAGACCAGGCCGATTGGGGGGCAGGTTGAAGGCCAGGTGGTGGAAGCGATCGAACGCGAGGCGGCGGAGGTGGATGCCATTCTGGTGTCGGACTATGCCAAGGGTGTCGTCACTGAAAAGGTGGCTGCGGCGGTCATGGGGGCGATGAAGAAACACGGCCTGCTTGTGATGGCCGACGTGAAGCCCCTGAATATCGAATTCTTCCATGGAGTGACCGCGATCTCACCCAATCTCCAGGAGGCCCATGAATACCTGGGATTGAATCGGATGCAGGCACGGTCGCCCTGGCCGGAACTTGCCTCCGGGCTCCACCAGCGATTTGGCACGGATGTCTACCTGACGTTGAGCGAAAACGGGGTTTTTGTCTGGAGCCGTCAGACGCCCGGTCGCCACGTACCCCAGGCCCATCGAATCGAGGTGGCGGATACTTCGGGTTGCGGGGATACCGCGGCCGTGGTCCTGCTCATGGCCAGACTCTGCGGGGCGACGGATGAGGAAGCGGCCGAGTTGGCCAATGCTGCCGGCGCGATCGTCGCCTCCAAGATCGGCGCGACTGCGCCGCCCCGGCAGGAACTGATCGAACTCCTCGGTCGAACCGAAGATTCAAGCCGAGGTGTCGAACCGTAAGGTCATCTTCCTGGATCGGGATGGCACGATCAACGTGGATACGGGTGCGGTCCACTCGTTGGCGGATTGGCGTCTTCTTGATGGGGCGGGTGAGGCCCTGCGTCTGCTGCAGGATGCCGGTTTTGCCCTGGCGGTGGTGACGAACCAGTCGGCGATCGGCGACGGCCGGCTCGCGGAGGAGTCCTTGCGTGGGATTCACGGGCAGATGCGGCGCGACCTGGAGCGCTTCGGGGTCAACCTGGACGCCGTCGCCCACTGTCCTCATCGCCGCGATGCGGGCTGCGATTGCCGAAAACCGCGGACAGGCCTGTTTGGTCCGATCCGCGCGAAGATTGGGCTGATTGACCTGGCCGACTCGTGGATGGTCGGCGACAAGGAGTCGGATATCGGCTTTGGCCGCGCGATCGGGGTGCGAACAGCCTTGATCCGGAGTCGTTACTGGGGCTTGGATACATTGGGCATGAAACCCGACACGGTGGTGGATTCACTTTTTCAATTCGCCCGTGACCTGTGCCCGGCACCATGAAACTTGACGCGACAAATTGGCGGACTGAGAAAGTCCTGGAACCCGATGCCGCGCAAGCGGTGGCCGGGCGGTTGCGGGCGGAGGGTAAACGGCTGGTCACCACGAACGGATCCTTTGACCTTCTGCATGTCGGGCATCTGGACCAGTTGGAGGAGGCGAGGGCGCAGGGCGACATTCTCTTTGTCGGTTTGAACTCCGATTCGGCCGTTTCGGCAGCGAAGGGTCCGGGACGCCCGCTCCTGCCGGAGGGCGCGCGGTCGGCCATGTTGGCGGCACTGGCCTGTGTGGATTATGTCGTGATCATGCCGGGCAGTTACTCCGAGGAGCCAATGCGCTCACTCCTGGAGACGGTTCGTCCTGATGTGCATGTCAACGGTCCGGATTACGGCCCTCCGGAGACTTGGGCGGAGTGGCCGACCATGCAGCGCCACGGGACGGCGGGCCATTTGATCACAAGGCGCAACTCGATCTCGACTTCGGCCCTGGTGGCCCGGATCCGGTCGGCATCCACCTGAAACACGCTATGTGCGCATGGCGCCTCCCTTTCCGTTCGAAGCGGAAGATCAGGATCGCGGTTGACCTGGTCCGGCTTCTTCCCGGGGGCGAAAATGGCGGAGTCAAGCCGGCCGTCTTTGCCTTCCTGCAGTGGATGATCCGAACGGAAGGTGACAGGGTCGAGCTGGTGTTCATCGCAAACGAGGCTACGCATGGCGAAGTCTCGAGTCTGGCCCGGCCGACGGATCAGATCTGGTGCAGTCATCAATCTGCGGCGGATCCGGAACCGGGATCGGGCCCTGATCCGGTCGACACCGAGCGACTGGTCACCTCCGGAGTGGACCTGCTCTACAATCCGTTCGGGCCCGATCGTCTCGGTGGTGGGAAGGTCCCTTTTGTGAGTCTGCTCATCGATCTGCTGCACCGCGAGGTCCCGGAGGCGCTTCCGCCGGAAGAGGTGGATCACCGGGAGCGGTTCTTTGCCGATGCCTGTGCCCGGGCCGTGGCCATCCAAGTGATTTCCGACGATGTGGGAAGACGGCTTTCAGAGGCCTATGGTCTGGGTGAAAGGAGGATTTTCCGGACCTACCTGCCCCTGCAGCAGGTCCATTCATCCGACCGGGGAAATTCAGGGCGGTCAGCGGCTGATGGCCTGTTTTTCATCTATCCCGCCAATCCATGGCCGCACAAGAATCACCGGAGGTTACTGGAGGCCTTTTGCCGGTTTCTGGACGGCGCTCCCGATGGGAACGGTGACTGGAAACTGGTGCTGACAGGCGCGGGAACCGAATCGGCTGATCCGCTTGGTCTGATCATCGATCGCCTTGGTCTTGGGGGCGGCTCGGTCATTCGAGCAGGCCATCTCGATCAAGCGGATTATCGGGCGACGCTCCGTGCGGCCCACGGAATGATCTTTCCCTCCCTGAACGAAGGCTTTGGCATTCCGATTCTGGAAGCTCAGCAGGCGGGGATTCCCTTGGCGTGTTCAAACGTCGGTTCGTTGCCCGAGGTGGCGGGCACGGGCGCCCGCTACTTTGATCCGAAGCAGGTCGGTGAAATCGCAGACGCATTGTCTGAAATGGCGCGCGATGAGGGCCTTCGCCGACGGCTGATTCAGGCCGGCCGACAGAACCTGGGTCGATTCGATTTCGATTGTGAGGCCAGGGGATTTGCCCAGGCCTTGCGGAAGGCGGCGGCAGGCTGAGAGTCGCGCCCGTAATCCTCCACCGCGGAAACACCGGTTCAGTCGCGCCTGTTCTGACCGCTGATCTTTTCCTCGATCTCGTAGAGGCGGGTGTGCATCCGCTCGAGCAATTGCCGGTTGACCGCAATCAGGTCGGTCACAATCCCGATGACCAGCAGGAGGGAGCCCATTCCCATGAGCATTGAGGCGAGAATCAGGGACTGGATCCGTCCGCCACCGTCGCCGATGGCAAAATAGTAGACGAATCTAAGGCCGAGGACGAAACCGGGAAGAAAGGTGATGACCGCGGCAGTGGCGAAGAATCGCAACGGTCGGTAGACAATGAAGACCCGCAGAATCGTGGCGATGGAGCGGCGGATATAGTCCGGGATGCTCCGAACCAGCCGGGACTTGCGGGTCGGCTGGTTCACCCGGATCGGGACGGAGGCGATGGCCATGTGCTTCTGTCCGGCCTGGATGATGGTCTCGAGCGTATAGGTGTATTCGTTGAATACGTTCAGGCGCGCGGCGGCCCTTCGGGAAAACGCCCTGAAGCCACTCGGCGCGTCCCTGACCTCGGTCCGACTGAAGAACCGGACGGTGGCGCTGCCAATTCGTTGAAGAATCTTTTTGGCCGGGCTGAAATGCTGGATCGAGTCGATTGGTCGTTCGCCGATCACGATGTCCGCTTCACCCTTCAGGATGGGCTCGATCAGGGCCGGGATGTCATCCGCACAGTATTGGTTGTCGGCATCGGTGTTGACGATGATGTCGGCCCCCAGTCGCAGGGCATGCTCAATCCCGGCGGAAAAAGCCCGGGCCAGGCCCTGGTTGCGGGGGAGGCGGACAACGTGATCAGCTCCCGCTTCCCGGGCCGCCGTGGAGGTGGCGTCGCGGCTGCCGTCGTCGACCACCATGATCTCGATCACTTCGATTCCCGCGATCTTCCCCGGTATGGCACGGATCGTCTCCCCGATGTTCTCCTCTTCATCGAAGCAGGGAATCTGGACGATCAATTTCATGGGAGGGAGAGAAAGCGAGGGGGCTTGATTCGAATCGGGTCCGGGCTGGTTTTGCCCGACATTGGGAATGCGGTCAATGCAATGCAGTGGCCGATCGATTGTGGAGACCCGGGACTCCGGCTGCGGTGTCTTCAGCTTTTGCGCTGAAGCAGATAGAGCGTCCGCTCCGAACCCGGAATGGGCTGTTTGTCCACAACTTCGAAATGCGCGCCAAAGGCAGACTCAAACCCGTCCACCGTGTAATCATCGAAGATATCCTCCCGATTCAGCAGGAGCTCCTTCACCTTGGAGTCGCTCTTGGGGACAAACTCGACCACGGCGTTGGGTGCGAGATCGGCATAGGCGGAAGCGACACTGGCCAAAGGAACATTGTTGCCGATGGCAATGTGGTGAATCAGCGCCAGAGAGAGGATCAGATCGGGTTTCCCGTGGCGGCTGAAAAAGGAGTCTCGCTCAGCGTTGGCCCAACCCAGACCCGGAGACGGGTTGCTCAAATCGATGATGGCCGGATAGAGATGGGTCTCCTTTTGCCGGCGGATGTCGCGGTAGTTCAACTCAACCGCCGTCGGATCGATGTCCCAGGCTACGGTATTGATTCCCTTCCTGCTGGCCAACCGGCTGAAGTGGCCGTTATTGGCTCCGAGATCCCAGACCGAGCGGGGCTTGACCCTCTCGATCGCCGCCGTGACCAGGTCCTCCTTGGCGCGGAAGGAAGCGTCGGTGTAATTGGTGATGGCGTAATAGTCGCCCCATTCCGTATTCGCGGGCAACCACTGCAGTTTTCGGACGTTGGCTTCCAGGTTCCCGATAATCCCGAGAAGACCATTCCTGGAGATGCGGCGGTCTTTGACGTCCTGATTCTTGTTGGTGTATTTGCCCTGGGATTTCGCGTGAAGGTGGAGATGGAAGAGAAGGCCGGGGCGGAATTTGCTGCGTCGGGGCAGGAGCCGGGAGGCGAGGTCGAGCGGGATCCCGTCGATAAATATCCGGGTCAGTTTGGAGAGGCGGACATCCTTCAGCGCCATCAGGGCGAGTGGGGCGAGGAAATGCTGGCAGAACTGGCGATAGGCAATCCAGGGACTGCCTTCCTTGTAGGTCTCAAATGAGAGTGTATCGATGAGAACCGGGCGACCGTCGACGAATTGGATATTGTAGGCGCTGGCGTCCTTCAGGGTGAATCCGTTTTCGATGGCGAGTTTCTGGATCTCGAGGGTGGCCAGGGCGGCATCCTTGAATTGGCCGAAGCTCCATTCGTAGGGGTAGGAAACGAAGGCGAGCTGATCGGGACGGATCGTGATCTCGTCGCCGCCGGCCGATGGGTTCTCGACCTCCTGGTGGGGTATGAGAAGGCCCCGGTCCCAGAGCTTCCTGAAGAATCCCGAACCGGTCAGCGCTCGGAATTCGGGCAGATAGGACGAATGGATCCGGCGGAAGAGGACGCCGTCACGCTTGAAAATGAAACCCGAACGATCCCTGAAGGAGCTTGCAAGTGGCTGAATTCCGGAGGGTTGCGTTGTCACTTGGGTCGAAGACATCTGCTTCCGGACCTGACGGGGAACTGGCGAGCCGGGCCGGCTCAGGAAGGATCCTGGGGAGGTTCCGACTTGGTCGACTCGACCGAGGTCTCAACCTCATCCTTGCGGAAAAAGCCGGTGATCTTGTGCCAGAATATCTTGATTGCGACCAGGGCTCCGAAAAAGCCGGCCACGATCGACTGGAGGATGATGCTTCCGGTGCCCGGATCGAGATAGGCGAGGACGATGTTCATTGGCGCGGTTGTTACGGGGTGGTTACGGTGTCACCTGACCGTAGTACTCCGGATAGGGCTGTCCAGAACAAAACAAGCAGTGGGTTTGCCTGGGAATTCGACTAACGACTCTGGAAATCCCGTGAGGCAAGCGGTCCCCCGTTTATTTGGCTTGAGGTTCAACTGATCGGAACCATCCATGGGGAACAGGGCTCCGCCTTTTCTCATGTTTGCCAAAGAACGATTGAAAACCTCCGTCGCTTCAGCGGCACTGATATCCCTGACTGCGTGCTTGTTTATCCCTGCGCAGATTCAACTCACGAACACCCGTGAATTCCCGTTCACGTTTCTGGACATCCTGGGACCTCTGGCATTGCTTGCATTGGCATCCCTGCTGCTTCTCTCGATCCTTCTGCTGGTGGTGCCCTCGCTTTTGGGAGAGATCTTGGGGTCGCTTGTATTCGCGGTTGGTTTCCTTCTCTACCTTCAGGGCAATTGGATACTCTGGGATTATGGTACGTTTGACGGTCGCGACATCGCTTGGTCGTCCTACCGTTACCGGGGCATCATCGATGGGCTGATCTGGATTTCCCTGCTGCTGATCTGTCTCAAGTTTGGTCGTCGATTCCGCCGTATTCTCAACTGGATTGCCGTCATTGCGCTCGGCGTTCAGGCTGTCAACTTGGTTTCGCTGCTTTTCGCGACTCCCGGGGCCCTGTCCCGCTCGGAACGAGAAGGATCACCGGAGGATCTTTTCACTTTTTCCAAAAAGCAGAATGTCCTGATCATTCTGCTGGATACGCTCGAGTCCGACGTCGTTCAGCAGGTGTTTGACGAATTTCCTTCGGACCAGCAGGTATTTGATGGGTTTGTCTTTTACAGGAATTCGCTGTCCGGGTACCCGACCACTAAAGCAAATGTGCCGTTGATCCTCTCCGGGGAATACTACCGGAATAGGATCAATGCCTATACCTTTGCCGAGAATCTTTCGAAATCTGAAGACAATCTGCCGAGGTTCCTCAAAGACCGGGGCTTTCGAACACACCTGATCGGGACACGGAATCTGTTCATTGCCGACAATGCGAATTCCGACATTCAGATCGACTACCTTCGAAATGCATCCGGTGTCGATCTATCCCGGGAGCTTCTTTCCCTGGCCGATCTCACAGCGTTTCGTGTCGTCCCCCATTTCCTGAAAAAGCGGGTCTACAACAACCAGCGATGGTTCTTCATCAATCTGGGGGCGGATCACGAACTGGACGACATGCCGGCGGTGGAGAATCTTTACGATCTGAAATTCACTCGTGCATTGGAGAGGCAGGCATCGGTTGATGACGGTAAGCCCGTTTTCAAATACATCCACTTCTGGGGTGCGCACCCGCCGATCCGGCTGAACGAGAAACTCGATTATGTGGAGTTGCCGCATAGCAGGGAAAATCTTGTCACGTACACGCGGGCAGGAATGGAAATGCTCCATCGGATCTTCCGGAAAATGAAGGAGATCGGAGTCTATGATAATACTCTGATTGTCGTAACCGGAGACCACGGGGCCGGATTTCACCAATATGCAGCCAATCCTCTGGCGGGTGGAGTTGCCAAGGACCTCATCGAGGATACCACGGTCGAACGACTGGTAAAGTCATCCGCACTCGCTGCGGTTTTGGTGAAGAAGATTGATTCGCGTGGTCCCTTGCGAATTGATGACCGGCCCGTGACTATTGGCGATTATTCGGCCTCAATCGCCGGAAGTCTCGGGCTGGACAATCGTTTTCCTGGAGTAGATTTCCTGAATGATGATGTCGACCCGGCAAGGGAACGCTTTTTTTATTTCTATCAGGGCTATAACACGAATTCCGACAATTTCTTTGAAGGATTCACCCAGTATCGCGTTAGCGGTCACAGTTGGCTGGATCAATCATGGGAACGATTTGACGGAATCGTCACAGATGGAGACCTGCCCACAGCATCCTATCGATTGGGTGAACGGATCGATTTTGTTCTCGGTGGTAACTATGCGCAGTATGCACCATTTGGATTTTCGATCCCGGGTCCGGATTTTGCCTGGTCCGATCGCAATGTCGCGGGATTTACCGTCCGATTCTCCGAACCTCCCGGTGAGCTGGTGTTTCGGGTTAATCTGAAGATGGTCTGGGGAACGAACCAAAAGATCGAGGTTTGGGTCAATGGGACACTTCAGGTCGCAGATTGGCTCTATGAAAAGGGTTCGGAGTCGGATGAGATCAAGGAGGTTCGAATTCCAACTGGATCAAGCAAGGATGGTTTGATGGCCATCGAATTCAGACTTCCCTATGCAAACCTTTCGCCTAAGGAAGCCGGGTTGTCTTCCGACGGCCGACGTTTGGGGATCGGCCTGGGCTGGGTCGAGTTTGCGGATCCGAAAGGCCAGGAAGAACAGACGGACAAATAATCAAGTCGGGACGGATTACCACGGCCTACGGAGGTTTCCGATTCAGCGTCCGTGACGGTCCAAGGCAGACTTACCGTCCGGCGACGGAATGGGACCTGGAAGGAAACCCACATGAACATGCTGAGGTGTGTTGAACCGTCCCTTGAGCGTAGTCCGGACTAACATCCCTCTTTTTGACGGGACAGCAGGTCGATCGCATTGGCTTTCCGGTCAGCGGTGACCTCTGGAAGGAGCTTTTAGAAGTCGCCGGTGACGCATCTCACGTCCCGGAATTTCGGAGCCGGAGTTTTCTCTAGAGTCGGGTCAATGTCGATTGAGACAACGCATTCTGAATATCCGGCGATTGTCTGGAGGCTTCCGCCGCGAGATATCCCGATCTCGATGGCTGCCTTCGGCTTCAGCCTCTGGAGGACAGTCTCCAATGCGCGGCGTTCGGCAGGAACCGTGTTCCAATCAGAGTGAAATTCGCTCTCAGGGAAGAGGAATTGATAGACATTTCTTGGTGCTGTCGTGACTCCGTCATCCGGGCGGGGTCTTGGATCGGGCGACAATTCAGATTGATTCGATCCTTAGTGAGAAGATTGCTGCAGCCAGGTCACCGGATGGTTCAGGACTCTGGATTGACCTGAACCGCAACGTCAGCGCAGATTGGCTTTCCATCGGGGGAAGGTCTATTCTCAGGTCCGGTTGTTCAAGGCTTGGATTGCTGAGGTTCGCGCGGAGGGAATCGTGCCAGAGGAGACCTTTGGGGCCGTCGATTTCGAGATCCAATCCATCGACGGGCGTCTGCAGGACCATCCGCAGACGGGAATTCACGGCAATTGGCCGTATGAATCGAAAGGTCGCCTCGGGGAATCGGGCCCAGACGAGTGGCCACGGCAGGTTCATCTCGGGATAGGGGCCCTCGGGAACGCGGAATCCGTTGCCGAGGGAAATCTCGGCGTGGGAATAGATGCCGTGTGCATCCGTCAGGTAGTAGCGGCGCTGCCGGGGGAGTGATGTCAGCCAGGCATCGGTGTAGTGCTGAACCCGGCGTTTCTCCTTCCGGCGACCGAATGACCAGCCGGGGTCGAACGGGGCGGCGCCGGGGACTTCAGCCTTGAGCAACTGGCCGAGCGGACGCAGGGCGTCAATGTCGTCCAGCATCCCGCCGGAATCTCCGGACATCGCACAGGTCGACTCCGCCTTTCTCACGGTCATCCGGGCCGGCTTTGCACGGGCAACTGCGGCTGCATAGAGCCCGAGGTAGTTCCTGGCCTGGGTTTCGAGCGGGTAGTGGGTTTCGATCGATCGGCGGGCGGCGGTGCGGATTGACCGGCGGGATTCTGGTGAGCGGGCACATCGCATGATGGACTCACTCAAGGCTTCCGGATCACCAACCCTGGCCAGGTATCCGTTCTCCGAATCGGTGATCATGTCGGGAAGGGCGCCGACGGCAAAGCCGGCCACGGGCGTCCCGCAGGCCATCGCCTCCATCACCGTGTTGGGTTGATTGTCTTCGAGGGAGGGGAGCAGAAAGAGGTCGGCTGCGCTGTAGGCCAGACGGAGTTTCTCGTCGTCGCGGATATAGCCCAGTTCGTGCTTCGTGACGGGAATCTCGGCCAGGTCGTCCGGAGTGTTGCCGAAGTAGGCCAGATGGAGGGGAACCGAGTCGCCCAGTTTTCTGGATACACGATCCAGCGCCGCGTGAAGATGATGCCATCCCTTGCGCTTCTCCGCCAGATGATCGGCGCCGAAAAGCAGAATGAATCCGTCGGACGGCAGGCCCAGGGCCGCCCTGGCCTCGCCCTGATCGGCAGGGCGGAAGATATCCGTCTCGATCCCGTAGGGGACATGGTGAACGGGTTGGTCGCGGAGCAGGGTGCTGCGGCGGGCGCAATCGACGATCCAGCGGCTGGGGCCGACCACGTGGAGTGTGCGATTCCTGAGTTGACGTCGTCGTTCCCGGTGGATGGCGGCGGGCAGCCGGGAAAGCTCGCCGGCCAGTTGAGGACAATCCCGGCAGTCGCGGGTGTAGCCTTCACAACCTGCCGAATAGTGGCAGCCGCCGGTGAATGCCCATTGGTCATGGATCGTCCAGAAGACGGGCTTCCCCAGGTCCATCAACCGGCCGAGAGTGACCGGTGAGAGCAGGTAGGAAGGCCAATGCAGGTTGATCACGTCGGCCTCCTGAACCTTGGGGTGTGCGACCAGATCGAATCCGGGAAACGGAACAGTAAAGATCGAGGTGCAGGCCTCCGTTCGGTGGACATCCGCTCCTTTGTGCTGGAGGAAGTAGCCGAAGAGCTGCTCGTTCAGGCGGGAAGTTTCCGGGATTTCCGCCTCGAAGCGATCGGTGACCTCGTCGGTGGCATCGCCTTCCCGCACCAACAACCGGCTCTGGGTTCCGCAGGCGACCAGCCCGCGGTGCAGCCGGAGCATCGAGCGGGTGGCTCCGCCGCTGCTGCTGTGGTAATTGATGTGGAGGACTCTCAAGGTGAAGGATCTCTCGGGATGCACTCAATGCGACTGAAAATCACGGCGAGCGGTCGGTCATCCGTAGCCCAGCACCTCGAGCGAATCGCCAGTCGATGCTTCCCGGGCGGGAAGGGCAAGCTCACTTCTGCCTGAAAGGGTTCGATCGGTTGTTCGCCGAAATTCTGGGGCACCTCGATCGAATCGATGGTCCTGTCGGCGACCAGGAATTCGAGCACCTGATTGCCATGGTAGTTCTTGATCTCGAGGGTCAGGCGGTGGGGGCCGTGGTCCGGGGTTTCGATTTCGAGAAGGCACTCCGGACCATAGGCCCAGAAGAATCGCGGGAGGTGAAACTGCGGGGTTGGGCCCTCAACCGGTCCGAATCCCGCCAGCGGGCGTACTCCGGGACCGCAAACAGGGTGCTTTTCCTCCATTGAGTTCACGATCCCGACGCGCCGCCGATGCCGTTTGGGGGTAAGGGCGATGGCGCCGTGCTGCCACTCGTTGTGATGATGACGGAATCCCTCGGTTCGGACCCGCTGCAGTTCACGGAGAGTATAGGCTCGAGCCAATGGTGTGAAGACGGATTCGTTCTGATCTTCGGCATCGAGGAAGCTGCCATAGACGCGGGCTTCATCGAGCGAAGGGCATCGGGCAAAGAGTTCCAGCTTCAACAGCGTGTCGCGGATCAGCGGCTCCGGGTCGAACGAAA
Organism: Opitutaceae bacterium; assembly: GCA_041395105.1. NCBI lineage: Bacteria > Pseudomonadati > Verrucomicrobiota > Opitutia > Opitutales > Opitutaceae > Opitutaceae bacterium. The sequence continues at coordinate 173,970 of JAWLBB010000002.1, read as the reverse complement.
ACGGGGTCTTTTCGCAGAGGGTCCGGGTCAGATCGAGCATGGCCTGCTGTTGGATCCCCACGCCCCATTCGAGACCACGTTCGTTGTCCTCGGTTCGGAAGGTCGGTTCGACTCCTTTGGAGCTGAGCCGATAGCCGGACACTCCACCATGGGTGGCGGCGAGGAAGAGCTCCAGAAGCGGGACGATGGAGTCGAGTGCATCGACCACAGTGGGATCAAAGGCATCTGAGAAACAAGGGACGAGAATGTCCTCCGGTTTGTATTTTTTGGTCCCGCGAAGACCGAAATAGAAACCGGTCAGCGGGGTCTTCCGGCCGGTTGAACTGAGAAGCCTGCTCAGACACCACTGGAGGGTTCCCCGCCACCCGATATCGACCACCGCAAAGCGGGGGTCGTCCGCCAGCAGTCCGCTCTGCTCCAGATAGACGACGGCTGATTCGCGGGAAACCTGCGCCTGTTCGGTGATCCGCTTGGCAATCTCCGGCCTCAGCAGAAAGGACCGGAACTCCTGGCGACGTTCAAGGCTGAGTTGTCGGTCCCAGTCGGTCGGTCCGAATCCGGCGGCATCCAGCAGGTCGGTCAATTCCTCCGGCCGGATCTCGACGCGTTTCAGGACGATCCTCGGAGTGAGGATGGCTGTCGGCGCCATGATCCAGTCGAGCTCATCGTCGAGGGGCTCCCTCAGGGACGGAAGCAGGAGGGCCTGGCGCGATACATAAAGGTAGTGCAGGGCGACGGGCAGTTTCAGTCGATCGTTGATCAGGCGGGCGATCCGGACGAGGATTTCGCCGTCACGGGAAAAGAAATACAGGCGGTTGATTCCGCGTCGATGGGCTTCCCGAAGACACCAGGCGGCATAGGACACCGCAAGGGGACCGGAAACACCCAGGGTGGTTTCGCGAATGATGCGGGTCCTCCGGTCGGCGGCCGGACTCTCAAGGCGAAGACGCCGCTGGGTGCCGCGGAGCAGAGACAGGGAAAGGCGGTCGTCAGGGTCATCTATACCGGGACCCGGGACTTCGTAACGCACAGGTTCGGTCGGCCGAAAAAGAGAGGCTTTCCACCCCGCGGCTCTGGCCTGATGGACATCGCTTTCTTCGTTGTCGCCGATGTGGAAGATGCGGGACGGCTCGAGATGCTCCGAGTGGGCCACGTGGGCGAAGAGTTCCCCCGTGGATTTCATCCGGCCGCTTTCAACGGAAAGATGGAGGCGATCGCCGTCGGTCAGAATTCCAAGATCAACCAGGATGGGCTCGAGAAACGACTTCGGAAAGTAGGTGTCGGAAACGAACAGAATCCGCTTTCCCCTTCGCCGCGCGCGATGAAGCTGGGCCAGACCCGCCGGTACCGCAAAAAGAGTTTCCCGTTCGGCTTCCAGTTCCATGGCCATGGCCTGCCTCTTCCAGGACTCGGGTTGTCCCCGTTTCCCCGCGAGTGCATCGTGAATCTGCTCAAGAGAGACCTCGCGCTGGAAGCCTCCCCTCTGTCTCAGCTCGAACTCGACCGCCTCGCGCTCCCCCGCGAAATCCCGGCAGGGCAGGGCGGCCGCCCTGAGGCGTCGTTCCACTTCAAGGAAGAGATCGACCGGTCGGACGAGGGTTCGACCGAGAAGGGTGTCGAAAAGGTCAAAGGAACAGGCGGCAATGCGCCAGGGCAGCGAGGGTCCCTCCATTGAAGTCAGATGATGGGAAGCAGGGTGAGGTCCCAACAGTCGGTTCCGAAGTTGAAGGAGGCGGTCCGCCCGACGAGCCAATCCCAGTCGAGGCCGAAACCTTCAATCCAGGGCTTTCCCTGCTCCGGATTGAAGAACAAGCGGCTGTCATCGGGATGCAGGGTGAGCCATTTGTGAAGGGATTGCCAGCCGGGTGGTGGACGTTGAAGCGGCGGGAGCTCCGAGGCATAGGTTTCAGGATTGGCGGTCACCTGGTCGCCGTGGAAACGGTAGCCGCCAAGGAAGGAATTGACCTTCACCAGATCGGCGTGTTCGGCGAACACCTGCCAGAGACGAAAGTCTGCGGCATAGCGCATTGACTCGTCGAGACCGCCTCCGGCGTTCTTCCAGAGAACCGACCGCCAGAAGCAGCAATCCTGGGCGATCCAGTTGAAGCCGGCATCGAGATTCTCGAACCGGTAGAGACCCCGGCGGATGAATTCCCGCGAATAGGCTCGGGGAAAGGTGTCGTGGCCGGTGCGGCTCCCCCGGCGGTTGAATGAATTGGGAATCCCGGTCAGCCAATAGACCGATTCGTGCCGGTGGAGTACCTCCGTGACGGTCTGAAAAGCGCCGGGATGGTAAAGGTCATCGGTATTGATCCAGGCCATGGCCTCCCCGTCGGTTCGAGCAAAACCCCGGTTGAGGCCTTCATACATTCCGGAGTCCGGTTCGTGGAAGACGCGGAAGTCGATACCGCGACATGACGGTTGGAAACTGCCTGAATCGATGGAATCGGCCCATCGATCCAGGATTTCGCGAACCCTCGGCGAACTCCCGGCGTTCTGGACGATGTATTGGATCTCAAAGTCCCCGGCCTGGTTCAAGACACTGCTCAGGGTCGACTCAAGGTACTCAAATCGGTCGTGGCAGGGCGTGACGATCGAGATTTTCATTTCGTTGTTTCGTTCTTCTCAGGATCACTGCGAAAGCGGTCGAGGATTCCAAGGATGGCCCGGCAGGCGGCGATTTGATCGTAGCGATTGAAGCGGGCAGTCATAGCTTCAAGCTGACCGGATACCATCGCGAGTCGCCTGGCGAGTTCATCCCTTGAACTCTTCTCCTCACGGACATGCTGTTCTTTTGTTCGAAGCGAGATCTCGAGGTGCTGGATCCTTGTCTGACATTGCTTGAGTTCCTCCTGAAGCCGGAGGCGCCAGGCCTTTTCCTCCTCCGCCCAGGCGGTGCGGTCATCCCTCTGCTTTTCGGCATCACCGAGGACCTTTTCGAGATTCCCGCGGACGGCTTGTTCTTCTTGCGCCCAGGCAACGGCAGCGTCGCGCTGGCGCTCGGCATCTTCACGAAGTCGGGTGGCCTCGACCCGAAGCGCCCGCTCTTTCTCCGCCCAGGCAACGGCAGCATCGCGATGGCGTTCGGCATCTTCACGAAGTCGGGTGGCCTCGACCCGAAGCGCCCGTTCTTCTTGCGCCCAGGCAACGGCAGCGTCGCGCTGGCGCTCGGCGTCTTCACGAAGTCGGTCGGCCTCGACCCGAAGTGCTCGTTCTTCCTCCGCCCAGGCCGTTGCCTTGGTCCGCTGTTCTTCGGCATCGGTCAACGCCTTTCCAAGGGTCTTGCGCTGCAGTTCTTCTTCTCTTGCCCAGGCAAAGGCATCGTCCCGCTGTTTCTCCGTTTCCTTGCGAAGAGCTTCGGCCGTCTTCCGCAAGCGCTCCTCTTCCCGGGCCCACTTGAGCTGGCTGTCTCGTTGCGCCTCCGTTTCCCTGAGCAGCGCCTCGGCGGCCTCGCGCCGTGACTTCTCATCGCCAGCCCATTGAAGGTGGGCATCCCGCTGCTTCTCCGTTTCGCTCAAAAGGGAAAGGGTCTTTTCCCGTATCCGCTGTTCCTCCAGAGCCCACTTGAGGTGGCTGTCGCGCTGCGCCTCGGTTTCCCTCAGCAGATTCTCGGCGGCCTCCCGCCTTGTTTTCTCTTCAGCGGCCCATCGAAGATGCGCGTCGAGCTGACTCTCTGTTTCGGCAAGCAGAGATTCAGCCGCTTCCCGCAGTCGCTGCTCTTCGCGGGCCCACTTCATATGACTGTCGCGTTGCACCTCGGTTTCCCGCAGCAAGGCTTCGGCAGCCTTACGGCGCAGTTGCTCCGCCTCGGCCCAACTGCGGGCTGCTTCGCGCTGTTCCTCGGTTTCCCTGACCAGTCGCGCGGCTTCGGCTCGCAGTCGTTGCTCCTCCCGAATGGCCGCCGCGAGGTCGTCGCGTTGCCTTTCGGCGTCCGCGAGGAGCCTCGAAGCTTCTTCCCGCAGGCGCTTTTCTTCCTCAGCCCACCCGCGGATCTCGTCACGCTGCTTCTCGGCGGACTTGAGCAGGGTCTGCGCTTCGCTCCGGAGGCGGGCTTCTTCCTCGGCCCAGCCACGGTGGCTCGTGAGCCGCGCATCGATCTCCTCATTGAGGGCCTGAAGCTTTTCCCGTCCGCGTGCCTCGGCCCGGGCCCATCCTTCAAGGTCTTTTGTCCGCTGTCGCAATTGGCAGAGCCATTCACGCTGCCGGTTGTTCTCATCTCTGAGACGGGCGGCTGCCTGGCCGGTTTCCTTGAGGGCGGAACGAACCTCTTCTGCGGGGACCGGCGCCGGAGTATCCAAAAAATGGATTCCTGGAGACCTCCGGCCGGCCCGTTGCGCGGCCAGTCCTTGGGCGATCGCTTCCGGGCGGAGGTCAGTGATGCATTTCCATCGGTCGAACACACAATGCCACTCACAGCCGCTGCAGGGCATGCTGGTATGGACGACGGTCATGTCGCCGAGCGGAGGGAAAAAGCGCCGCCAGTGCCCGAGGCCCCAGAGGGCGACGCTCGGTGTCTTCAGCAGAGCGGCCAACTGGGCGTAGAAAGTCTCGTGAGTCAGGAAGAGTGAGGTCCGGCCGAGCAGGCTGGCCAGACGGGGAAGCCCATCCGCATCGAATCGGAATCGGGTTGGAGAAATGCCTTCCTTCCTCAGGTATCGCGACAGTTCCGAAACGATCGCTCGGTCAAGTGGGCCTTCGACCAGCAGGCATTTCGGGTCGAATTCATCGGTCGACTTGAGGAATTGGGCGATGCCGCGAGCCAGGGCTGCTGAGTTGGTCCGCCGCCTCGGATCGCCGACCCCCGGGGCCACCACGAGCGACCGGCTGAGGTCTTTTCGGGAATGCCTCAGGTTCACCTCGGGCGGCGCGATGGTCGGACGGATAGGACCCTTCACCCCGGAGGCGGCTTCGGCCAATCGCCCAAGGCGTCCGGCTTCATCAAGCTCGTCCGCAAAAGGGATCTCATCGCTGAGCGCGACCGGTTGCCCGGGAATTAGCGCGTAAACGTCGTCCGCAAGTTCCTGCGAACCGTTGGATGCGCCGAATCCGATCCGTCGGGACGCCCGGCTGGAACCGACCAGAAACTGATCGAGCCAGTTGCGGGTGGTTGAACCGACCACTGCGGTTTCGGGGCGCAGTCGTCGGGTGAAGCGACTCCACCATCGCAGGACGGGCGGCAGGTCTTCCTGATGGGCCTTGTAGGGGTTGATCGGAACCGCCACGAAGAGGACCCGCCCCCAGAGTTCGCCCGGATTGACGAGGGCCTTGAGGGCGCGCTTTGCCTGATCGGCGGGCGGGCGTTCGGGATCGACCACCGCCACCGCGGCACCCCTGAGAAGCGAGGCCAGCGATTCGTTTCCGGTCCGGACCATCCAGACAATACGGATATCCGGGTCCGCTTCCAGCAGGTGGCGGACGAGTCCCGTGGCGAGGATCTGGTCGCCAAGGGCATCGGTTTTGGACAAGAGCAGAATCCGCGGGACCGATCCCGGCTCTGGCCTGGCTGATTCAGCTCGCCGCATGGGAGGCTTCCGGAGCGTCCTCAGCAGCCGTTGATGAGGGCTCGGGTTTGGATTCGGAAAGGCTCTCAAACGTCAGTTTGAGGGGCAACTGGGCCATGCCGTAGAAGGGCCACATCTGGTTGGCATCAAAGTGAACCGAAACGGGACCGAGACCTTGAACGACATCCTGAAACGCCCCGTGATTGGGTCCTTCCTCGGTGGGCTCGCTGCAGTCGACCGTCAGGGTGTAGTCCGCGGGATTGACGGTCAGGTCGAGCTGGAAGCAGATGAGGATTTCCCGACCGGCGTCGATCGGGGGAAGATGGATGCCCAGCTGCCGGTTTCCGGCGGCAAAGACCAGGTTGTTCATGCGATCGACCAGCTGGACGCCGGCGCCGACGTAGTCGATCCGTTGGTTTGCCTTGAGGAGGGCGCAAATCCGGACGGTTTCGCCCAGGCCGAAGCTCTTGCAGGGCTGGTTCTGTTCATTGAGAATGGCGATGGCGGTATATTCCATCCGCCGTTCCCCATGCCGGCTGGTCTGGGTTCCGATAAGGTTGTTCTCCAAGGTGGGTGTGCGCAATTCGTCGGAGAGCCCCGTGTCACTGGCTGCGCGGCGATGGCCCTGAAAGCTGATCCGCCGGTCGGAACCGAGGGAGAAATAGCGGCTCCAGCAGGTTTCCGGGGTACCTTCATGCGTGACTGCACCGTTGCGCAGCAGAATGGCCCTTGAACAAAGATTCCTGACCGCGCCGATGTCGTGTGCGACAAAGAGCAGGGTGGTTCCTCTATCGAGAATCTGGTGGATTCGCTTGAAGCACTTCTGCTGAAAAAACACGTCGCCCACACTGAGGGCTTCGTCGACAATCAGGATGTCCGGGTCGATGCTGATGGAAACGGCGAACGCGAGACGAACCATCATGCCGCTCGAATACGTGCTGACCGGTTGTTCGATGAAGTCGCCGATGTCGGCGAAAGCCGCGATCTGGTCGAAGCGGTTTTCGGTCTCCTCCCGGCTCATGCCGAGGACCGCGGCATTGAGAAAGACGTTTTCGCGACCGGTGAAGTCGGGGTTGAAGCCCGAACCCAGCTCGAGAAGCGCGGCGATCCGGCCCGTCACGTCGACATCGCCGCTCGTCGGTTGTAGCGTTCCCGCAAGCATTTGAAGCAGGGTGCTCTTGCCGGATCCGTTGCGTCCGATGATGCCGAGGGCTTCGCCGCGCTTGAGCTCGAAACTGACATCCTTGACCGCGACAAAATCGCGGTAGTGGTGGCGGGCTCGCCGGCGAAGCCATTCGGCAGGCCCGGACTTCCGGGGCAGGAGTCCGGCGGCCGCTTCAAGGGACGGAGCGACCAGTCGGGAAGACGGGCGTTCCCAGATCCGATAGACCTTCGAAAGGTTTCGCGCCACGATGGCGGTGTCCGTTGTCAGGTTTCGTTCAGAGGACATCGGCAAAGGCGGGCTTGAGGCGTTTGAAAACCGCAAAGCCCAATGAGCAAACGGAAAACGCTCCGATATAGAGCCACCCAAGGGTCGACCAGGAGATGGGTTGCGACCAGAGGACGGCTTCGCGGGACATCTCGACCGTGTGCAGGAGCGGATTGAATCGTAGGAAAGACCAGGCGAGCGGAGCCTCGGTCTGGACCCGAATGGCCGGGTAAAAGATTGCGCTGGCAAACATTAGGGCGCTGGCGAGGGCGCCGACGATCTGTCCCAGGTCGCGGAAAAACACGCCGAAGCTCGCGAGAAGCCAGGCCAGACCGAGGCAGGTGATGAGGATCGGCAAGAGGACGAGAGGAAGCTGGAGGGTGTAGATATTCAACGGGTGTCCGCCGATGACGACGCCGGTGGCGACCATCCCGAGGGTGACCAGCATGTGAAAGGCGCCCGCCCCGACGGCCGCGGCGGGCAGCACCTCCAGGGGAAAGACCACCTTTTTGACGAAATTGGGTTGGGTCGTAATGATGTTGGGCGCCACCATCATCACTTCCGCCACGAGTTGAAAGAGGGCCAGTCCGAGGAAGATACCGAGACCGTAGTCCCATCTCGACTCACTTTCGACCACCCCGAAACTGCCGCCGAAAACGAATCCGAAGACGAAAACGTAGACGGCAAGCGTCAGGAGCGGGTTCAGAACCGCCCAGACGATGCCCAGCATGCTCCCCTTGTGACGGATCTCGACGTTGCGCACGATGAACTGCCAGAGCAGGTCCCGGTGGCGCCAGAGGGCGAGAAGCGGGGCGACGGGATTGAGCAGTGAGAGGAGGGGCGGCTGTCGACGCGGATCCATGGTCGTCTATCGAACGGGAAACCGCGGTTTGGCTGCCTCGCTCTGAGCGGCCTCCAGATCGGCGTCCACCATCAACTCGGCCAGGGCTTTCATCCGGGTCTGGGGCTCCCAGCCGAGTTTTTCTTTCGCCTTGCTGTAGTCGCCGATCAGCAGATCAACTTCGGCGGGGCGCAGGAAACGCTCGTCAAAATCGACATAATCCTTCCAATCCAGGTCGAGTCGGCCAAAGGCGACATCGAGGAACTCGCGTATGGTGTGGGTCTCATTGGTGGCCAGCACGAAGTCGTCGGGTTTATCCTGTTGCAGCATGCGCCACATGCCCTCGACGTATTCCTTGGCATAGCCCCAGTCGCGCTTGGAGTCGAGGTTGCCCAGGGTGAGCCGCTTCGAAAGTCCCGTTTTGATCCGGGCCGCCCCGCGGGTGATCTTGCGGGTCACGAAGGATTCCCCCCGGCGGGGGGACTCGTGGTTGAAAAGGATCCCGCTGCAGGCGAAAAGTCCGTAGGACTCGCGGTAATTGACGGTCAGCCAATGGGAGAAGACCTTGGCACAGGCGTAGGGGGAGCGCGGCCAGAATGGGGTCGTCTCCTTCTGCGGTACCTCCTGGACCTTGCCGAACATCTCGGACGACGAAGCCTGGTAGAAACGGACCTTCTTGCCGATGCCCGATTCGATGATCGCCTCAAGGATACGACCGGTGCCGACCCCGGTCACATCGGCGGTGTATTCGGGGATGTCGAAACTGACCCGGACGTGGCTCTGTGCGGCCAGATTGTAGATTTCGTCGGGCTGGAGCTGGTAGAGGAGCTTGACCAGTCGAACGCTGTCGGCGAGGTCGCCATAGTGGAGGAAGAGCCGTTGATTGTCTCCGTGTTCGTAGGACCTGAGATGATCGATTCTTGAGCGGGTGGTGGTGCTCGATCTGCGGACAATTCCATGAACTTCGTAGCCCTTCTCCAGAAGGAGTTCGGCGAGGTAGGAACCATCCTGGCCGGTGATTCCTGTGACGAGGGCGCGTTTGGGCATGATTCAGTCGGATTTCCTGAGTTCGAAATCGATCAGTCGGGCGATGATCTCGTTGAATGGTATTGTGTTTTCCCAACCCAGCAGGCGTTTGGCTTTGGCCGGATTTCCGCAGGCAGCGATCGGTTCGACGCTGGTCACGAGGGCTGCGTCGTGTCGAACATAATCCTCGTAGTTGAGCCCCACGTGCTCAAAGGCGAAGGTGACAAGCTGCTGGACAGTGTGAAGCCTGCCGGTGGCGAGAATGAAATCGTCGACGGGCTGCGCCTGGAGCATCATCCACATGCCCTCGACATAATCGGGCGCCCAGCCCCAATCCCGCTGCCCTTTCAAGCTGCCCAGGACCAGTTCGGATTGCCGTCCCTGTTTGATCCGGGCCACGGCCCGGGCCACCTTCCGGGTTACGAAACTTGTGCTGCGTCTTGGGGACTCATGGTTGTAGAGAATGGCGGAGCAGGTCTCGAGTCCGTAGGCCATCCGGTAGATCCGGGCCATCTGCTGGGAGAGGGCCTTGGCGGCGCCGTAGGGCGTCGTCGGGTTGAGCGGTGTCAATTCATCCTGGGGTGAGTGGACCGGGGAACCGAAAACCTCACTGCTCGACGCGTAAAGGAATTTGGGCGGATTGGGAATATCCCGAATGATTTCCAGTAGGCGGAGAGTCCCCATGCCGATACTGTCGACGGTGGTTTCTGGAAGCTCCAGGCTCAGCCGCGGACTGGACTGGCCGGCGAGATGGTAGAATTCGTTTGGCTTCGATTTGAGGATGATCCGGCGCAGGTGGGTAGCGTCTTCGAAGGCGCCGTTGTGAAGGAAAAGGGTTCGGTCCAGGATCTTTGGATCCTGGACGAGATGGGCGATGTGGCCGTTGGCCAGCTGGTCCGGGCGATGGACGAGGCCGTGGACCTCGTAGCCTTTGGCGAGAAGCGATTCGCAAAGGTAGGATCCGTCCTGTCCGGTGATTCCGGTGATGAAAGCGCGTTTCATTGAGTTCGGATATCTCCCAAGAAAACGGGGGACCGGCAAGCGTTTGTTCTCCAGTCGATATCCAGGTGCGATGCATCGTGGGATAATGCATTGATTTTCAGGCACGGCTTGTCAGGTTGGCTCAGTCCCTGAGTCGAGCTCATTCGGTGGCGGCTCTTGCCAAGTGAGACGTTGCTTCCCAGAAGTGTCGGGTCAGCCCGGCTCGGGCATGGGAACCGGGTCCATCGACTCTCTTGATCGAATGAATGCAAAGCTCATTGTGGGGATAGGTGCTCAGCGCGCCGGGACGACCTGGTTGGCCGAATACCTGACGGGGCATCCCCAGGTCGGCTTTTCGCCGATCAAGGAGCTGCACTACTTCGACACGGTTTATCGGCCGGATCTGTGCGCGGGTTTCCTCCCGATCCTTCAGGAACAGCTGGTGGAGCTGAGGTCCAACCCGGCTCAGGCCGCAAACCCCGGGCAATTGGAGCGCCTGCGCTGTCTCACCCTGCGACTCGAGATGGAATCGGACGAACGGCGCTACGGGGAGTATTTTGACCTGCTGGCCAGGGGAGACCTTGTCGTGGTGGCGGAAATCACTCCGTCTTACTCGCTGCTCAAACGGGATGGCTTTGCCGCCATCCGCAGGGTCCGGCCGGATGCCCGTTTCCTTTTCGTTCTCAGGGATCCGGTGGATCGCTACTGGTCGCAATTGCGTTACCATGAGACCGTTTTTGGAGCGGAAGCGTTCGATGCGCGGCGCAACGCGATCGAATGCCTGTCCAATCCCGGGTTCACTCTCCGTTCCGATTACCGGCGGACTCTCGAGGAGCTGCTGTCGGTGGTCGCCCGCGAGGATGTGCATCTCGCTTTCTTCGAGCACCTGTTCGACCCGCGAACCACGGCGGATGAGTTGCAGGGGATCACCGATTTCATGGGTATTGAACCCCGCGCCCCGGGAGATTTGCCCCGGATGAATGAATCGGGACAGATGACGATCGATCCGGAAGCGGAGTCGGCGGCCGGGGAGTTTTTTGGGCCGGTCTATTGTTATGTCCGGGAGGTGGCGGGTCGACCGCTTCCAGATCGATGGCTGAATACCGGACTTTGAGGCGAGTCTCGATACGGACCACGAGAGGCCGTCTTTCGGGAGCCTGCCGCATGCTCCGGGAAGGCGGCCGGCAGGGGGATTTCAAAATGGGCGTTGACCCTGTGAACAGCGGTCGTTTTCTGCTGTCGATTGGTCCATGACGAAAAACCGAATCCGCCGTCTGTCTCCGAGCGCCCGTTCAAACGGTCATCAACCATGTTGCTGACACATCGGGTTACCGCGGTACGGGAGCATGGTGGGGGCGGCCCTGGGGTGACTCTTCGTCATCGGTCGCCGACTCCATGTTGCCTTCTGCTGGTGATCGGGACGATTGCCATCACAGGGTGGGCTGAAGAGCCCGGTGATGGAGCGGTGGTCGCAGGAGAGCAGGAGGCTTCTCCGCCTTCGATTTCTGAGTCGATTGCGGGCGACGCGTCGGCTGCGAAGACCGATGCGAGCGATACGGACGAACTGTCGGCGGGTGGCGCCGGTGGGAAGGAGGAAGAGACGGTGCCGGTTGAGCTTCTTCTGGCCGAGGATCTTTTCCCGCAGCTGCGCCCCATCCTGTTGAGCGCGGCCCAACAGGCACCGTCCATCCTTTCACGGAACGTGGAGGTTGCCATCGCCGAGGCTAATTCGGTCATCGCCAATGCGGATCGCTATCCGTCAGCGGCGGGGCTTCTGCGCTACGACTATCGCAAGGAAAGCCGCCTCGACCGGCCGGATATCGATTATTCGAACAAACTGTTCTACTTCTTTCAGGCGAGTTACCCTCTTTACCATTGGGGGGCGATCCAGGCGGCCGGCGAAATCGGAAAGATCGGGATCGAACTGGCAGAGGGCCAGATGGAGTCGGCCTACCGCCAGCTCGTCCAATCTGTCCGGTCGCAATACCTTGGGCTCGTCATCCAGAAGATGGATCTGAAGAATGCCGAGGCGGATCTTGAGAAGCGACGCAACGAGCTGGCGGATCTAAAGGAGCAACTGGAGGCCGGAGCGATCGCGGCCAACCGGGTGGGCAGCGCCGGTTTCAGCCTGCAGGAAGCCGAGCTGCGTTATGATCGGCAGGCCTCCGAGTTTGCTTATTCACTGCGGCAATTCGGACGCCTGGTCGGAGATCTGTCGTTTTCGCAGGAGCATGTGGCCGACGAATTCCCCGGGGTCGGGCACAACCCGGAACAATTGGGCGAATTGCTCGGCGCCTTTGTCCATGGAGGGTTCAAGGATGATCCTCGGGTGATGGCGACCGAGCTCGAGATTGAGCGGGAGGAAATGAATTACCGCATCCATAATGTGAGGAACCGCCCGAAGTTTAATCTGATCACCGGTATCAGCCAGGACGAAATCAGCTACGACGCCAATATTGCCAACAAATATCAGACCACCGCGCTCTTTGCGGGTGTGTCCCTGAACTGGAATATCTTCGACGGCTACGAGACGCGGGGGTTGCGAACCGCGTCGCTTCTTCGTCTGAACCGATTGCGGATGTCGCGGCGGGAGATGGATGCCCAACTGGCCGATGAGGCCGCTCAAGCCTCCGATCGGGTGAGTTTTGCCGCCCGGGCGCTCGCCTTGGGCGAGGTCACCGTGAACGGCGTCAGGCGTGCATTGGAGATAGCGGAGAGGGATTTCGCCGCCGGATTGACTTCTGAGGAATCGGTCGAGTCGGCACGCGGCCGTCTTTTCGACTATGAAATCAGCCAGGCGCGTCGCAAGGTGGACTACCTCAATGCCGTTTCCGCCTTTGTCGCGCTGGTCGGAGCCGACACCCTGATCGGAGAACTCGAGGAGAATCGCCCTGAACTGGGCACTGAATATGAGCGGAAACCGTAGGAGTCTTCTCTGGCCCAAGATCCTGGTCGTGCTGGCGGTTGTCGCCGGGGCGGCCGTCTTTGGCCTGCGTTGGATGCGTCCCGTCGTCACCGTTGACGCAGCCTGGATCGATACGGCCGTCGATGCCATTCCAGGGACCGTGACGGTGCGCTCGAAACAGGAAACGGAGATCAAGAGCGAGGTTGGCGGCCGGGTGGTGGAGAGCCGGCTGGAAATCGGCGACCGGGTGGCCGCGGGTGATCTGCTGGTTCAGATCGATTCGGCCGATGTGGAAATCGAGATTGAGCGGCTGAAGGCTGAAATCCAGGGAATCAAGCGGCAGATCGAGATCGGTTCCCAGATACGCTACGACCTGATCGATGCCAAGGAGCGGCTGGAGGGTGCGGAACGCAACTTCGCCAGGGGCAGTCTTTCCGAGGCGGAACTGGCCAAGCAGCAGCGGGTGGTCCAGCAGATCGAGGATCGAATCGCGCTGGAGGAATTGCGCAATGAGCAGCAGTTGGCGGCGACTGACAATGCACTGAAGACGCGGGAGCGGCAGCTGGAGAAGATGTCCGTCTATGCCCCGATCGACTGTATCATCGCTGATGTCTTCGCCTATCCCGGAGATCTGATCGGCGGGGGCGCGCCCATCGCCAGGATTATCTCTCCGGTCAAACTGGTTGAGGCACGCATCAGCCAGGAGGATATGGCCGGGCTGAGCATTGGACAGAAGGCTTCCGTTCGCCTGATCGGCGAGGGCTCAAAGGTCTACGATGCCAAGGTGGTCAAGATTCTTCCGGTTGCCGATGCGGAAACCCAGCGCTACATCATCAACCTGGAGGTCGATGTTGACCCCGACCGTCTGGTACCCGGCGTGACGGGCGAGGCCAGCATCGTGATCGCCCGAAGGGAGAACGCAGTCATCATCCCCCGGCGGGCCCTGATCGGAAAGGAAGTCTACGTGGTCAAGGACGGTGTGATTGACGTCCGCACGGTTGAGCCGGGTTTTGTCTCGCTGAACAAGGTGGAGATCCGATCCGGACTCTCGGAAGGCGAGTCGGTCGTGACCGAGGACTTTGACCGACTTCAGGACGGAGACCGGGTCAGGATTGGTAATCGCTGAGCGTTCGGGCGCGCGAGTTTCACCGGCATGAGCCCCAATCTCCGCATTGCGATCCGATTCCTCGTCGCCAAGAAGCGTTCGATGGCGATGAGTCTGGCGGGAATCGTTTTCGGAGTGGGCTTTTTTATCGTGACCCAGGCCCAGACGAGTGGCTTCGAGGAATTTTTCATCCGGACCATCCTGGGGACGAACGGCGCGATCAAAATTGAAGACCGCTTTCAGGACACCCTTCGCAGTATGGCCGCGGCGGGGGAGGATGGGGGCTCGGGCTTCCAGATTTCCCAACGGGAGAGCCGCAACTACATTCCCGGGGTGCAGGACCCCCGGACGATCCGGGCGGAATTGGAGACCTTTTCAGGGGTGACGGCAGTTTCCGAAGTGGTTCGTGGAAATGTGGTCGCCGAGGGCCCGGGCGCGCGGACCGACCCCGCCCAGGTGTTGGGAATCAATCTTGAGGATCACCTCAATGCCTCCGATCTGGCCCAGCAGATCGTGCGCGGGGACCTGGGTGAGTTCCGGTCCAATCCCAACGGGGTCCTTATCGGACTGAAACTGGCCCTTCGGCTGCAGTTGGAGCCGGGAGACACCGTTGTTTTTCAGACGCAGGGAGAGAAACGCCGTTACCGGGTCTCGGCCATCTACCAGACTGGGGTGACCGACATCGACGGGGTTGTGGTCTACATGCACATGACTGCGGCCCGATCGCTGTTGCGGATCCCGCACGGAGTGACCTTCATGCAGATCAACGTGAAGGATCGGGACCGCGCCCCGGCCATTGCCGCCCACATCGAGAAGGTCCTGCAGCACAACGCGATCAGCTGGCAGGAACGGGAGAAGGTCTGGCTCGATGTCTTCCGGGCCCTGCGGATCTCGTCGGCCATCACCGTTTCGACCATCATCCTGATCTCGGGTCTGGGGATGTTCAATACCCTGGCCATGGTCGTGATGGAGAAGACCAAGGAGATCTCCATCCTGCGGTCGATGGGATATACCCGAAGGGACATTTCGAATATCTTTCTCTGGCAGGGTGTCCTCGTTCTATGTGCCGGTTCGCTTCTGGGGTCGGGCCTGGGGGCGGGCCTGACCTTTGGGGTGTCCAACCTCCCCATCCGGGTCCGGGGCATCTTTTCCACGGACAGTTTTGTGGTGAACTGGTCGGGCTGGCACTACGTTGCGGCCGTGCTCACCGCGGTCATCGTGGTGATGTTTGCCAGCCTGATTCCCGCTCGCCGGGCCGCCCGGCTCGAACCGGGCGACGTGATACGGGGGACGGCCCAATGAGCGGGAACCCGATCCAGCTGGACCAGCCGGTCATTTCCTGCAGCGGGATCGACCGGTACCTCGGTAGCGGTGAGACCCGGGTTCATGTCCTTCGGGGCGTCAGCCTGGCCGCCGGACGGGGTGAGGTCAGCTCGATTGTCGGACCCTCCGGATGCGGCAAGAGCACATTGTTGTATCTGCTGGGCCTGCTCGATCGACCGGATGGCGGAGAGATCCGGATCGGCCCGCGGGATGTCGTCGGAGCATCGGACGAGGACCGGACTTCGATTCGCTGCGCGCAGATCGGATTCGTCTTTCAATTCCACTTTCTCCTCGCGGAGTTTTCGGCCCTTGAGAATGTCATGCTCCCGATGCGCAAGCTGGGCACTCTCGCGCCCGATGAAATGCGGGACCGGGCCCATGACCTGCTCAGGGAGGTGGGTCTGGCTGAAAAGACCCATCGCCTGCCGACCCAGCTTTCCGGAGGGGAACAGCAACGGGTGGCGGTGGCACGCTCGCTGGCCAATTCGCCAACCCTGATTCTGGCGGATGAACCGACCGGGAATCTCGATGTCACCAATTCGAACCTCGTCTTTGACCTGCTCATGCGCCTGGCCAAGGAGAACGGGCAGGCGGTGGTCCTGGTGACTCACAATCCCGAGATCGCGGCCCGTTGCGACCGCCGCCTCGTCATGCGGGACGGCCGGTTTGTCAACGAAGGGTAGAGGGGGGACGGGAGGCGTTTTCGCCCGGTTTCGACCGGTCGAACGGTCCGCAGGGTTGTTTATTAGGAATTCTTTTGACGCAAACAGATTGGGTAATACCAAAACGCATTCCGATCCATTCAAGTTTTAGGTTTGCATTCAGCATTTAACCCAATTTTTCTCGCGCTGTTTACAGCCCTCTCGAGCTCAAAATCTGTGTCCAACGATTGTTCCCGAAAATCCTTCTTATCCGCGTTTTTTGCTCTGCTGGGCGGCCTATTTCTGGTCGGCCGGATGCCGAAATCCGCCTCGACGACATTGCAGGACCGCGACCTCCCGGGTTCCGCATCTCTGAAACCGCGACCGGCACCGCACACGGTGTCGCGCATGCCCCGCGTGGGCTGAGCCATCGGGCCTGAACCTGCGAAAGGGCGCATCCACTTATGTCGAAGATTTTTCCGAAGTGGTCCAATCGGCTTCCGCTTCTCATCGTCATCTTTGTCTTCCTTCTCGCGGGGACGGTGACAGCGGGAATCACCTACTATTTCACTCCGAAGTACACCCGGGTCGGCTACCAGCCGGACCAACCCGTTCCCTTCGATCACAATCTGCATGCCGGCCAGCTCGGTCTGGATTGCCGCTACTGTCACACCTATGTCGATCAGTCGGCCCACTCCAACATCCCGACGACTGAGACCTGCATGAACTGCCACAACCAGATCCAGACGACCAGCGAGTTGCTCGCCCCGGTCCGGGAGAGTCTGGCCAGTGGCGATGCCATTCCCTGGGTGCGCATCCACAAGGCGCCGGATTACGTCTATTTCGATCACTCGGTCCATGTGAACCGGGGGATCAGCTGCGTCTCCTGTCACGGCAAGATCAATGAAATGGAAGTGGTGCGCCACGACCAACCCCAGAGCATGTCCTGGTGTCTGGATTGCCACCGGGCTCCCGAGAATCATATCCGGCCGCTGGATCAGGTCTACAATCTCAACTGGACGGCCGAATCCCCGGAGGTGCAGGTCTCCCAAGGCCTCGAACTGGTCGAGAACTGGAACGTCAAACCGCCTCAGAGCTGCTCCGGCTGCCATCGATGAAAAGGATCTTTCAGCACCCGCAACCCTCTCTGGCCGAATCGACCGGGCCGCGCTATTGGCGCAGCCTGGATGAGTTGTCCGCATCACCTGAATTCCAGGAGTACCTGGAGCGCGAGTTTCCCCAGGGAGCTTCCGAAATCGAAGGTGTTGATCGTCGTCACTTCCTGAAGATCATGGCGGCCTCTTTTGCGCTTGGCGGAGTCGGCCTCGCCGGTTGCCGTCGGCCCGAAGCCCATTTCGTTCCCTACGCGAAGTCACCCGAGCACATCATTCCGGGTCTTCCCCTCTACTATGCGTCGGCCCGACCTGTTCGCGGCGGCGCCGTTCCGGTCGTGGTGGAAACGCACGAGGCCCGTCCCACCAAGATCGAGGGCAACCCTTCCTACGCACCCTTTGGCGGTCGGGCGGACCTCCAGACGCAGGCCTCGGTTCTCGACCTTTACGATCCGGATCGCGCGATCGTGCATACCTCGGGTGGTGCGACCATGCCCCGGGCGGACCTGAACGACCTGCTGGCAGCGATCAGCTCGAAACACCTCTCAAACAAAGGTGCCGGTCTGGCCTTCCTGGCCGAGCCGTCCACTTCTCCGACCCGGCTGCGCCTGGTCAAGGCGATCCAATCGGCCATGCCGCGGGCGGTCTGGGCCGAGTACGATCCGCTTGGCAACGACGGGGCGGAAACCGCTGCCGGTGAGATCTTCGGTCGACCCTGCAGGCCGGATTACGCCTACGGGAAAGCCAGACGTATTCTGAGCCTGGATTCCGATTTCCTTCAGAACGGCAGTGGGCAGATCCGCTCGGCCCGGGAGTTTGCCGATGGGCGACGGGTCGAGAAGAACGGGGGCGAGATGAATCGTCTCTATCAGGTGGAAAGTCACCTCACGGTGACCGGAGGGATGGCGGACCACCGCCTGCGCCTGCCGAGTTCGCGGATGGCCGCCGTGGCCGCGCACCTCGCTGAGAAGCTCGGGGTCAAGGACGCGGTCGCCGACAGGAATGTCGCCCGCGAAGTCGGGGCCCACACAGCCTGGATCGACGCCTGTGCCGAGGACCTGGCCGCTCACAAAGGAGCCAGCCTTGTTGTGGCCGGCGCGCACCTGCCTCCGGAGGTCCACGCCATCTGCTTCCTCATCAACCAGAGCCTGGGCAATCTCGGCAAGACCCTGACGTTTCTGGAACTGCCGGAGACCGGCGCGACGACCATTGAAGAACTGGCCTCAGCCATTCGCGGGGGATCGGTCCAGACGCTGGTCATCATCGATGGCAACCCGGTTTACAATGCACCGGTGGATCTCGACTGGGCCTCGGTCCAGCGCTCGGTTGCTCAGGTCATCCGCCTGGGCTACCACCCCGACGAGACTTCGGCCGCGGCGGATGTTCATGTGGCTGGGGTGCATTTCCTTGAGTCCTGGGGCGATGCCCGGACCGTGGACGGCACCCTGGTTCCGGTGCAGCCCATGATCCTCCCGCTTTTCGACGGGGTGTCGGATCTTGAGCTGCTCGGCCGGATCCTTGGTCTCGAGAACCCGGATCCCTACACCCAGGTGCGGAAGTCGTTCGACGACCGGGCAGGGGGAGGGGACACCGAGACGGCCTTCCAGACTTTCCTGCACGATGGATTCCTTCCGGATTCAGTCTACCCGACCATCGGTCGTTCGGTCCCGGCCGACAAGGCGGAGACCATCGCTGCGAAGATCCTCATTCCCGCAGCGCCGTCCAGGGACAGTCTCGAGGTCCGGTTCTTTGGTGACTACAAAGTCGACGACGGCCGCTTCGCCAACAACGGTTGGTTGCAGGAGTGTCCGGATCCCATCACCAAATCGACCTGGGACAACGCGATTCTTGTGAGTCCCCGTCTGGCGGTGGAACTGGGAATCGATCCGGCCAGTTCCCTGATTCAGGTGGCCCGCAAGGATCCCAATGCCGGAGAAGACGGCCGGCTGCGCGCGCCTGTGGTCCAGATCACGGTCGGCGGTCGATCCGTGGAAGGGCCGGTTCAGATCCAGCCCGGACTCGACAACTACACCATCGTTCTGCCGCTTGGCTATGGCCGGGCGAAGACCGGTCGGATCGGCACGGATGCCGGTTTCGACGCCTACACGATCCGGACAGCCTCGTCGCCCTGGTATGTCGGGGGGGCGACGCTCACCCTGACCGGAAAGACTTACGTTCTGGCGAACACGCAGGAGCACTGGTCGATGGAAGGGCGGGCCATCGTCCGCGAAGCCAATCTCAGCGACTTCCAGGAGCATCCCGATTTTGTGAATGAGCTCGGGATGGAGTCCCATTCCCCTCCGATCTACGGCAAGGAATCGGATATCGATCAGGACCTGAAGATCACGCTGACCCCCAAGGGCAATTCCCTTTACGAACACCCGAATTTCGACGGGGTGCACCAGTGGGGCATGACCATCGACCTGAACACCTGCACCGGCTGCAATGCCTGCGTGGTGGCCTGTCAGGGCGAGAACAATATCCCGATCGTGGGCCGTGACCAGGTACGCCGCGGACGCGAGATGCACTGGATCCGCCTCGACCGCTACTACTCGAGCGGCTCGACCGACAATAGGGAAATCCCGGAGGATCCCCAGATCTCCCTGCAGCCGGTCGGTTGCATGCAGTGCGAGACCGCTCCCTGTGAAATGGTCTGCCCGGTC
This sequence comes from Opitutaceae bacterium, assembly GCA_041395105.1. Classification (NCBI taxonomy): domain Bacteria; kingdom Pseudomonadati; phylum Verrucomicrobiota; class Opitutia; order Opitutales; family Opitutaceae; species Opitutaceae bacterium. The sequence goes on along the minus strand of JAWLBB010000002.1, from coordinate 154,443 downwards.
AACGCGACCGTCCATGACTCCGAAGGGCTCAACGTCATGGCCTACAACCGGTGCGTGGGCACCCGTTACTGCGCCAACAATTGTCCCTACAAGGTGCGGCGGTTCAACTTCTTCGACTTCAACCAGCGCCAGCTCGACAAACTCTATCAGGGCCCCCTCTCCAAGAAAGGTATGCCGGAAATTCTCCAGATGGCGCGTAATCCCAACGTGACTGTCCGGATGCGGGGTGTCATGGAGAAATGCACCTACTGCACCCAGCGGATCCAGCAGGCGAAGATTGCCCGGAAGGTGGAGGTTCGCGACTCGGCTGATGTGGCCGTCCCCGACGGAACCTTCCAGGTGGCTTGTGAGCAGTCCTGCCCGACCGATTCAATCGTTTTCGGCAACCTGCTCGATCCCGAAAGCCGGGTTTCGAAGATGAAGGCCCTGGAGCGGGACTACAGTCTTCTCGGTTACCTCAACACCCGTCCACGGACAACCTACCTCGCGAAATTGCGGAATCCCAACCCGAAGATGCCGGATTACCAGACCCTGCCCCTGAGCCGGGTGGAATACGACAACAAGAACCACCCCGGTGGTCATGGAGAGAGCGCCGGACATGAGAGTCCCGGAAGTCATGACAGCCATGAGGTCGTCACCGAAGGAGGACACCACGGATGAGTGACGCTACGCATTCGGCCACGGGAGTGGCGGAGGTCCCCGCCATCCTGCGGGAGGTCAATCCGGTCCAACTCGAGCGTCCCGTCCTGGTCGGACATGGGCGCAGCTTCAATTGGATCACGGAGAAGATCTGCGGCATCATTGAGGAAAAGACACCGAGGTGGTGGTGGATCTGTTTCTGCGTGGCGGGCTTCATCGCTTCCTTCACCGTGATGGGACTGGCCTACCAGGTGAGCACCGGCGTCGGTGTCTGGGGCCTGGCCAATCCGATCAATTGGGGATGGGCGATCGTCAATTTCGTGTTCTGGATCGGTATCGGCCACGCCGGTACACTGATCTCCGCCATTCTCTGCCTGCTCAAACAGAAGTGGCGGACCTCGATCAATCGGGCGGCTGAGGCCATGACCATATTCGCGGTGGTCTGCGCGGGCATTTTCCCGGTCTTTCACATCGGTCGGGTCTGGTTCGCCTACTGGCTTTTCCCGCTGCCCAATGCCAACGCCATCTGGCCCAATTTCCGCAGTCCGCTGCTCTGGGACGTCTTTGCGGTATCCACCTATGCGACCGTCTCGGTGCTCTTCTGGTATGTCGGTCTGATTCCCGACCTGGCCACTGTGCGGGACCGGGCGAAATCGAAGATCCGCCAGGTCCTCTATGGCATCTTTGCCATGGGTTGGCGGGGTTCGAACCGGCACTGGAGCAATTACGAAATGGCCTACCTCCTCCTGGCCGGCCTCTCCACGCCGCTGGTTCTCTCGGTTCACACCATCGTTTCCTTCGACTTTGCCGTTTCCCTGGTTCCCGGCTGGCATACCACGATCTTCCCTCCCTATTTCGTGGCGGGCGCCATTTTTTCCGGTTTCGGGATGGTGCTGACCCTCATGCTTCCCCTCCGGGCGGTCTACAAACTGGATGACCTGATCACCCAGTATCACATCGATTGCATGTGCAAGATCACCCTGGCGACCGGCACGATGGTCGGCTATGCCTACGCAATGGAGTTCTTCATCGCCTGGTATGGAGCCAACCCCTACGAAGGATTCGCCTTCGTCAACCGGGCCTTCGGACCCTATGCCTGGGCCTACTGGATCATGATCTCCTGCAACGTGATCTCGCCGCAGCTCTTCTGGTTCAAGAAGGTGCGGCAGAACACCGCCCTGGTCTGGGTCATCTCCATTTTCGTCAATATCGGGATGTGGTTTGAACGCTTCGTCATCACGGTCACTTCCCTGGCCCGCGATTTCATGCCTTCGGCGTGGGGCTATTATTCCCCGACCGTCGTGGATATCTTCACCTACTTCGGAACCTTCGGCGTCTTCTCCGTCCTCTTCCTCCTCTTCGTCCGCTTCCTCCCGCTGATGGCGATGGCCGAAATCAAGGCGATAACCCCTCAGGCGGATCCCCATCATGGCCACTGATTCTTACGGAATGATGGCCGCGTTTGACACCACGGCCGACCTCATCAAGGCGGCGGCAAAGGTGCGCGACGCCGGCTTCCAGCATTGGGACGTGATCACCCCGTTCCCGATTCACGGGATGGATGGAGCAATGGGCCTGAAGAGGTCCCGCGTTCCGCGCTTCTCCCTGGCCGGTGGGATCACCGGATTCACCACGGGCATGCTCATGGTCGCCTACATGAACTGGTTTGATTATCCGCTCATCGTGGGTGGCAAACCCCTGTTCAGCCCGATCTTTGCCTTCCCGGTCTCCTACGAACTGACCATCCTCTTCGCCTCCTTCGGCTCGATCATCGGGATGTTTCTCCTCAACCGGCTGCCCATGCATTATCATCCGGTCATGAACCGCGACCGCGTCAGGCAGGCATCGGACGACCGTTTCTTCATTGTGATCGAAAGCTGCGATCCTCACTACCGCAAAGAGTCCGTCAGGAGCCTGCTCGATCAGGTCGGCGGGAAGGACATCGAGGAATTGGAGGACTGACATGCGTTACGTTTACGTCATCTTCCTCCTGCTTGTCGTGACCGCGGTTTCCATCCTGGGATTCCGAGGGTCCGCGTTCAAGAAACCCCCGCTGGAAATCTTCCCGGACATGGACCATCAGCCGAAGTACAAGCCTCAGTCGCCCAGTCTGTTCTTTGCCGACGGGCGGACGGACCGGCCGGTTCCCGCCCATACCGTGCCCCGCGGCGCCATCATCGGCAATGCCCACCTGACCGAGGGCAAGACACCGTCGGGCGAGTGGGCCCGGACCTTTCCGATGGACGTGACCGACGAACTCCTCGACCGTGGCCAGGATCGTTTCCAGATCTTCTGTCTTCCCTGCCATGGTGCGCTCGGTGACGGCAATGGCATCACCAAACAGTATGGAATGGCGGCCACCCCGAGCTATCATGATCCTCGCCTTCGTGAAATGGCCGAGGGCGAGATCTTCAACACCATCACCCACGGCAAGAACCTGATGGGCCGCTACGGCGACAAGCTCACCCCCGCCGACCGCTGGGCCGTCATCGCCTATGTGCGTGCCCTGCAGACGGCCGCACAGGGCACGGTGAACGACGTGCCGCCGGCCAACCGATCGGAGCTCGGGCTATGAGCACCACCACCGCACAGGCATCCTCAATTCCCATGGCCGGGCAGAATTCATCCTTCGGCAGGCGGGCGCTCATCATCGGACTGGTCGCCCTCGTGATCAGCGCGATCGGTTTCCTGCTCGGGCCCAAACAGGCCGCGGCCTCCTGGCTGCTCGCCGTGACCTTCTGGACCTCGATGGCGATCGGGATGCTCTTCCTGATCATGCTCCATCATATCTTTGATGCGGGCTGGTCCACCATCGTGCGGCGTCCGCTGGAACATGCGGTGGCCGTTTTCCCCTGGCTGGCCCTGTTGTTCCTTCCACTGGTGGCGCTCTCGCTCTTTTACGATCCGGGGATTCTCTGGAAGTGGATGGATCCCAATTACGATCTTTCCTCGGTCGGGGGGCATGGAACCGTCGGTCAGGATATCCTCTGGGCCAAGAAGTCCGGTTACCTGAGCCAGCCGTTTTTTGTGCTGCGCTACCTGCTCTACTTTGGCGCCTTTGCGTTGCTGGCCAGTCGCTTCCGCCGGCATTCCTTTGCCCAGGACCAGGACGGTGATGTCGGCCACACCCACAGCATGCGCAAATGGGCTGCGCTCGGAATCCCGCTGGCGGCCCTCTGTGCGACCTTCGCCTCGATCGACTGGATCAAGAGCCTCGATTATCACTGGTTTTCCACCATGTTCGGCGTCTGGTTCTTTGCCGGTTCGATGCGCCTGGCCCTGGCCGGCACCGTCCTGATCTGTCTCTTGCTCGTGCGGGAAGGACGCTTCAAGGGTCTCCTGAACAAGTCCCATCTCTACGATCTCGGGAATATCATGTTGGCCTTCACCGTCTTCTGGGCCTATATCAGCTTCTCCCAATATTTCCTCATCTGGAACGCCAACATCCCGGAAGAAACCTTCTGGTATGTCATCCGGGAAAGCGGCAATTGGTGGTATGTGGGACTCTTCCTCATCTTCGGGCATTTCCTCTTCCCGTTCCTCTACCTTCTCGGCTACCGGAACAAGATCCTGCCCGGACGGATCGCCTTTATCAGCGCATGGTTCATCCTCGCCCAGCTGGTCGATTTCTACTACAATATCATGCCTTACCAGAAGGACGCTTTCGGCGATCCGAAGGCCTTCTCCGTTTCGATCTGGGATATCAGTTCACTTCTGGCCGTTGGCGGCATCTGTGCCTGGGTGGTCGCCAACAGTCTGAACCGGACCCGGATCATCCCGATCCGGGATCCTCGAATCCTCGAATCCGTGAATCACCATGAGTGACCACAGACCCAATCCTTCCCTCTTCAGTCAGGGAGTCTCGACCATCCTCGTGGTGGCCGCGTTCTTGATTTTCCCCATCATTCACCACTTCAATGATTTCCCCGGCCAGCCGACCAGCCGTCCGGTAGGCTCGGTTCCTCCGGCGGAGCGCGCTGCCCGATTGAGCGAGCTTCAGGCCAACGTCGCGGAAACCGAGGGGTCCTATCAATGGATCGACCAGTCCGCGGGCACCATCCGCCTCCCGATCGACCGGGCGAAGGAGTTGACCCGGCAGAAACTCAGCGGAGACACCCAGTGATCCCCGTTCCTAAGACATGAGCCAGAATTCCAACCAGGCACCTTTATCCGCCGACGCCGATCCGGTTCATGGATTGGGCGCCGTCGATCGTTCGGTCCGGTTTCCGGTCCTGATCCTGATGGGGCTGAGCCTTCTCTGGCTTCTTACCGCGACGGTTCTTTCCGTCATGGCCTCATTCAAGCTGCACACCCCCGGCTTTCTTGCCGACCATGAGTGGCTGACCTACGGCCGGGTTCGCCCGGCGGCCACCACCGCCATGATCTACGGTTGGGCGACCAATGCGGCCTTCGCGTTGGCCGTCTGGTTGATGGCGCGGTTGAGCCGGGCCAGACTCCTCCATGGGGGGCTCGTCATCGTGGGCGCGGTTTTCTGGAACCTCGGAGTGGATCTCGGCATCGCCGGGATTTTGCTCGGCAAGGGTCTCCCCTACGAGTGGATGGCATTGCCCGGCTATTCCGGTCCCCTGCTGCTCGTCGCCTACATCCTCATGGCGATCTGGGTGGTGAATACCTTCCGTTACCGGCAGGACCGGCATGTCTACGTGTCGCAGTGGTTCCTGCTGGCAGCGCTCTTCAGTTTTCCGTGGGTCTTCTCCGTCGCCCAGATCATGCTGGTCCAGATGCCGGTCCGCGGCACCATGCAGGCCCTGGTCGGTGCGTGGTATGCACAGAATCTGATCGGACTCTGGCTCATGCCGGTCGGATTGGCCTCGGCTTACTATTTCATTCCAAAGGTTCTGGGAAAACCGATCCACAGCTACTACCTGGCGGTGGTCGGATTCTGGTCCCTCATCTTCGCCGTATGCTGGTCGGGTCCCGCCCGCCTGGTCGGGGGGCCGATTCCGGCCTGGGTGATTTCGGCCGGGATCGTTGGCTGTGTGCTCCTGCTCATCCCGGTTGTCGTGACCACCGTGAATCTTCACCTGACGACACTCGGCAGCTTCCGGCAGGTCTGGAACAGCCCGACCCTGCGCTTTGTCGTTCTTGGCTCGGTTGCGTTCACCCTGGTCGCGTTCCTGTGGGCGATCACCTCTTTCCGCACCGTCGCCGAGGTGACCCACTTCACTCTGGTTGAGGAAGCGCTGAACCAGTTGGCGGTCTACGGGTTCTTCAGCATGACCGCCTTCGGCGGCTTCTATTTTATTGTCCCCCGCCTGCTGGAGAAGGAATGGCCCTCGGCCTCCCTGGTCAGCCTGCACTTCTGGAGCGTGGTTCTCGGATTCCTGATTCTGATGGTCGGCCTTTTCCTCGGAGGGGTGCTTCAGGGGCTGTGGATGAATGATCCGGTTCTGTTCCCCGAATGGGTCACGATCGTTCATTCCCTTGTGCCCTACCTGCTGACCGGCACCGTCGGGTGGATCCTTATCCTGCTGGGACATCTGACCTTCTTGATCAGCTTCATCTGGATGCTGATCAGCCCCCGATCCAATGAGGTGACCGAACCGACCCTTTTTGCATCATCGGCAGCCCTCAAGTCTTCTGCGTCATGAACAACGGACTGCTTCTGTTTCTAGGCATCTTTTTCTCGGTCGGGCTCTCCTGGCTCAGCCTTCTCGTGGGCAACCAGGTCAATCCCGATTTTGGCGGTCTGCAGCCGTTCTCCGATCAGAACACCGGCGCCGTCGTGCCGACGCTCATGCCGGGATTGGCCCGCCAGGGTGAGCAGGTCTATCAGGATCTGGGGTGTGTCAACTGCCATACCCAGCAGGTCCGCCGGGAGGGAGTCGGTGCGGATATCGAACGTGGCTGGGGACAGCGCCAGAGTGTCAGCCGCGACTATATCAGCCAGCGCCAGGTCTTCCTGGGGGCGTCGCGGATCGGTCCGGATCTGCGTAACGTAGGCGAGCGTCTCCCTTCGGCCGAGTGGCACCACCATCACCTGATCAACCCGCAGATCAACACGCCCGGCAGCATCATGCCGGCGCACGCCTTCCTCTATGAGACACGGAAGATCGTCGGTCAGCCTTCCTCCGATCGACTGACCTTGCCGGGTGAATTGGCGCCTCCGGAAGGCTACGAGGTGGTTCCGACCTGGAGGGCCAAGGCCCTGGTGGCCTACCTCCTCAATCTCAAGACCAACTACGAACTGCCCGAGGCGCGCGCGTCCCATGAGTGATTCAAGATCAGAGAATGCCGCCTCCCGGCGCGCGCCGGACAATTCGGACCGGGCCGTAGCGGATTCGCAGCTTCAAACGGTCCATGCGCAGCTCATGCGCGAAAAGCCCGAGCCTCAGGAGGGATTTTCTCCCATTCCGATTTTCCTGCTCTTTGTCTTCAGCGGACTGATCTTCTTCGGTGGCGTCTACATGGCCGAGTTCTCCGGAGGATTCAATGCGCTCGCCTTCAATGAGACCGTCCACATGGGGAGGGGAGAGAGTGCCGAACCGCCACCCCCGCCGGATCCGGTCGCCATGGGCAAACGACTCTTCACCCAGAATTGCGTGGCCTGCCACCAGGTCACCGGCCTGGGTCTTCCTCCCGTTTTCCCGCCTCTGGCGGGTTCCGAGTGGGTGCTGGGTTCCGAACAGCGGACCATCCGTATTCTTCTCAACGGTCTCAGTGGCGAACTGGTCGTCGAGGGTAACACCTACAACGGTGTCATGCCGGCCTTCGGACCGTCCTCGGTCAACTGGAGCGACGACCAGATCGCCTCAGTCCTGACCTATATTCGCCAGGAGTGGGGCAATGATGCTCCTCCGGTCCTTCCGGCCACCGTGGCCGAAGTCCGCGCCGCCACCGCAGGCCGGACGACGTCCTGGACCCAGGCCGAGCTGGAGCCCCTCGGGCAGTAAGGCTGAGGAACGGTTGCGGATGGCGAAGGGCTTCGAAAGAAGCAGTCCGTCGCAACGCCGCTGCGTCGACGTTCGCCCGATCGGTTGAGGCACTTCGACAAAGCGAAGTGGCTACTCCTTGAGGGCGGAATGAATGTTCGGTTGACGCGGCTGTCCGGAATCTACCGTCATCCCTCCGCGGAAAGCTCCACCGAGCGATTCCTGGCTGCCAGGACGGCCGATCGGATCAGTGAACGAAACCCGGCCTTCTCCATCACCTGGAGGGCGGCCAGGGTGGTTCCCTTCGGCGACGTAACCTCGTCGCGCAGGGCTTCAGGGTCCATCTTGAGGCGGGCCAGAAGGCGGGCGGAACCAAGGACGGTTTCCAGAGCGAGTTGGTAGGACGTATCCGGATCGAGCCCGGCCTCCACTCCGGCATTGCGGAGTGCGGCGACGAACTCGAAAACGTAGGCTGGTCCGCTCCCGCTGACCGCCGTCACGGCATCCAGCTGACTTTCGTCGACCGCGATGAACTTGCCCATTGCGGAGAGCAGATCGCTGACTTTCTTGAGGTCGTCAGCCTGAAGCGGGTGTTGGCAGCAGTAGGCAGTCATACCCGCGCCGATCCGGGCCGGGGTGTTCGGCATGGTCCGGACAATGTTTCTCGTTTGAGGAAAAATGGTCTCCAGACGGGCGAGCCGGGTGCCCGCGACCACGCTGATCACGAGTTTCCCTCTCGAGCTTTCGCCGATGGATGGATCGAGGGTGTTCAGTTGCTGGGGCTTGACCGCAAGGACAATCGTATCCGCCCCGGACACGAGGTCGCGTATCGATCGCACATGATGCACGCCGAGCTTTTCCGCGGTCTGGCGGGCGGTGTCATCCGGTTCGCTGATACAGCCAATCTCACCGGGTTGGCAGGCGCCCTTCTGGATGAGGGCTTCGATCATGGCGGACCCGAGTCGTCCGGCTCCGATAAACGCGTAACGCATCATGGGTTTTTGTTTTTCTGGACGGGAAGGTGAAAGATGGCGGTGGTTCCTCCCTGCGGTCCGGCCGTGAGGGTCAGGTCGCCGCCGAGATTTCGAATGGAATGGCGGGCCACGGTCAGACCCATCCCGACGCCGACTGTGCGCTTGCTGCTGATGAAGGCATCAAAGATATGATCCCGGATGTCTTCGGGTATGCCGCGACCTTTGTCGCTCAATTTGAACGCAATGACCGGAATGCCTTCGCGTTCTTCCCGGTCTATCCGCAGGTGAATCGGCCGCTGCAGGGAGGTCGGCTCGTAACTTTCGGCGGCGTTGAAGAGAAGCTTGACCAGGACGTCTTCGAGGACCTCCGCGTTCGAACAGACCCTGGCTTCGGGAATCAGGTTGTCGACTTCGACCGGGATGGCCTCGCTGAATTCCCGGTGAAACCGCGCGATGGCATTCCCAATCGAATCAGCGACGTCGATCAATCCGAGCGGGGGGCGGCTGCGGGTCGAGACCGAGGTCAGCTGCTTGATGATCTCGACCATCCGGTTGACGGCGCTCTCGATCCGACCGAGGTTGCGCTGGGCTGCTTCCGGGTTGTTCAGGGAGGTCTTGGTCAGGTCGATATAGCCGACCACCACACCGAGGAGATTGTTCAGGTTGTGAGCGATCCCCTGGGTGATCGCTCCGATTGCCGCTGCGCGGCGTGCTTCGCCCAGGCGGGTCTGCAGTTCGACGTTCTCCTTGTTGATGGCCTGGAAGCGCAGCTGGGTCTGCACCCGTGCCAAGGTTTCATCGATATCGATGGGCTTGGTGATGTAGTCGACCGCACCGGCCTCGAGTCCCTGCAGCTTTCCTTCCTTCCTTGTTTCGGCCGTGATGAAGATGACGGGGATGGACCGGGTCTCCTCTTTTCTTTGGAGTTCCTGACAGACTTCGAATCCGTCCATGTCGGGCATCATGACATCCAGCAGGATCAGGTCGGGCAGATTCTCGGCGACCCTCTGGAGGCATTCCCGACCATTTTCGGCCGTCACCACCTCCATCTGCTGCTTTTCCAGGACCCGCTTGAGGAGCCGGATATTGATCGGTTGGTCGTCGACGACGAGGATGCGCGGATTAGCAGACACGTTGAGTTTCTCAGGAACGGGTGGAACCGCGGGTTTGGGCCTGTTGAAAAGCCTTCAGGGTGTTTTTCATGAGCATCGCCACGGTCATGGGACCAACTCCTCCGGGGACCGGGGTGATCTTGGAAGCCAGAGCGGAGACCTTCTGAAAATCCACGTCGCCGGTCAGTCGATAGCCCCGCTTGCGGGTCGGATCGGGAACACGGTTGATGCCTACGTCGATCACCACCGCGCCGGGTTTGACCATGTCCGCCGTCACGAATTCAGGCCGGCCGATCGCGGCAATGAGGACATCGGCCTGGCGGGCCAGCGCCGGCAGATCGCGTGTCCGCGAATGGCAGACGGAGACGGTGGCATTGGCCCAGGGTTTCTTCTCAAGAGCCAGCAGGGCGACGGCCTTGCCGACGATGAGACTGCGGCCGATGACGACCACGTGCTTGCCGGCGAGAGATACATTCGACCGCTGGAGCAGTTCGAGGATTCCGGCCGGGGTGCAGGAAATGAAGCCGGAATCGTCTTCCTGAAAAAGCTTGCCGGCATTGACGGTATGGAATCCGTCAACGTCCTTCTCCGGGTCGACCCGGCAGAAGGCCTCCACGTCGTCGATCTGCGGGGGCAGGGGAGCCTGGACAAGGATACCGTCCACCTCGGGGTCGGCATTGAGCCGGTCGATGCAGGCAAAGACCTCGGCGGCCGAAGCGGTCTCCGGAAATGTCTCAAGGCGGGTCAGCATGCCGATCTCCGCCGCGGTCCGGTTCTTCTTGTTGACGTAGGAGACGGAGGCCGGGTCTTCGCCCACGCGGACGAATGCAATGCAGGGTTTGCGCCCGGTCAGCCCGTCGACCACCTGCTTCAGCTCGGTGGTGATGGCCTGGGCGATCTGGTTTCCGTCAATCAGTTCCATGCGCGGTATGAGGGACCGGGGACCACTGGATCAGGGCTGGGCCACTCTCAGGGTTTCGACCCGGAGAATAAGGGCCTTGCTTTCGGCGGGTTTCCGGGGAACCCCGAAGACATTGACGACCAGACCAAGGAAGGCGTCCACCGGCTCGGTCAGGATGAGGGAATCGGTTTCAAGGTAGGCGATCACCTTTCCCTCCTTGCCGATCAGCTGGTATTCCTGATCGGGTCCCCGGCCAAAGACCCGGCGGGTCCGTTCGAGGCGACCATTCATCAGGATCGGGGCGACGTCGGCATTGGGCGCAGCGGTCGTCATGGGCGGAGGAGGAAGGACGGCTGGGGTCGGCTCGATTGCGGCAGCTGCCGCCACCTGAGCGACTGGAGCCTCGGATTCAGCCACGGCGCCGGCATCGATGTAGCCGACGAGGGGTTTGCGGATGATGATGCGCGACCACTCGCCGGTCACATCCGTCACCTGCGTGATATCGTCCATCTCGACCACGGTGAGAAGGGGTGCTTCGAGCGATGCTTCCATGAGAACGCCGGCTCCGACCTCCGCCGTGAGATTCTTGAGCACCTCGTTGTTGTTCACGTAGCCCTGGTAGTCGGCCTCAAAGCGGATCGCCGACCATCCCTCGGGCAAAGGTGACATGCCGGTGGGCAAGTCGCTCTCGTCCACCACCGCGAATGAGTCGCCCGGGGAAAGGCTCTGAACGACAGGCGCGTCGGAAGCCGGCTCGATCCTCATCGGAGTCGGGTAGGAGACGGACTCGCCGAACATCAGTGCCGGACAAACGGCGAGGCAAAAAATTGGAAAAGTTGCTTTCATGACGAATGGGTGGTTTCCGTTGGAACGGTATTCTGTTCGATGTGAAGCAGTTGGTTAATCTCCTTCATAGTGAGCACCTTGACCCCACGTAAAGGAAAACCACGCAACGAAAAAGACCCGATCTGGTAGCGACGCAGGCGTTTGACCGTGAAACCGAGCGCCTGAAAGAGGCGACGGATCTCCCGGTTCTTCCCGTGATGCATCCTCAGGTCGACGTGGGTGGAGGTGTCCATGGTGCGGGAACCGACGATCGCCGCCCGTTCCACTTTGAGGTGTTCACCCTCGGAAGTGACTCCGCGGACAAGCAGACTGGTCTTGGACGCAGGAAAGGGCTGATCGAGAGCCACCCGGTATCGTTTGTCGATCAGGCCCGAAGGGTGCATCAGTCGGTTGGCCAGTTGGCCGTCGGAGGTCAGGATGACGAGGCCCTCGCTGTCCTTGTCCAGGCGACCGGCGCAAAGGAGGCGGCGCTTGCGCAGGGATTTTGGCAGGAGATCGAATATCGTGTCCGAGTTGTGAGGGTCGTGGTGGCTGCAGATCAGGCCGACCGGCTTGTTGACCGCCAGGGTGATGGTTTCCTGGGTTTTGCGGGCGACGACCCGATTACCCACCTTGACCACGTCCTCGCCGGGCCGGACCCTTTCCCCCGGCTCGGCAACCCGTCCGTTGACCCGCACCCGGCCCTCGAGAACAAGCGCGTCGGCTTCGCGGCGTGAGCAGTAGCCCTGTTCGGCGAGGTATTTCTGGAGGCGGATGGTTGTATCCATGGTCTGGGTTGCGGGACTGTCTGATTAGTCGGCGACGGTTTCTGCGGCAAGGCTTTGTGTCCCGTCACCCCGGCTCCTGGCCGTCCAAAGATGGGCTTGTAAAGGTGGTTTGGGCGTCCATAGAGTTTTGGTAGATGCCTGATCCTGACGAACCTGCGGGCTATAACAAGGACAACCCGTTTTCGGCCACTCTGACCGTCAACCGGATTCTCAACAAGCCGGGTTCGGCCAAAGACACGCGTCATCTGGTTGTCAACGTGGCCGGCAGCGGATTTCGCTACAAGACCGGCGATTCGCTCGGCGTCTTTCCGTCCAACCATCCGGAGGTGGTCGACGGTGTCTTGAAACAGGGAGGGTTCAGCGGGCAGGAGCCGGTTGCCCTGCCCAAGGTTGAGGGTCTGCTCCCGCTGCGCGAAGCGTTGAGTTCGAGATTGAGTCTGGCCCAGCCAACCCGGAAATTCCTCGAGTTCTTCATGACCCGGACTTCCGATCCCTCGGAGAAGGCGCGACTCGAGGAACTCCTGTCCGGCGAAAAGGCGGAAGCGTGCCGCGAATACCTGCTCAACCGGGAGGTCCCCGACCTCCTGGAGGATTTTCCGGGGGTCCGGCTGTCCGCCCAGGATCTGGTCGATCTCCTTCGCCGGCTGAATCCGCGGCTCTACTCCATCGCATCGTCTTTTCTCGCCTACCCCGAGGAGATCCATCTGACGGTCGCCCCGGTGCGCTACACGACGAACAATCGGGAACGTCACGGAGTCTGCTCCACCTTCCTGGCCGACAGGGCCAGGCCCGGAATCGACCAATTCCCCGTTTTTCTTTCAAGTTCGCACTTCGGCCTGACCGAGGACAAGGCCCGGGATATCATCATGGTCGGTCCGGGTACGGGGATCGCTCCGTTCCGCGCTTTCCTTCAGGAAAGGGAAGCGACCGGCGCCTCCGGCAGAAACTGGCTCTTTTTTGGCGACCAGCATGCCGCCACCGACTACCTTTACGGCGAGGAATTCGAGGATTACGTGAGGAAGGGGATCCTACATCGGGTCGATCTCGCCTTTTCGCGCGACCAGGACCACAAGATCTATGTTCAGGACCGTCTGAGGGAAAGCGGCCCCGAGATATGGAAGTGGATTCGCGATGGCGCCATCTTCTATGTTTGCGGCGATGCCAAACGGATGGCGAAAGATGTCGACACCGCCCTCAGGGACATCTTCATGCAGGCGGGCGGAATGAGCGAAGACCAGGCCGCCGAAGCAATCAAACTCATGCGTCGCGAGAAGCGCTACCAGCGTGATGTCTATTGAGCAGAAAACACCCATTTGATGACACTTACCTTTGAAAATCGAACCGCCCTGGTGACCGGAGCCGGTCGGGGCATCGGGAAAGCGATTGCCGAGACCCTGGCCTCCAACGGGGTCGAGGTGATCTGTGTGAGCCGGACCGCCGAGACCTGCACCGCGGTGGCGGACGGGATCATCGCGTCGGGAGGCAGGGCACGGGCCCTGCCGGTCGATGTTGCGGACAGTGCGGCCGTCCAGGCGGCCAGTGACTCCCTGCTGGCCGAATTCGGCGTGATTGATATCCTCGTCAACAATGCGGGGATCACCCGGGACGGATTGCTCTTCCGCATGTCGGACGCGGATTGGCAGGATGTCCTGCAGACCAATCTCTCCAGCTGCTTTTACTGGGTGCGCGGATTGGGACGGGCCATGACCCGCAAGCGCTGGGGCCGTATTGTCAACATCAGCTCGGTCTCGGGCATCGCGGGCAATGCCGGGCAGACGAATTACGCGGCGGCGAAAGCCGGGATGATCGGACTGACCAAGAGCCTGGCCCGGGAATTCGCGTCCCGTTCAGTCACCGCCAATGCGGTCGCTCCCGGATTCATCAGGACCGACATGACGGCTGCCTTCACCGGAGAAATCGGAGAGAAGATCCTCGCGGGAATTCCCCTGAAACGATTTGGGGAATCCGTCGACATTGCCAACATGGTGGCCTACCTCTGCTCGGAAGAAGCCAATTATATCACAGGCCAGGTTTTTACCGTTGACGGCGGCATGGTGATGTGATCCCAAGATCAACCCTTCAATTACTTCAGCAAGACTATGGCCGACCAGAAAACCATCGAACAGCGGGTTAAAGAGATCATCGTTAACCAGTTGAACGTTAACGAAGAACAGATAACGCCGGAAGCCTCCTTCCTTGACGACCTCGGGGCCGATTCGCTCGACACAGTCGAGTTGATCATGGCCTTCGAAGAGGAGTTCAAAGATGAGATCAATGGTGAGATTCCCGAGTCGGATGCCGAAAAGCTCCAGACGGTCGGGGATGTCATCAAGTACATCAGCGAGAAGTCCTCAGGCTCCTGACTTCGGCGCTCACCGGATTGTTTGCTCTGCTCATGGGTCCGTGATGACCGCGTGAGCAGGGCTTTTTTCATGGAATACCCCAACGACAAACGCCGGATAGTGGTGACCGGCCTCGGAGTGATCACCTCTCTGGGGCAGGACATCGATGCGTTCTGGGCCAGTATCCTGGCCGGCAGATCCGGGGTGAGTCGCGTCCAGGCTTTTGACACGACGGAGTATTCCTGCCAGATCGGCGCCGAGGTCGCCGATTTCAAGGCGGAGGACTATATGCCGCCGAAGGAAGTCCGCCGCAATGACCGCTACACTCATTTTGCCGTGGCGGCGACCAAGCGCGCCGTCGAGGACGCGGGACTCGATACCTCCTCGTTGAATTCGGAACGCTTCGGCGTCTTTGTCGGCTCCGGTATCGGGGGAATGTGGACGATCGAGAATCAGTCCCGTATTCTCTTTGAGCGGGGGCCACGCAAGATTTCCCCCTTCATGATTCCGTCGCTCATCGCAAACATGGCGAGCGGCATCATCGCGATCGAAGTCGGCGCACGCGGTCCGAACATGTCCATTGTGACAGCCTGCGCGACCGCCACCCACTGCATCGGAGAGGCGCTGCGCACCCTCCGGTCGGGAGGCGCCGACATCATGCTGGCGGGTGGCAGCGAGGCCGCCATCACCCCTCTCGGATTTGCCGGTTTCTGTGCGATGAAGGCGATGAGCACCCGCAATGACTCTCCCGCCCAGGCGTCGCGCCCCTTCGACATCGGCCGCGATGGGTTCATCATGGGCGAAGGATCCGGCATTCTTGTGCTGGAGACCCTCGAACACGCCAGGGCCCGCGGCGCCCGGATCTACTGTGAGATCAGCGGCTACGGATCTTCCTGCGACGCCTTTCACATCACTCAGCCCGATCCCGAGGGTCGTGGTCTTTCGTTGGCCATGCGAGAGGCGCTGAAGGATGGCCGGATCAATCCGGACGAGATCAACTACATCAACGCCCACGGCACGTCGACGCCCTACAACGACAAATTCGAGACGATGGCGGTCAAAGCCGTTCTCGGGGAACATGCCTACCGGATCAAGATGAGTTCGACCAAGTCGATGACCGGCCACCTCCTGGGCGCGGCCGGCGGGATCGAAGCGGCCATCACTGCCAAGGTCCTCCAGACCGGTTCCATTCCGGCAACCATCAATTACGATGAGCCGGATCCGGAATGTGACCTCGACTACGTGCCCAACGTCGCCCAGACCGGTTCCGTCCGGGTTGCGATGAGCAACAATCTGGGTTTCGGCGGTCAGAACGCTTCGCTCGTTTTCCGGGCGATCTGAAGGAATCCGCTCGACCCCGGGGTCGAATCTCCGCGGTCCGAAAGCGGCGAATTCAATGCTTTTCAACGCATCTCCCGATGCTAATCTCACCGAATCTATGGATAGAACTCTTATCATTTTTAAGCCCGATTGCATGAAGCAGGGCCACGTGGGCCAGGTGTTGGCTCGTTTCGAGAGCACCGGCTTCAAGGTCGTTGGTTGCAAGATGATCCAGTTGACTCCCGCTTTGCTGCGTGAGCACTACGCACACGTTGCGGACAAGCCGTTTTACCCGGAGATCGAGAATTTCATGAGCTCCGAGCCGGTCATCGTGATGGCCCTTGAAGGGGAGGGGATTGTCGACAAGGTCCGCACTCTTCTCGGCCCGACCGACTCGAGCAAGGCGGAGAAGGGCACCATCCGGGGCGATTTCGGCAAGGACGTCATGGTCAACGTGGTTCACGCCTCCGACAGCGACGAGAATGCCGCCATCGAACTCAAGCGCTTCTTTGCGGCCGGCGAATTGTTCTAGGGCTGCCCCGAACAGCACCAGGGAAAGCGGTATTTTTTCAGCTGTTCGGATTTGGAAGACGGCCACGGAGGCATTGCGTTACGTAATGCATGCCAATGCGATCGTCGCGCTCTGACCCCTCTGGGAACTCAGTAAAAGACATTCCGGTCGAGGCTGCGGTACTGGATGGCTTCGAGCAGGTGGGATTGGCCGATTGATTCGGCGCCGGCCAGGTCGGCGATTGTCCGGGCGACTTTCAGGATCCGGTCGTAGGCCCGTGCCGAGAGCGACAATTGCTCCATCGCTCCCTGAAGCAGATCGCCCAGTTTGTCGTCAATCCGGCAATGTTCACGAATCTGCCGTTGGCTCATCCTAGCATTGCAGGGAGTTCTCCGCGAACGCAACCGTCGCCGTTGCCGGTCCCGGGCCTTTTCGACCCGGCCTTGAATGACCGAGGAGGACTCGCCGGGCTCCTCACGGCGCAGTTCGCCGATGCCGAGGGCGGGAGCCTCGATGTGAATATCGATCCGGTCCAGCAGGGGGCCGCTGATCCTGGCCCTGTAGCGCTGGATCTGGCTCGGGGAGCAACGGCATTCGCGTCTGGCATCCCCGAGATACCCGCAGGGGCAGGGATTCATCGCGGCGACCAGCATGAAACTGCAGGGCAACTCGACCTTGCCGGCGCTGCGCGAGATGGAGACGGTGCCGTCCTCGAGAGGCTGCCGGAGTACCTCCAGGGCCGAGCGCTTGAATTCGGGGAGTTCGTCCAGGAAGAGAACCCCGTTGTGCGCGAGCGAGATTTCACCGGGCCCCGGGATGGATCCTCCTCCCAACAGGCCGACGTCGCTGATCGTATGGTGAGGCGAACGGAAGGGTCGCTTCATGAAGGGAAGCCCGCCGTTGATGGTCCGACCGGCTGCCGAATGGATCCGGAGGACATCCAGGAACTCGTCCAGTCCCGGCGTGGTCATGATGGTCGGAATCCGCTTGGCAATCATTGATTTGCCTGATCCGGGAGGGCCGATCATCAGGAGGTTGTGCCCCCCGGCAACCGCGACCTCGACTGCGCGGCGCACCGCGGCCTGACCCTTGATCTCGGAGAAGTCATTGCCCGGTTCAGATTGCGGATCGGCCGCCGGAGGATCGGCCGACAGCGGCTCAAGGGGACATTCTCCTTCCAGAAATCGAACCGCCTGGTCGAGCGAATCGACCGCATAGACCGGGATGTCCCGGACCAGGGCGGCCTCACGGGCTGAAACGGTGGGGAGGAGGATGCCGCGGCGACCGAGTTTCTTCGCCAATTGGGCCATGGCCAGGCCGCCCCGGATCGGCCGGGTGGCGCCGGAGAGGCTCAGTTCACCGGCCAGCAGGTAGTCATCAAGATTCTCGACGGCGTGAAACTGATTGGTGGCCGCGAGTATGCCCAGTGCAATCGGCAGGTCGTAAATCGGGCCCTCTTTCTTCAGGTCACCTGGTGCCAGATTGATCGTCGTCCGGAGTCGGGGAGGATCGAAGTTCGTATTGGTCAGAGCCGAAAAGACCCGGTCGTCGGACTCCTTGACCGCGGCATCAGGCAGGCCGACCAGGATGAGCCTGGGATCGCCGGACTGGCCGCTGTTGACCTCGACCGTGACCGGGACGGCATCAATCCCCTGCAGGGCGGCAGAACAGACGGTGGCGAGCGACATGGGCGGGACGAGTCAAAGGAGCACCCGGGTTTCTGTCAATCGCGATAGGGTTCATTTGTTCACCTTCATGCAAATCGGGTAAACCTGCGGAATCCCCGTGGACAAACCCCGGGAATTCTCTTCCTTCAGGTTTTGTTTTCATCCATTCTCACTGTCCTCCAAGCCGGAGGCAGAACCCCCTCTTCACCTTTGAATATCGGACTCACCGGAACCATTGGGTGCGGCAAATCCACCGCCGGGCGATTGCTGGGCGAGCGGGGAATCGAACGGATCGACTGCGACGAGATTGTCCGGGAGCTCCTCGTCTCGGATTCGCAGGTTCTCCGGGAGATCGTCGACGCCTTCGGGACTTCCGTCTTTGCCGCTGACGGATCTCTCAACCGCAAGGCTCTCGGGGCGATCGTCTTTGCCGATCGATCCCGCCTTGCCGTTCTCGAAGAAATCCTCCATCCGCGGGTCTCGGATCGCTGGCAGGGGAGGATTCGAGGGGAGCCGGACCGGCACCATGTCGTGGAGATCCCGCTTCTTTTCGAGAAAAACCTCCAGAAATGGTTTGATTTCACGATCTGTGTAGCCTGTGATCGGCGGACACAGCTTGAGCGGCTTGGCCGGCGTGGGATGACTGCCGAGGAAGCCGACCAACGCATTGCCGCGCAGCTTCCGCTTTCCCGAAAGATCGATTTGGCGGACTGTGTTCTGCTCAATAGCGGCACGCTCCCTTTTCTATCCGACCAGATTGACTGGTTGACCCAAACAAGAAACCTCACCTAAACCACGCCTTTTCGATTCCGGGATTTCCCGGAGACCTCAACCGCACGACGGGTCGGTCCGGATAAGGTGTGTGTCTGCCCGAAGCATGGATAACGAGATGGATACAAGTGACGCCTCCAAGGCCGCGTCTCCCGCCGCCGAAGCCAAGGCGGAGTCGAAACCGAAGACCCGGAGGACTCCGAACCGGCGGTCCCCCAGGAAGGCAGCCAGAGGAGAATCTTCCGAAGCTCCACCTCCGGCTGCCTCGGAGGAGCGGCCGACGGCGGCCCCGGAAACAGTCGAAAAGGCGACCCCACCGGCATCGGCCCCCGTGCAGGAAAACCCGCCTGCTGCGACCGGAAACGAATCCCAATCCGCGAAGGCGCCGGAGGCCGAGCGATCGGTCCCTGAAACGGGAGATCGGGGGGATCGGGGCGGTCCCAGATCGGAAGGCAATGGAAATGGCTACCGGATTCGTCCCGAGCAGCGCGGCGACGATTCGTCGTTTCGCGGCGATGATCGCCGCGGTCATGGATTCGGCCAACAGGGTGGATTTCGCAAGAAGGGCAAGAAGGGCAAGAAGGGTCGGGGAGGAGGCGGCGGAGGAGGTCCCCGCAACGAGACCCCGGGTTGGATCCAGCCGCTTCCGCCGGATGACCTGGTACAGCTTTACGGGGATCTTCCCGACCCGTCTCATTATGTCAGTCTGGAAGAGATGTCCGCCCGAGCCGCCGAGATCGAAGCGAGTGGGGGGGACCCGGTCTTCCTCGATCAGGTGGACGCCCTCAATCTGGGCGAATTGACCGCCTTTGTTCAGGGTCGCGGAATCAAGGTCGAGGGGCGCCCGAGCCGCCGGCAGTTGCTTCGCGATCTCTTCAACCAGGTGCGGGAGTCCAGGACCCCCTTGATCGATCGAGGACACCTCGATCTCTCTCCGGAAGGCCACGGATTCATCGTCCACAGTTCGAACAATTACCGCCTTCTGCCGGAAAGCAGTTTTCTTTCGAGCGCCTTCATTCGCAGCTTTGGCCTGAAGCGGGGGCACGAGATCGAAGCCCTTGTCAAACCGCCCGAGGAAGCGGAGCGCTGCCCGGCAGTCCTCAAGATCAAATCAGCGATGGGTCGGGATCCTTCGACCGTGGCGGACATCGCTCCGTTCGAGGATCTGATTCCGTTCTATCCGACCGAGCGAATCCTGCTCGAGGTGGTTTCGGAAAAGCCGGCCAAGGAAGTGTCGATGCGGGTCTTCGATATACTCACCCCGATCGGGTTCGGCCAGCGTGGGTTGATCGTCGCGCCGCCCCGGACCGGCAAAACGATCCTGCTTCAGGGAATCGCCAATGCCGTGGCCATCAACAGTCCCAATGCCCGGCTCATCGTGCTCCTGATCGACGAGCGGCCGGAGGAGGTCACCGATTTCCGCCGCAATGTCCGCGGAGAGGTCGTCAGTTCGACATTCGATGAGAGCCCGGAAAGCCATGTCCATGCCGCCGAAATGGTCATCTCCAAGGCCCGTCGCCTGATCGAAATCGGCGAGCACGTGGTCATCCTTCTGGACTCGATCACCCGGTTGGCCCGTGCCTACAATGCACTCGCATCCAACAGCGGGAAGATAATGTCGGGCGGTCTGGAGGCCACGGCCCTCCAGAAGCCGAAGCGCTTTTTTGGAGCCGCCCGCAATATCGAGGGGGGCGGCAGCCTGACCATCATGGCCTCGGCCCTGGTGGACACGGGCAGCCGGATGGACGAGGTTATTTTCGAAGAATTCAAAGGGACCGGGAATATGGAGGTCCATCTCGACCGCGACCTCGTCAACAAGCGTATCTTCCCTTCTATTAATGTGGAGCGCAGTGGCACCCGGAAGGAGGAGTTGCTCTATCACCCCGAGGAGTTGAGCCGGATTTACGCCTTGCGCCGGATCATGCAGGGCGTGCCACCGAGCGAAGCGATGGAGATGCTCATCACGCGTCTGCGCAAGACCCGGACCAATGCCGAATTCCTCATGTCCCTGAATCGTTGATTGTTGCCGGATGGCATCGACCGTTTCTTATCTGCCATGGTGAGCACCAGGGACGACTATGTGGTCCGGCTCCTTCTGGAGAAGGGGTTGGTCGATCCTGAGGTCGTCGACGAGATCCGCGGTCGCCGGGTCGAGAATGAGGACCTGACATCGGCACCAAGGGGGCTGATCGACCTGCTCATCAGCGAGAGGAGGATCGAGCCGGCCGCCATCACCCAACTGCTGGCGGCCGAGTTCCGGATGCCGATCATCGACTTCAAGACGTTCCGGCCGGATTTCGGAGCGATCGAGGCCGTCCCCCGGGAGATGGCTGAGCGCTTTCACGTCCTTCCTTTGTCGATTGAGGGGAATGTCCTGCGGGTCGCCATCAGCGATCCCCTCGATGTCCAGGCGGTCGACACCCTCAGTCATGTCCTGCGATTTGAGGTTGAGCCTCATCTCGCGGCCTATCACGAGATCAGTGAGGAGATCACGCGCTGTTATGGGGTCAATACGAACACGATGGAGTCCTTCCTCGATGACCTCGCCCTTCCAGGGGGCGACAGGATCGAAAGCAGGGCCCCCGCGACTGACATTGACCGGACGTCGACTGAGGCGGACGCGCCCATCATCCGATTGGTCCATGTCATCATCACCGAAGCCTTCCGCCGGCGCGCTTCCGACATCCATCTGGAGCCGCTCGAGAAACGCTTCCGGGTGCGCTACCGGATCGACGGGGTCCTTCAGGAGGTCGAGAATCCGCCCAAACGGCTGCAGATGGCCATCATCTCACGGGTCAAGATCATGTCGAATATCAGCATCGCCGAGAAGCGGGTTCCCCAGGACGGCCGCATCCAGTTGCTGATCGAAAACCGGACGGTCGATCTTCGCGTTTCCTCGCTGCCGACCGCCCACGGCGAGAGTATCGTAATGCGGATCCTCGACAAGGAGGGGTTGCTCCTCGGGTTGCCCGAGCTGGGGTTCTTTACCGATGACCAGAGCGTTTTTGAGCGCCTGATCACGCTCCCGGACGGCATCATACTCGTGACCGGACCGACCGGCTCCGGCAAGACGACCACTCTCTACGCCTGCCTCAACGAAATCAATCGACCGGACCGGAAGATCATCACGGTTGAGGATCCGGTCGAATACCAGATCAACGGGATCAACCAGGTGCCGGTCCGTCAGGATGTCGGGATGACTTTTTCCTCGGCATTGCGGGCCATGCTCCGCCAGGCGCCCAATATCATCATGATCGGTGAGATCCGGGATCTTGAAACCGCCGAGATTGCCATCAATGCCTCCCTGACCGGCCATCTGGTCTTCAGCACCCTCCATACCAACGACGCCCCCAGCGCGGTCAGCCGCCTCGTCGATCTCGGGGTCAAACCCTTCCTCGTCGCCACTTCTCTGCGGGCCGCCATGGCCCAACGCCTCGTCAGGAAGGTCTGCAAGGCCTGCGCCGAGCCCGTCGTGCCCGAAGCTCACGAGTTGGCCGCCCTCAACCTGACCGATGAAATCCGCAAACAATCCACCTTCCGCAAGGGTATGGGGTGCGTCGAGTGCTCCAATACCGGCTACCGCGGCCGGATGGGGATCTTCGAGATTTTCCTGATCGACGAAAAGGTGCAGGAACTGGTTTTCGAGGGGGCCAGTTCCTTCCGGTTGCGGCAACGGGCCCGGGAGCTCGGGATGCACTCAATGCGCGAAGACGGTATCCGGAAATCAGTTGCGGGTCTGACGACCCTGGAGGAAGTCATCGGCAACACGGTGGGCGACCTCGACTGAGGCACTTCAGAACGCGGCCGAACGGCCGATGCTATGGGCAATCATGAGCATCGCCAGTTTCGCCCCCACCAACACCTCCAGTTACGAGATGAATGATCTCCTCGACCTGGTGGTGGAAGAGAACGCTTCCGATCTTCACCTCCAGGTCGGTCAACCGCCCACGCTCCGGATCAGCGGCAGCATGGTGCCCATCGACGGCCCGTCCCTCACCGCAGAAGATACCGAGCAGCTCATGCTCGCAATCACCCCGGACATGTATCAGCAACAGGCCAAGACCGAGGGTGGCGCTGACTTCGGTTTCGCCTTCATGGACAAGGCGCGTTTTCGGGTAAGTGTCCTTAAGAGCAAGGGCAACTACGGGCTGGTCCTGCGCCAGATCCCGAACGACATGTTCAGTCTCCGGGACATCGGTCTGCCCGACAAAATCAAGGAACTTCTTTATCGTCCCCGCGGATTGATCCTCGTCACCGGGCCGACCGGTTCGGGCAAGAGCACGACCCTGGCTTCCATGGTGAACTACATCAATGAGAACAGGGAAGGGCATCTCATCACGATCGAGGATCCGATCGAATACTATCACGAGCACAAGCGTTGCCTCGTCACCCAGCGTGAAATCGGAGTCGACGTGACCAATTTCTCCGAAGCCATCCGGCGTGCCCTGCGCCAGGACCCCGATGTCATCCTGGTCGGGGAAATGCGTGATCTTGAGACGATCGAGGCGGCCATCAGTGCGGCCGAGACCGGTCACCTCGTCTTCGCCACCCTCCATACGAATGGTGCCGCCAAGACGATCGACCGAATCGTCGACGCCTTTCCGGCCAATATGAAGGACATGATCCGGACCCAGTTGGCCTCCTCGGTGGTGGCCGTCCTCTCCCAGGTCCTCTGCAAAAAGATCGGTGGTGGGCGCATTGCCTCCTACGAGTTGATGGTCTCGACCAGTTCGATCCAATCCCTCATCCGGGACAACAAGACTTTCCGGATCAACTCCGAGCTGCAGACCGGGGCCGCCATGGGCATGATCACCCTCGATACCCACCTGCTCAGCCTCTACAACCGGGAGTTGATCTCGGCCGACGAATGCGCTGAAAAGGCCCAGGATCCGGCCACCATGCGCGAGAAGCTGCTCTCGATTGGCGCTCGACTCAAAGACCTCTGATCTGTGATTCTTTGGGACAGCGGGGGATTCGCCCGCCATCCCATGTTTGAGGCCCAGAGTATCGCTCTCTATGAAATGCTCCGCGATCGCGGGCTGGTTGAGGCTGCGCGATTGGAAACCTGTTTTCAGGAACACCGCGACGGCGGTAAACCTCTCGCCCGGCTCCTGATCGATCAGGGTGACCTCGTTCCGCAGAGTCTTCTGACCGAGGTGGCCGATTACCTGGGATGGGAGTGCCTGCTCCGTCCGCCGGCCGATATTCCCGAAGAGATTCTGGCCACGATTGATGGCAATATGGCCCGCATGTACGGGGTGGTTCCCCTGAAAGCGGATTCGACCACAGTCGACCTTCTGGTCAAGGATCCCTTCAACAGCCAGATTGTCGATGACCTGACCTTTGCCCTCCGCCGTGATGTCCGCCTCGTCGTGGCGGACAGCGAGCAGGTTGACGCGCTCATCCGGCATTATTACGGGGAGGACGACAGTTCCATCGAGGGTTTGATTGAAGAATTGACGGCCGGTCCGGTGGCCGCGGTCGACGACCTGTCCGAGCAGGACATCGAGGCCATGGCCGGCGAGACTCCGATCATCCGCTTCGTCAATCTGGTACTCAGCCAGGCGGTGAGGGACAAGGCCTCGGACATCCACTTCGAGCCGTTCGAGAACGAATTCAAGATCCGCTACCGGATCGACGGCTCACTCTACGAATTGGCGCCTCCCCCCGTGCAGCTGGCGCTTCCGATCACGTCGCGACTCAAGGTGATCGCCTCCCTCAATATTGCCGAACGCCGGGTTCCCCAGGACGGTCGGATCAAGATCACCATCGGCGGGCATCAGGTCGATCTCCGGGTTTCCACCCTGCCGACGCAGTTCGGGGAAAGCGTGGTCCTGCGGGTCCTCGATCAATCGGTCATCCAACTCGATGTGGACAAACTGGGCATGCCCCAGGATGTCTACGATCATGTCAACGCGGTGATCAGACGGCCCAACGGCATCTTCATCGTGACCGGTCCGACCGGCTCCGGCAAGACGACCACCCTCTACAGCTGCCTGCGCGTGCTCAATCATCCGGACGTGAAGATCCTCACGGCGGAGGACCCGGTCGAATACGAGATCGAGGGCATCATGCAGGTCGCCGTCCGACACCATGTCGGGCTGAGCTTCGCCGCAGCCCTGCGTTCCTTCCTCCGTCAGGATCCCGACATCATCATGGTCGGGGAGGTCCGGGATCTGGATACGGCCCAGATCGCCATTCAGGCCTCCCTGACCGGACATCTGGTCATGACCACGCTCCACACCAATGACGCGCCGGGCGCGGTCACCCGCCTGATCGACATGGGTGTGGAGCCGTTTCTCATCGCGTCGTCCCTTGAGGCGGTCCTCGCCCAGCGGTTGGTCCGGCGGATCTGCCCCGATTGTCGTCAGCCCTACCGCCCGGGCAGTGCGATGCTCGAGCAACTCAAACTGGCGCAAGCAGAGGACGGCGATCAGAGGTTCTTCCATGGAGCGGGATGTGATCTCTGCCACGACAACGGCTACCGGGGGCGGATGGGTATCTTCGAGATGCTGCGGGTCACCGACCCGATCCGTGAACTGCTCACCCAGCAGGCGCCGGCCATGGCCATCCGTCATCAGGCGCTCAAGGACGGGATGAGAACCCTGCGCGATGACGGGATGAGGGCCATTCACAATGGCTTTACGACCATCGAGGAGGTCATCAAGTATACCTGACCATGCCGAAGTTCACTTTCACCGCGATTGATACCGGAGGACGCGAACGGACGGGCCTGCTGGAGGCACCGACCGCCGAGCTGGCGTCGTCCCAGATCAAGAGCATGGGTCTGTTTCCGACCCGGCTGGTTGAAGACGCCGAGGACCCTGGGACCAAGCGGAAGAACCCCGGCTTCAGCCGGAATGGATCCGTAGCGGCGAAGCGAAAAAAGCCGATTGTCATCGGCAAGCCGGTCAACCTCAAGGGCCTGACCATCTTCACCCGGCAGTTGTCCATCCTCCTCGAGTCGGGTCTGCCCCTCCTGCGGGGACTGGAGGTTCTCGGGAAGCAGGAAAAGAAACCGGCCTTCAAGGCGGTCATCGAGGAACTGTCCGACAATATCCGATCGGGCAATACGTTCTCCGAGGGCCTGGAACGAAACCCCAAGGTTTTCAACCGACTCTATGTCAACATGGTGCGGGCGGGTGAGGCCGGCGGGGTTCTCGATGTCGTGCTCGAGCGCCTCTCCCGCTTCATGGAGAAGGCGGAGAAGATCAAGGGCAAGGTTCGGGCTGCCATGGTCTATCCGATCATCGTCCTGCTCGTGGCGGTGGGCATCCTGATCGGCCTGTTGATCTTCGTGGTTCCGAAGTTCCAGATGATCTTTGACGACATGCTGAAAGGCGCCAGCCTGCCCGTGCTTACCCAGATCGTCATGGATACGAGTGATTGGGTGAAAGGGAATTTCATGCTGACCATCGGCGGAGCCGTTGGATTCTACCTCCTTTTCAAGCTGGGGCGCCGCACTCGGCCCGGTGCCTTCGCCACCGACTGGGCCCTGCTCAACCTGCCTCCACTCGGCGAGCTCTTCCGCAAGGCCTCGGTTTCCCGGTTTGCCCGGACCTTCGGGACCCTGCTTTCCAGCGGCGTGCCCATCCTGCAGGCCCTCCAGATCACCCGGGACACCATCGGCAACACCATCCTTATGCAGGCGATCGACGATGTGCATGACCGGGTCAAGGAAGGAGAGGGCATCTCGGGGCCGCTCGAAGCGACCAGGGTCTTCCCCGTCATGGTCACGAGCATGATCGAGGTCGGGGAAGAAACCGGTCAGTTGCACGAAATGCTCAACCGGATCGCCGACACTTACGACGAGGAGGTTGACAATGCGGTGGCCGGTCTGACCTCGATCATCGAGCCGGTCATGATCGTGATGATGGCATTGGTCGTCGGCGTCATCGTCATCGCGCTCTTCCTCCCGATCATCCGGATCATCCAACAGCTCAGTTAGGGTCGGGCCTTTATCGTGACCCGGGGAAATAAAACCGCCGGCGTCCTTGTGGAACACCGGCGGGTTAGGTTGGTTCAGATTGTGGGTTGGAACTCAGACATCACCCGTCGGGATGATCACCGTGTCGATGACGTGGATGATGCCATTGGTGGCGTTAAGGTCGGCCTCGATCACGTTGGCGTCGTTGATCTGCACGCCGCCATTCTCAGTGGCCAGAGTGGCCGACTTGTTGTTGGCCATCGTGATATTCCCCGCGGTCACCAGGGACGAACTTACGGTCGCGTCCGGGAAAAGGTGATAGAGGAGGATGTCGGTCAGGGCCGGGATGTCCCCGAGGAGAGCCTCGACCGTTCCCTCCGGCAGTTTGGCGAAGGCTTCGTCATTTGGGGCGAAGAGAGTCTTCGGTCCCGCGGCATTCAGTGCGTCAACCAGGCCGGCGGCGGTCGCGGCAGCCAGCAGGGTGTCGAAGCCCGATCGCTTGGCCAGTTCGTCAACCAGAGTCCCCGTGCCGGATTCCGGAGGCAGGATCACCTGGTCGATGACATGGATGACTCCGTTGGAGGCAGCGAAGTCGACCTCGATGATGTTGGCGCCTTCAATCTGAACTCCGCCGTTTTCGGTCGTAATGGTGGCCTTGAAGCCATTGGCCATGCCGACTTCGCCGGCGGCGACGTCCTTGGAGTAGACTGCTGCTCCGGATACCACGTGGTAGAGCAGGATGTTGGTGAGAGCCGGTATGTCGTTCAGGAGGGCTTCGACGGTGCCGGCGGGCAGAGCATCGAAGGCTTCGTCGGTCGGCGCGAAGACCGTGAAGGGTCCGTCGCCGCTCAGGATGTCGACGAGATCGGCCGCCACGACCGCCGCGACCAGGGTGCCGAAGTTGTCGGCGTCAATCAGGCTGGCGGGGATGATCTTCAGGGCGATTTCGTAAGCTTCGCCGAGGGCGATGCCATCCATGTCGCCGGCCACTTTCATGGTATAGAGGCCGGGAGCCAGCATCGCGATGCCGCCGGATTCCAGGTCGTTCATCGGAGCCAGACCGGTCGAAGAGATGAACTGGGGCTGCTGGTCCTTCCAGTTGTCGTTGGTCCAGATCAGAGTCTCGGCGCCCATTTCGTCGCGTGAGAAGATGCGGACGTCGGTGTCCCCGACAGCGTTTTCGACCCCGAGGTCTCCAAGGCTGGGACCGAGGGAACGGAAGAAGATCGGCACGGTTTCACCGACCTCACCCTCGACGACGAGGCCGACGATCATGACATTCTCACCCGTGCCGACTTGGCTGCGGGTGGAAACGTTGATCAGGTTGGCGGCACTGACCGGCAGGGCCAGGGCAGCCGCGAGCAGACTTAGTGTAATGGATTTCTTTAGACGGATTTTCATTGATTGTGCGTTGGTGGGTTAGCTGCAAGGCGGCCCCCGAAGAGGTCGCCGTGTGGTTATCCCGTCTTTCGCACCATCCGGTCATCCGGATGCACAAACCGTCACTTTTCCGAATTATCTGGCCGTCATCAGCGCTCTGCGCGCACTCTGGATTGCCTCAGTATCCAGCCGGTCGCCCGTCCTGACGCCATTTGCCTTGAACCAGCCGTGGTTCATTTCGAGGGCGTAGAAAATATCATCCCTTCGCGAGACCACCTTTGTTTCATCGCGGGGAAACATCGGATATACTTCGCGAAGGGTGCCGTCTTCGGTGAAGAAACCGATGTCGAGTGGAATGAGGGTGTTACGCATCCAGAAACTCTGCCGTCGGGGACGTTCCGAAATGAAGAGCATGCCCTGGTTGTCTCCCAGCGACTCCCGATACATCAATCCACGGGCCTGGGTCGCCTGGTCGATCGCGAACTGGACTTCGAATGCGACCGCGCCAATCTCGAGTTTGAACCAGGCATCCTTCGCCACCGGCTCCGGGTCGCAGGCTGACACGAGCAGAGGCGCCAGAAACAGAACCAGACACCTCAACGGGGAGACGAAGCGGTGACGCAAGGACGGATATTCAGAGGAATCGGGCATCAGCTGTAACGGACTTTGAGGGAATCGTTGCCGAGTTTTGGCGATTTGGCGTGTCGTTGACAAACTGCATCTGGCAGACTGAGTGGAATTATGAAGGCCAAGCAAAAAAGCCGATCGGTCCGGCAAGAGACACCGATACTTCAATACGCCGACACCCGAAAAAGTGCCGACCAGTTCTATTCGGGAGGCTTCCAGGTGCCGGATCCCTTCATTTCAATTCATCTGGAAGGCGAGAAAATCGGTTTCTTCAGTCGGCTCGAAATCGGCCGGGCCGGCCGTGAATCGGGCTTTGACACGATCTTGTCCCTCGAGGAATGGCAGGAACGGGCCAGGAATGGGAAGAAAGGCGCCGTCCCGGGACCGTCGGAAGTCATTCGGCTCTTCTGTCGCGAACGGGGCATTCAGACTGTCCGGGTGGGATCGGACTTCCCGGTGGGCCTGGCCTTCGCCCTGACGTCCGGCGGCCTGGCCGTCGACGTCGCCCGGGGAATGCTTTTCCCGCAGCGGGAATTCAAGACGGATGCCGAGGCAGCCGCCATTGCCGAAGGCAACCGCTGCAGCGCGGCGGGTATCCGGGCCGCCGAACGGGTCCTGCAGTCCTCGCGGATCGTCGGCGAGTTCATTGTTTACCAGAATCGGCGCCTCACTTCTGAACGGCTTCGCCTCGAAGTGGAAAAAGCCTGCCTGGAGCGGGGGGCTGTTTCGGAGGACACCATCGTTGCGGGAGGTGTCCAGGCCTGCGATCCCCACTGCCGCGGCTCCGGCCTCCTGCGGGCGAATGAACTGATCATCGTCGACGTCTTTCCCCGGGTGACCGCGACCGGTTTTTACGGTGACATGACCCGGACGTTTCTCAAGGGGCGGGCCTCCGAGGCTCAGAAGAAACTGGTGGCAACCGTCCAGGAAGGACAACGGATTGCCCTGGAGCAGATCAGGTCCGGGGTCTCCGGGGCGTCCATTCATCGCAAGGTGTCCGCCTGGTTCGAGGCGCAGGGGTACCGGACGACCGAGACGTCCGACGGGCCGGTCGGATTCTTCCACGGGACCGGCCATGGACTGGGTCTGGAGGTGCACGAGCCTCCGAGGATTTCCGCGGTGGGACCACGTCTTCGCCGAAACCAGGTTGTGACGGTCGAGCCCGGCCTTTACTATCCGGGAATCGGTGGATGCCGGATCGAGGATGTCGTCCGGGTGGGCACCAAGGGACCGGAAATGCTCTCGAAGCTTCATTACCGCTGGCAGATCCGGTGATCGAGGGAGTCGTCGTTTGCCCTGTCCTTCCCGATCATGCCTGAACTCGCCGAGGTCGATTTCATGCGACGGCGCTGGGATGCGGGAATTGGCCGTCGCATCCTTTCGGTCCGCCTTCATCGAGGGGCGCGTGTCTTTCGGGAAACCGACCTGAAGGAATTGAGCCGATCACTCCCGGGCCGGATCCTGATCGGATCCGCCGGCCGGGGCAAACAGATGCTCTTCGAGTTTGAAGAGGAAGGATGGCTCGGTATCCACCTTGGTATGACAGGAGAGCTTCGGGTGGAGTCCGCGGATCACCGGCCGCGGCGCCACGAGCACCTGGTCCTCGAAATGGAAGGGCAGTCTCTTGTCTTTGAAGATCCCCGCCTCTTTGGCCGGGTGCGGTTCGCAACGGGAGTCGATGCGCCCGACTGGTGGCGGTGCCTGCCGCCACCACTGGAGGGACCGGACTTCCGCCGGTCCGACCTCGATGCCTTCCTCAAGCGCCGCAAGGGCTCCTCCCTCAAGGCGGTCCTCCTGATGCAGGAGCGCTTTCCGGGGATCGGCAACTGGATGGCGGATGAAATCCTCTGGCGCAGTCGTCTGCACCCGGGGCGCCGGGCCGGGTCGCTGGAATCCGACGAGCGGGCGCGCCTCTACCGCGAAATCCGGACGGTGGTTCGCGGTGCCCTCAAGCATATCTCCCGCCCCGGTGATCATTGGGGCGACCCGCCTCCCGGCTGGCTCTTCCATGAGCGATGGGCCGACGGTGGGCGGTGTCCGAAAACGGGACGGAAGCTGGAGCGCTCGACGATCGGCGGCCGCACGACCTGCTGGTCCCCGGCCTGGCAGAAGTAGGCATGTGATGTCTCCCGAGCCCTGCCGCGAAAGGCTTGTCAGGTGTGCCCCGCTCAACGATGCCCGCCCGTCGGATCAGAGGCTGTAGCGGACAGTGAGTAGAAGCATGCGTGGTTCGGCCACTGTGATCAAGCCGCCGCTGGTCATGCCAGCCTGGATGTTGGCATTGAGGAGATTGTGTGCGGCGAGTCCGACCGACCAGGGGGTCCCCGGCCATCGGGTGTTTATCGCCAGATCGACCGTGGTGGCGGAATCGAGTGACCGGGTGTTCAGGGGATCTTCGAACTGACTCGATGAATGGTTCAGCCGAACGGATCCGTCGGCCGACTCTGAAGGCCGCCAGTTCAATTCGAAGGCAAGCCGGTTGGCGGGAGCCTGGGAAAAGGAAAGGCCCTCGAGGGCAGGCTGGGTTGGTGCTGTTTCAAACCGGGTTTCAGTATGAACAAAGTGGATGTTCCCGCTCAGGTTGCGGGTGAAGTCGGCGGACAGTCGGAGTTCGCCACCGAGGGCACTCGAGCGTTCGACGTTTTGGCGCTGGCTGCCGGTGCCTCCGGCCGGGACAAATCCGAAAATCGGATCAAAGACGGGTCCGGCCACCCGGAAGACATTGGTGATCATGTCGTCGAGCCGGTAGGCGAACGCCCGGACATCCGCTCTGATGGGTGAGGACCCGTCGAAGGAGAGTCCCCACTCCAGGCCAAGAGTCGTTTCGGGCTGAAGTCCGGGATTTGATTCGGTGAGGTCATTGCCGACCCGGAACGGGCGGTAGAGTTCATTCAGGGTGGGGGAGCGGAATCCCCTGGACAGGCGAAGGTCTGTCTTCCAGTCCCGGGCAATCTTGACTTCCATTGCCAGCCCAAGAGTCGGCTCCCAGCCGGAAGTGTCCGTGTATTCGGCGTCACTGAGGATGACGCTGGTTTGCAGGTCCTTTTCCCGTCGGAAGCCATCGCTGCCGCGCCAGTGATCAATTCGGAGAGTTCCCTCGAAACTCAGCAATGGGGAGGCCTCATAACGCAAACCCGCGAACCCTCCGGCAAAAAGTTGTCGCCCGCCGGCGGATCGATCGCGGGTGAAACCCTGTCCCAGATTCCGGAACATCTCGTTGACCTCGCCGTCGACCGTTCTGAGGTCAATTCCGGCGAGAAGGTTCCATTTGTCGGTGATGAGTCCGCCCCAGCTCAGACTGGCGCCTCCGGCATCCGCAGGAACGTCATATTGGTCAAGGGCGGGTTGCTCGGCCGTCCTGTCTTCATTGACCGAGGTGAAGACGTTTCGAATTCCCCGGCGCTGAAAAAAAACGGTGGCCTGCCAGGTGGAGTCCGGACCGCTTGCGCCATTGATCTCGATTGAGAGGTCGGAACCGGTGGAGTCGTTGCCGGAAAGGGCCGTCCCGTTGCCTCGTTCCTCCCTGAAGATAGAGATCGCGGCGTTGACCCTGAGAGTATCATTTGGGTGATGCTCGATCCGGGCGCTCGCCGTGCCAAATCGGGACCAGGCCTTTTCATCGACCGGCCCTCTCTGTCTCGCGGCCACCGGCACATACCCACCCGTGGTGAAAGCCGTCCCGTCGACTGCGAAGGTCGTCCGTTCATTGACCGGAAAGACCTGACCGGCCGTCAGTTGGAACGTCTCGAGCGATCCGGCCTCGACGGTGATCCGCCCGGCCCGTTCGGAGAGCGGTTCGGGGGTCAGGCTGATGACCCCTCCGGAAGAAAGGTTGCCCCAAGCCGCCTGTTGCCCGTTCGCATAGAGGCGGATGGATTTCAGTCCTTCGAGGGGCAGTCGGTTCCACTCGATCCAGCCCCCGAATGGGTCATTCTGGGGCACCCCCGCGAGCAGGACCAGAGCCCGCGAGGTCGCATTGGTCGCGGTGTCACGAAGGCGCACCCCCTGGGTCGTTGGGTGGGCGGTCAGGCCTGTGGTGCGGCGGTAGGTCGAAACGGTGGGATTTTTCTTCAGGAGGCCATCCAGTGTGACCGGCAATTCGAGGTCGATCCTCCGCTTTGACCAGGTTGGTTGCCCGATGGCTCCGCCATTTCCGGCAAATGTCCGCTCGGCGACGACCACGAACGGATCCAGGGTCACGGTGTTTTCGGCTGCCGTTGACTCTCCGGTCACTGACTGGCCTCGGCCTTCCGGGACCGAAGCCAATGCGAGGGCAAGGGCAACGAACCCGACAGGGGCGCCGTTGATGCGCGACAGGCGCAGAACTCGAGCGGGAATATCGATCATGCCGGGAAATTCGGAGGGAATCTGGTTCCGATCGGCGGGTTGCGCAACCCCCGCAGTGTTCTTTCGCTGACCCGGTCTCCCCGCATCCGCATGAAATCACGCCTTTGGGCGGCAACGTCCGACAACCAATCCCAGGCGAGGCAACTCCGCGGGTTCCGGCGATTCAGGCGGCACAACAGGATTGACACAGAAAACGCGGTGTGAAACCTCGGTCCCTTGCCTGAAAGTGGTGGCTGTAGCTCAGTTGGTTAGAGCACTGGATTGTGATTCCAGGGGTCGCGGGTTCAAGTCCCGTCAGCCACCCCACTTTTGGAAGAGAAATCGGAACTGTCGACCCCGAAAACCACAGAGTTTTCGGGTCCACACACAACGGTCCAAAGCCATTCTACTGTCGTAATTTCGTCTTCGTCCGCTTCTTGACCTTACATCTCCAGTTTCGTCCAATCCGGCAAAAAGATGCTGTGCGGAGGTCAAAATAGCCTGATTCTCCGATGAAATCTCAACCGTTCTGACTCCACGCGATCGGAGAACCACAGTCTTGTCTGCTCTGTTATGCAGCCGGGCTAGCCGGAAAACCGCGACCCGTCGGGATGACCGGTTTGCATCATGACCTCGCCAAGCCGGCGTTTCATCTTCGCGGCGAGGGTCGGTGAATCCTGAATGAGGTTGTGCAGTTCGTGGGGATCGGTGTGGTGATCGTAGAGAACGTGCTCTCCGCCTTCGCTGTAGATATAGCGGCCATCATAGACGCCGTCCCACCCTCGCATGCCCATGGGCAAGGCATCGTGAAGTTCTTGGGATTCGCCCCGGCAGTGTGGGGCCATGCTGCGACCCTGCCACGAAATCGGTGCGGACAGGCCGGCCAGGTCGACGATGGTTGCCGGGAGGTCGGGGGAGCCGATCAAGGCTTCTGTGCGCTGGGCCCTTACTCGGCCGGGCCACCGAATCATCGTCGGCACGCGGAAAGCGGTGGCATAAGGCTTCCACTTTCCTCGTAGTTTTCCGTGGCTGCCGAGGACATCGCCGTGATCCGAACAGTAAAGAACAATGGTGTTGTCAGCGACCCTCATCTCTTCGATTCCGCGCAGAATGCGGCCGATCTCATGGTCGATGGCAGTGACTTGGGCGTAATACACCCGCAGTTCCTGGCGAAGGCGGGCTTCGTCCGGGAAATTCCGCTTTTGTGCAGGGGAGAGCGTGAAACTTTCTGGATCATAGCGATCGAGAAACTCCCGTGGGCATTGGTTCGGTTTGTGAGGTGGGCCGTAGCTCGCGTAGAAACACCACGGCTGTGCCTCCTCGCGATGACGCTGGATGAAGTCGAGCGTCATGTCGGTGTGCCACGCCGGTTCCCAGTCGTAACCAGGTACGCGGACCTTTTCCCCGGCTGTGTTGTAGCGGAAGACATCGAAATATTCGTGATTGCGCTCATAGCCCCACCATTCGCGCCACCCCTGGCGGCGGGGGCCCGTCGGAATATAGCCACCGGGGTTGTCGGACGGATCACCGCCATCGAGGTGCCATTTGCCGATGTAACCGGTATGATAGCCACCTGCCTGGAAAACTTCGGCCAGGCAAGGGAAGCCGGTCCACAGGCGGACGCCGTTGGCATCAACACCGTGGGTATGCCAGTAGAGTCCAGACTGGATCGAGGCGCGACAAGGACTGCACACGGGACTGTTTGCCACCGCACGGGTAAAGTAGGTGGACTCGGTGGCGAGCTGATTGAGATGAGGGGTTTGCACCTGCCCATGGCCCGCGCAACCGAGGATGAATGCGCTGTGTTGGTCGGGCTGCAGGATGAGCACATTCGGCCGCCGACTCGGCGTGGAGGCGGAGGCGGCTTGGACTGACGGAACCAGACCCGCGGACAAGGCCGTGGCGGAGACTCCGAGTCTGTGCAGGAAATTGCGACGTTTCATGGAAGTCAATGGGGCAAAGAGACAGGCATCCCCTTTCTGGAGGATGCCCTAGGCGGGGCGAAAGGCAAGGGTTTCGGCATCAGCCTGTCCCTCCCACCAATTACGTCCGGTGCTGGGAGAAGGGGAGGTTTGGCACTGCGTTGCAGTATGCCGATCTGATGCCGTAGCGCAAAACTCTCGAAGGCCAGTTTTCGACGACTCAGCACGGCGGAGATCAGGGTCCCGAACAGCGTTGCAATCATGCGAGTTGTGGTGGTCCAATACGGATGCATGTTCGATTCCTTCGACCGGGACGCGGTTTTTGGAAGGCACAAGCGCGCAGATGGGGAATCGTCAGCTTCAGGGCGAAGCGCCGTAAGGAAGGTGAGCCAATTCGCGTCAACCACCCCACCAAAGAAGGATGGAGTCAGAAATAGGAAGGCAGAAGCGCCGATCGCTCTACCCGATTTCCTGCGTTGATTGCACTAGCCCACGTTCGACAGCTACGGGAGTAGCTTTGTGGATTTGCAAAGGTTTACGTTTTCGATAGGTCGATTTTCTCCACTACATTTTTGGCCTTTCTGGGGATTTTGAGTCCGAGACGAACCAAGATTTCAGCTGCGAGGGCTAGAGTCTGGCTACGATTCGCAACCGGGTTTGAGTGCCGTCTTTGATCGGTAGGATAACGTCCATTGAACGGATGTTGGCGATCTCCTTGATGACCTGTCGGAGCAATCGCCCAGCCCCTTTGCCCTCAGCCACATCTGCAGGGCCCTCCACATGGCCAGAGCGATGAAGCAGACGAAGACATGCGCCTGCACGCGCGTCTGTATCTGGTGAAAGACAGGGCGCAGGCCCAAGTCGCTTTTTCTGGTTCGGAAGGCGTCCTCAACCTCGGTGTTGTGGATATACCAATGCCAGAGTTTGCCTGGATCTTATTCGGTGCAGTTGGTTCGCAGCAGATAGGCTCCCTGGGCCGTCCCGGCCCAGTCGAGTTTGCTTGGGTCCTTCTTGATCTCCAGGCCGGCGGCCTGGCCCTTTTCGAGGATGACTTTGACCTCGAAGATTTTCTCGGCGGCGGTGCTTCGCCCCAGCCATTTGCCGATTCGCCGCTCGGTCAGGTCAGGTCGCGTCGAGGGCTTCTTTCGCAAGGAAGCATCGATTTGGAGCAGCTTGTCCTCCAGGCGATGCAGCTGTGCGTGCAACATGGCGGCCTCTTTGTGATGACGGCTCTGGCTGCGGCCAAGCACGTGGCGTTCGTTGCCCCGGGAGTCGGGATGGGCGATGAGTCTGACTTCGACACTCCGGGTTCGACCTGGTGCCAGTCGTTGCTTTCAAGCAGGTGTTGCTCAACCGCCTTGAGCTTGCTCTTGGGCGTGCCCACTATGCAGACGGCGTTCTTCTCTCGCAGGTAATCGAGATTGTCCGCGCTGACCATTCCCCGGTCCATGACCCAGATACGATCGGCAATGCCGTATTTGTGCTCCATCAACTCGACAATCTACTCGACGGTGGTGACGTCGCTTCGGTTGCCGGCAAACACTCCGAAGTGGATGTCTGGATCATCTGGTGTTATTTGGTGAGCGATCACTGGTGAAAGCGCTCAGAGAATTCGAGAAGCATTACAACAGTGAGCGTAACCATCAGGCACTCGAAAATCGGATCATTCAGCCAGATCCACAAGTGTTTGAGGGGCAGGGCGCTGTCCACTGTGTGGAACACCTGGGAGGGTTGCTGAAGTTCTCTTGAAGGAAGGCAGCCTGAGATTCACCCAGAATTCCAAATTCCTTCGGATCCTGTACCCATTTTCGGGATGGGCGGGTCTCCACCGCGATGAAGGGAAATCAATTCAAAGGCCCGTGTCATCTGCCCCGGATGCAATGGTACTGCTGGCAGTTGCTGCAGGAAGCCGATGGCGGATTTGAGACCGGCTAAGGTTTCGCTTTCTCAGAATGCCGAGAGCCGGAATACGGCTCGTATCGAAAAATCCGGTGGTATTTCATCCTTCGGTCAGCCTGTTGAAAGGCAGGATCTCAGGAATCGTCATTCAGGATGCAATGAATCCATCGGGGATGCATTCCTTTCGGGCAGGGTTGTGTCCCGTCCTGGGATCAATATACCGATTTTCAATAGTTTATGAACCTGTTTCTTATGCGGAGACAGGTTTGTTTTCGTCCCCTCGGGGATCCCACTTCATGAGGTTTGTTTGGAGGCGTGAGAAGAAAAATGGTGGGGATCGGACAACCGGAAACGGTTTGGCCCTAGATAACCCTGTCCCGCGGTGGGCGGCTCTGGATCTCGCCGAGGCGTTCGATGATCCCGTCAACCGTCCGGTCGAGTGCCCCGCGTCCGGCATTCGCCACTTCCCGGGCCCTTTGACCCATGGCAAGGCGTTCTCCCGGAAAATCGAGCAGGCTTGAGATGGCGGGTTCGAGTTCGTCCATGGTGGAAACCTGAATGAGCGCATCCTCTTTCAGAAAGTGGGGAAGAATGGACTTGAACGTCTCCATCCTGGGTCCGGTCAGGATCGCCTTCCCGAGAACGGCGGGCTCGATGGGATTCTGTCCGCCCCCTTCGATGAAGCTTTCCCCGACAAAAACGATGTCGGCTTCGCCGTAAAAACGGCGCAGTTCACCGATGGTGTTGACGATCAGGCAATGGGGTGAACCGGAGATGTCGGGCGGTGTCTCGGGGAGTTCTGTTCGCTTGAGAATCCTGAGGCCCATGGGTTTGAGCTCACGGGCCACTTCGTTGACCCGTTCAATGTGTCGGGGAACGAGAATCAGGAAAAGATCCGGGTGCCTCTGCCTGAGGGAGAGAAAGGTCTGGGCGAGCAGGCGTTCCTCGCCGGCGTGGGTGCTTCCCCCGAGAATAACCGCTGCATTACGCGAAAGACCGATTCCGTCGAGCAGGGCCCGCACATCCAGTTCGCAATGGTCCGGTTCGGCGGCCGTGTCGAATTTGGGGTGCCCGACAACGTGGATCGCCTCGGACCGGAATCCGAGGCTGCTCAGGCGCTGTGAATCGGACACATCCGCACAGAAGATACGGTCAAACGAGGCGAAGAGGGGGCGGAAGAGGAACTCCACCCGCCGGTATCTGCGTGCTGCCCGTTCAAGGATGAGGGCATTGACCAGCAGGACGGGGATATTGGCCTCCCGGGCCTCCCAGAGGAGGTTGGGCCAGAAATCGGCTTCAATCAGGATGATGGCCCTGGGTCGAAGATCGGCCATC
Source organism: Opitutaceae bacterium (assembly GCA_041395105.1). NCBI lineage: Bacteria > Pseudomonadati > Verrucomicrobiota > Opitutia > Opitutales > Opitutaceae > Opitutaceae bacterium. The sequence continues at coordinate 116,284 of JAWLBB010000002.1, read as the reverse complement.
GTCCGTCGAACGGCCGACCGCAGATCGATCGGGTAGTAGATGGGAATGACATCTTGGGGCAGCTTTTTTCGCAGCTCGGCCATTCCGGTCGTCGTGGTCGTGGAAATCACGATTTTGAGCCCGGGCAGACGGGTGCGCAGGCGGGCGATGATCTGAATGGCCAGGTTGACCTCGCCCATGCTGACAGCATTGATCCAGATCACCTCCCGGTCGGCCCATTGGCCTTTCAGCTCCCTGTCGTGGAATCCAAGGCGTTGCCCGAAGCCTTTCCTCCACTGGCCCCGTTTGAGCATCTTGAGAATGAGGAAAGGAGAAGCGATCAGCAGGAGGACAGCGAAGAGCAGCTGATAGACGACGCGGACAACGTCGTTGCGGGCCGGCGATGCGGCGGATTCTGCTTTCCTCTCCGGTTTGGCCATGAGCAGAGATGAAAGCGATCCCTGCCCGCCCCGCGAGGCTTAACTGTTCGAGCCGGGTCGCTTCGTTCGTGGAGATCCCGGGGCAACTTCCTGCTGGCAAAGCAGCGACGAGAACCCTTTACTCCCGGGCTTCTAGACAGTCGTTGTGACCGGTGTTGCCCGGTTGAAACCCAGACAGATCAAGGAAAGACAAAATGCCAGGATTCGAGTGGTTTGGAGATGAAGAACGGGCCGAGGTCAATGCGGTCCTCGAGTCCGGTGTGCTCATGCGTTACGGATTCGACGGAGTCCGCGGTGGTCGCTGGCCGGCTCGGGAGCTGGAGGCGGCGCTTTCCGAGAAGCTGGGAAGCAACCATGTCCATCTGGTCGCGAGCGGCACTTCCGCCGTGTCCACCGCATTGGCGGTCTGCGGGGTGGGGGCGGGAGACGAGGTCATCCTCCCACCATTCACCTTCGTAGCCGATCCGGAGGCCGTGCTCCTGGCTGGTGCAGCACCGGTATTCGTGGATATCGATGAAACCCTCTGCCTCGATCCCGAGGCGGTCGAAGCGGCAATCACGGAAAAGACGAAGGCGGTCCTTTGTGTTCATATGTGCGGGTCCATGCCCCATCTTGACCGAATCAAGGCGGTTTGCGATCGCCATGGTGTCACCCTGATCGAGGATGCCGCCCAGGCCTTTGGCGGATCCTGGAAGGGGCGGGCACTCGGAACGATCGGTCGGGTGGGCTGCTATTCCTTTGACTACGTCAAGACCATGACCTGTGCGGAGGGTGGGGCCATCGTGACCGACGATCCCGCCCTTTACGATGTGATCCAGGCCTATGCGGACCACGGACACGACCACAAGGGCGTTGATCGTGGCGCCGACCTTCATCCGCATATTGGAACCAATTACCGGATCAGTGAGCTGCACGCCGCGGTGGGTCTGGCCCAGCTGCGCAAGGTCGACCGGATGATCGAAACCCAGCGCCGCAACAAGCAATACCTCAAGGACGGTCTTTCCGATCTTCCCCGGGTCCGTTTTCGCGAGATCCCCGATCCCGATGGCGATTCCGCCACCTTCCTCTCGTTCATGCTTCCGACCGAGGCCGAGACCCGCGAAGCTTCGGCCCGATTGGGGGCGGCCGGAGTTGACGGTTGTTTCTACTACTACGTGAACAATTGGCACTACCACACCAAGTGGGATCACTTCAAGAATCTGACCAGTCCCGCCTTGCTGCCGGTGGCCCGGTGGGAGCCCGAGCGGGAATGGAAATCACTTCACCTCCCGAAGTCGGATGCCATCATTTCGCGCAACATCTCGATGTTAATCAAACTCTCCTGGACCGAGGAGCAACTGGCGGACCGATTGGCGAAAATGCGGGCGATTCTGGCCTGATTGGAGCGCCCCGCTCACCGAGCCGTCATGGGAAAATCCGTTGCCATCATCGTGCCCGCCCGGGTCGCCTCGACCCGGTTCCCCAAGAAGCTGCTTCATGAAGTCGCGGGCAAACCGGTCATCCTCTGGACGGCCGAACGGATCCGCCGCGAAGCGCCGGAGTATCCGCTTCATTTCGCCGTCGACAGCGAGGAACTCCTGAAACTGCTCGAGCGCGCCGGTTTCGATGCCGTCATGACCGATGTCGACCACACCTGCGGAACGGACCGGATCGCAGAGGCCAACCGGGAGATCGGTGCGGACCAGGTCATCAATGTCCAGGCCGACGAACCCCTGGTGACGGGCGGACAGATCCGCCAGCTGGCGGCACTCATCCAGGAGGACGTCGAGATGGCCACCCTCGGAACACCGTTGCTGGAGGAGGCGGATTACTTCAACCCGAATCACGTGAAGTGTTTTTCCGATCGCGATGGACGGGCCTTGATTTTCTCGAGAGCTCCCGTTCCGCACTTCCGCGACCGCAACGGAGGGTTTGACCGCGAGGCCGCCGCCGCCATTCCCCTGCTCATCCATCTCGGGCTTTATGCCTATGATGGCGCTTTTCTTCAGCGATTTGCCACGATGCCGCCGGGTCGCCTTGAGCAGGTCGAGAAACTTGAAATGCTTCGCGTGCTTGAGGCGGGTTATCGTATCCGGATGGGGGTGACCCACGATGCCCTGATCGAGATCGACACCGCCGAACAGGCCGCCGCCTTCGAATCGGTCGTCAAACAGCAGTTTTCCTGAAGGCCCCCTTTCCCACCCACCTGATGAATCCAAACTACAAGAACCTGCGGGTCGTCCCGCAATTGATTTTCGGCCGCGGCAGCGTCCGGCAACTCGGAGATGTCCTCTCGACCAGGCGAACGGACGCGGCCACGCCGACTGTCTTCCTGATCGACGATGTGCTTGAGGACAGGGACTGGGTCAAGGCCCTGCCGTTCCTGACCCGGGACCAGGTCATCTTCGTCAACTGCGATGTGGAGCCGAAGACGAAGTATGTCGATGAACTGACCCTGCGGGTGAAGGATTTCTCCTCCCGCATGCCGGATGCGCTCGTCGGGATCGGCGGTGGCAGTACGATGGACCTGGCCAAGGCGGTTGCCCTCATGCTGACCAATCCGGGCTCGGCCGCGGACTATCAGGGGTGGGATCTGGTGAAGAACCCCGGTATCTACAATGTCGGGATACCAACCCTGGCCGGAACCGGTGCCGAGGTCTCCCGGACGACTGTGCTGACCGGACCGGTTCGGAAATTGGGCATCAATTCCGATTTCACTCCATTTGATCAGATCATCCTCGATGCCGACCTTATTGCCGACGCCCCGAGGGATCAGCGATTCTACACCGCGATGGACTGCTATATCCATTCGGCGGAGTCGTTGAACGGCACCTTCATCAACGAGTTTGCCCGGGCCTTTGCCGAGAAGTCCCAGGAAATGTGCCGGGAAGCCTTTCTGGGTGATCTCAGCGACGCGGTGGCCGATGAGAAACTGATGGTCGCCAGCTATTTCGGGGGATTGAGCATCGCCTATTCCCAGGTGGGAGTCTGCCACGCGCTCAGCTACGGGCTCTCCTTTGTCTTCGGAACCCGCCACGGGGTGGGCAATTGCATCGTCTTCGATCAGTTGGAGGAATACTACCCGGAAAACGTGCGGGAGTTTCGCCGGATGATCGAGCGTCACCACATCACGCTTCCTCGCGGGGTGACGAAGGACGCCACCGAACACCAGATGAGTGAGATGATCCGGGTCGCCCTGAGTCTTGATCCGCTCTGGCAGAACGCCCTGGGGCCGAACTGGAAGGACCATATGACGCCGGAGCGCGCGCGAGCTCTCTTCGAGCGGATGTGACCGATCTGCTGATGGAGAAGAGACGAGGCTTTGTCTGCCCCTCCTGGCTGGCCAGACCGGCCTACTTCCTCTTCAGCGCGATTGTCTTTCCATTGGTGCTGGCTTTGGGTTGGCCGTTCCTTCTGCTGAAGGAAAAGCGGCGGAAGACATTGCTGCCGCGCCTGGGATTTCAGCCGTATCCGAAAACTGATGTCGATGGGCCCGGTCCGGTCTGGATCCATGCGCTTTCCGTGGGCGAATTGCTCTCGGCCGTGCCCCTGATCGAAGGACTGCGCGCCCGGCTTGGAGACGCGCGTCCGATCGTGGTCTCGGTGTCGACCTTGAGCGGTCGGTTGATCGCCGGGAAGAGGCTGGAAGGAAAGATCGACGGTCTCTTTTACTTTCCCTACGACACCCCGTTGGCCTACCGGCGTTGCTTTTCGCGCATCCGGCCCGACCTCTTCGTCCTTGTCGAAACGGACGTCTGGCCCGGATACCTCAGTTTCTTCAGGTCCCGCGGTATCCCCTGCGTGCTGGTCAATGGGCGCCTGACCGAGAGGTCTTTTTGTTCCTTTGCGCGTTGGTGGAGTCTGTTTGGTCCGGCCTTTGCAGTCTTTCGGATGATTTACCCGCAATCCGTCCGGGAGGCTTCGAGGTTCCGCGACCTGGGAGTCGGGCCCGACCGGTTGGGCCGGCCGGGCAATCTCAAGTTTGATGCCAATGGTGGTTCGGTCAGCGAGGATGGCGGCCGGTCTCTGCGCAAAATCCTCGGGTTTGAGCCCAATGATCGGATTCTCATCGCCGGCAGCACCCATGCAGGGGAGGAACGCACACTTCTTGAGGTCTTTGCACGGCTGCGAGGGGAGGTTGATGGGTTGAAACTGATCCTGGTGCCGCGGCATCCGGAGCGGGGGCTGGAGGTCAGGGATATCTGCCGGGCCAGTGGGTTTGAGGTCGCCCTGTTGACCGATCGCCGGATCGAGCGACCGGATGTCGTGGTGGTGGACCGGCTTGGATTTCTCGGTCGTTTCTATCCGTTGGCCGAGATGGCTTTTGTCGGAGGGAGCATTGTGCCCAAGGGGGGGCAGAATCCGATTGAGCCGGCTCTGGCCGGCAAACCGATCGTATTCGGGCCGGACATGAGCGACTTTCCAGATATTGCTCCGGAATTGGTTGAACGGGGCGGGGCGCGGGTGATCACCGATGGTGACGCCCTCCACAAGGTGATGCTGGACTGGCTGATGCACCGGGACGAAGCGGCTGAAGCCGGCGCGAAGGCGCTGGAAGCGGTTGAGGCCCATCGCGGCATCACCGATCATCTGGTGGAGGAGCTCGTCGAGCTTCTTGCCGCGACCTCTTCGGCTTCAGGTCGTACGGTTTATTCTGGCCCCGGGAAGAGTCCGGACTGAAGGTGACGAATGCGAAGCATGTTGGATCGCCTCGTTGTCATTCTTGCCCGTTTCCTCTTCGAGAGCCTGCGCGCCCTGCCGCTCCGCGGTGCAGCGCGTCTCGGCCGATTCTTCGGCGGGATGGCCCATCTGGTCGACCGCCGGCACCGAAAGGTGGCCGTGACCAATCTCACCGCGGTCTTCGGAAACGAGAAAACCCGGAACCAGATCGCGGCACTCGCCAGGGAGAACTTCAAGAGGATCGGTGAGAGCTTTGTCTGCGGAGTCTGCACTGCCGGAATCAGTCCGCTCGACCTGGACAAGATTCTTGAGGTGGATGGAGGGGAGAAACTGCTGGAGGTCGGTGAAGATGGGCGGTCCCCCAGCCGGATTCTTGCCCTCGGCCATTTTGGCAATTTCGAGATTTTCGCCACGGCGGCGCATCGTCTGCCCGGCATGCAACTGGTCACCACCTACCGGGCGGTCAAACCCGCTGCGCTCAACGATCTCCTGCTCTCTTATCGTCAGAGTCTGAACTGCGTTTTCCTCGAGAGAACCCGGGATGCGGCCAAACTGAAGTCCATGCTCAAGGCGGGTGGGGTGGTCATCGGACTGCTCAGCGATCAGAACGGGGGGCCGCGCGGCATCAAGGGCCCTTTTCTGGGGGTCGAATGTTCAACTTCCGCCGCCCCGGCGGTATTTGCCCGTCGTTTTCACTATCCGTTTCATGTCGCGGTCTGTTACAGGACCTCACTGGCCCGTTGGCGGATCGAGATCAGTGATGCCATCCCCCTGCTGGAAAATGGCGGGATCCGGACGGCGGAGGCCATCACTGCCGACATGAACCGGATCTTCGAAGAGGCCGTGAGACGCGATCCGGCCAATTGGTTCTGGGTGCACAACCGCTGGCGGCTTGTGGCCTGATCGAGGTATTCCCATGGCACCTCGGGTTTGGATTCAATTGTGTCTTCGACCCACCTTGGTGGCATTCGGGTCCGGTTTGATTCCGGTGGGCTGGTCGGAGGAGGGTGGGAGTTCGGAGCTGAAGTTTGACCGGCAATTGGAGGACGTTGCTCCGGTGGCGGAACCGGCCGACCCACACGCGGCTGGTCCGGTCGTCATCAAGTCGACCGTGACTCCCGAATTGCCGACTTCGCCTGCCCCGCCCCCGGTACCGGAGATCAGTTCCTATTGGCGTTTCCGCTGGATGGGTTGGGACGGGATTGCCTTCGAGATTCAGGAAAACACCTCCATCCCGAATCCCCCCGCAATGGAGGAGAAGGAAATCCTTTCCAAATTCTCACGATTCTCGGTCGATCGCGTGAAATTCACCGCGAAGATCGGGATGCGGATTGATCTGGATCTCGCCACTTTCCTGAACGGCGGAGATGCCGCGGACCTCGGAACCCGGATGGAATTGCGGCGTTTCCGGATTTTGACCAAAGGCGACTTTCTTCTTCTCTTCCCTTTTCTTTATCAGTTGGAATTGGGTTACGTCCCACATGCGTTCTATGTCGAAAACATGTATCTGGCTATGGACCAGATTCCCATTCTTGGCCAGGTCAAGACGGGTGGATTCAGTGCACCCATGGGTTTTGAAAACATGGTCAGCAGTCAGTGGCAGACCTTCATGGAGTTGGACTCGGCCAGTGCGGCCCTCACCCCCGGAATCGAGCCCGGCGTCCAATTCAATCGAACTTTCAGCAACAATCGGATGACCTTGACCGGGGGACTCTTCGCCGACGGCCTCACAAATGATGCCAGCAGCGCATCCAGCGATTATGGACGGCTGATCGGCCGGGTGACCTGGTTGGCCCGGGTCGACGAGGGTGATGACCCGGACCGATCTGCCGGTCTCACCCATTTCGGAGCAAGCGTGAACTGGATCAAATCCGGAAGCAGCCAGATCCGCTATCGGGCGCGTCCGGAGGCTCACGCCGCCCCCTACGCCATCGATACCGGTGACATTCCGAGTGACTCCGCTGCGACCGTCGGCCTGGAATTTGTCCATCTGCAGAATGGTCTTCTGCTCCAGACGGAGGTCTTCCATTCCAAGGTCGATCTCGACGATGCTCCCTCCCTCGGTTTTTTCGGCGGGTATGTATCGGGCTCATGGATCATTTCCGGCGAGCGCCGGACCTATGACCGGAAACGTGGCGTCTTTTCATCCGTGGCGCCATCGAGGGAATTCTCCTGGAACGATTGGAAGGATACCTCTTGGGCGTTCTCCATACGTGGTTCCTACACGGATCTCTCGGATCATTCGATCGACGGCGGTCGAATGCTTCTCGGCACGGTTGGTCTGACCGCTTATCTCCAGGACAGAATCCGGGTGAAGCTGAACGTGGTGGCTGGGAACTCCTGGACCGAGACGACCACAGCCAGGCATCTCGCGATCGAAACCCGGCTCTCCATCGACCTCGGACCCTAGACCTTGTCCTGTCCTGACGTTGGTTCGCCCCATCTGATTTTCGCTTTGCAGCCGGGTCGCGATTGGGCATGGTCAGGATGGTTCTGCCCCGCCTTTCGCCTCAACGCCTCGCTCCGATTGCCATGACCAAAGGAATCACTTCCCGGCTTTCACTGATGATGTTCCTCCAGTTCTTTGTCTGGGGAGGGTGGTATGTGACGATCGGCAACTATATGACCGCTGCCGGGATGACCTCGGTTACCCATTGGGCCTATACGGTGGGCCCGATCGCGGCCATCCTCTCGCCCTTCTTTCTTGGTCTGGTGGCGGACCGCTTTTTTCCCGTGGAAAAGGTTCTCGGGATCATGCACTTGATCGGGGGGGCCGCACTGATAGCGACTCCGTCTTTTGAGAAGCAACCGGCCCTTTTCATTCTTGGTCTGGGGATTCATATGCTCTGCTATATGCCGACCCTCGGGCTGACCAATTCCCTCGCCTTTCATCATATAGAGAATCAGGAAAAGCAGTTTCCGCTCATTCGGGTCTTCGGCACGATCGGCTGGATCGTGGCCGGCATCCTGGTCAGTGCCGTCCTCAAGGCGGATGCGACCGCTTTGCCACTGCGCGTGGCAGGTGGGGCGGGCATCCTACTTGGATTGTTTGCCTTCTTTCTGCCGCATACCCCGCCTCCCGCTGCCGGGACGGTGATCCGCATTCGTCAGATCGTCGGACTCGATGCCCTGGCCCAGCTTCGCGGAAGCTCGTTCTGGATCTTCATCGTCTGCTCGTTCCTGCTCTGCATTCCCCTGGCGGTCTACTACAATTTCGCCCCGATCTTCGTGCATGACCTCGGACTGCCTGCGCCGGCCTTCAAGATGTCCTTCGGACAGATGTCCGAGGTGCTCTTCATGCTTTCCATGCCGTGGTTTTTCCGGCGCCTTGGCGTGAAGTGGATGCTCGCGGTCGGGGCCGGAGCCTGGGCCCTGCGCTATGGCCTCTTCGCCCTTGGGGCGCCCGATGGCACGGCGGCCTTTATCCTCGGAGGCATCGTCCTGCACGGGATCTGTTACGATTTCTTTTTCGTGACCGGCCAGATCTATGTTGATCGGAAGGCCAATCCGGCCATCCGGGCCCAGGCCCAGGGCTTTCTCGTGCTGGTGACTTATGGCCTGGGCATGCTGATCGGCGCCCAGGCCTCGGGACTGATCTTCAACTCCTTTCTCGGAGACGCGGTCCGGTTGACGCGTGAGCAATGGACACAGTTCTGGACCATACCGGCTGTCCTTGGGGCAGTCATCCTCGTGGTTTTCGTCGTAGCCTTTCGTGATCGAGCGGTTGAACCGGAGTCGGTTCGTTGATGATTCGATCGGTCCTCCGATGGTTTCCTGCCTGCCGGTTCAGGCAATCTCGTGTGTCGACTTGGTCGGGATCGCCGTCAAGGTAAGTCGGTGGCCGCAGGCCGCACTCGATGAACCCTTTGAACCGCGATTTTCTCCTTGAGACGCCCCTCGCGTCGATCGCGGGCATCGTGGTTCCGGTTGGTGCGTCCTGGGCTCGGTTTGGCCAGGCGCTCGCGATTGAAATCGGAAAGAGGGTGGGCCGGGCGCCTCCGGTCAGCCCTGCGGAGGATGATTTCGATCAGCCGCAGCCTTTTCGCAGTCACCGGATCCTGGTGGGGACCGTGCATACCAACCCCCTCATCGCCTGGCTTTATCGCCGCAAGCACACCCTGGTGGACGATTTCTATCCGGGACCGGGCGGCTGGGTGATCCAGACGGTTCACAATCCGTCGAATCTTCGACTCAATGTCATTGTTATCGGGCTCTCCGACCCGGCGATGATCGACGAGGCGTTGCGGGCGTTTTCCGAGGTGGCGGCAGTTGACGGCGGAGTTCTCGGGTATGTCAACCGGGTTCAGACCCGCTTGGAAGTGCCAAGGCTATCACCCCTCGAGAAGCGGCGCTGGAAGCGCAAAGTGCGGGCGACCTTCAGGGCAAATACCGGGCGTGATGCCCTGGATCGGGGGATTGAGTCGGGCCTGGTCTATGCCTTGACCGGCCATCCGGAATACCTCGAGCTCTTCATGTTCGCCCTCCGCCACTATCATGAGCTCGTCAAGCGGGCGGGAGGAGAATGGGAATTCGAGCACATGCTCTTTCCCTATTCCTGGATCTGGCGCCTGGCCTGGCTTTGGGACATGGTGGAGGAGAGTTCCCTGCTTACCGACGAAGACCGCTTCGAGGGAGTCACCGTGCTGTGCGGTCTGGCCGACTACTGCTCGCGGTTGGTCTACTTCCGTGACCCCTCCTTGAGGACCCCCGCCATCCGGCAGAACCATCCGACTTTTGCCGCCCTCAGTCTTTTCTTTGCCGCCCGGTATGTCCGAGCCCACTATGAGAGTGATGCCTACGGGCAGGAAATGGAGGCGGCACGCCTCATATTCGAGGGACAACGCAACAGCTTCAAGCCCGATGATGATGCCAACGGCTACTGCTGGTTGGTGCCGTCACATCTCCTTCACTACGATCTGGCCCATGATGACCTCAGGTGGATTGAGGACGGTCACCTGCGCGAGGTCTGCGAGTATGCGGAGCTGACCACCGACAATTTGATGGCGCCGGTCGGTTTCGGCGATGTCATCCGCTACTACCCCGCCGGATGGTGCTACGGCTCGTTGCGTTTTGTCCTGACCGCGGCCGCAGCCTTTTATCAGTCAGGGGCCTGGCGCCGCCTGCTCCCGGAGATCCCGCCCAGTGCCTTTGATCTGACGCCACGACATGCGGAGATGGGCAATTACCTGGTGGATTCTGTCGGGCACTATGCGCGTGATCTCAAGGAGGAGGGGCCCGTTCTGTCACCGGGCCTGCAGCTGGCGCGCTTGACCACGGATGCCTACCGTCATCTGGATCGGACCGGCGAGTCCGAGTTCCAGCCATACCGCCCGGAGGGCGTGCGGTCCGACCAGGTGCCCCCGGGCAAGGCATTTGACAAATGTGTCCTGCGGGCCGGCTACGATCCGGACGATGCCTACCTGATCCTGGACGGGGTATCGGGGTTCGTGCACGACCACGAAGATGCCGGCTCGGTCCTGCGCCTGACCTGGAAGAACCGCATGTGGCTGACCGAGGGCGACTATATCCGGTCGCTGCCCAAATTTCACAATTCACTTGTGTCGATCTGCGACGGCCAGGCGGGGCCGCTCCCGAAGCTGGCTTCACTTGAGTTTGTCCACGAACGCGGGGAGGTGCTCTTTTTGCAGATCCGGGTGGCCGACTACAACGGGGTGGACTGGAGGAGGAACATCGTCTGGAAAAGAAACGCATGGTTCCTCTTTGTGGATACGGTCGATTTCCGACAGGAGGCCGATTACGTGATCACGCTGTTCTGGCGTCTGCTCGGAAAGATCCGTTCTTCGGCCCGGTCCACGACTGTCCGGCAGGACGGAGTCCTTTTCCGGATGACCCATGGCGACTCGAGCCTCAAGTCCTTGTCGGACGAACATTCAAGGGTGATCCGGACCCAGGACGGATCCTTCCACCGAGACTATCCCCATGCGACTGATCCGACGCGGGTCCTGCGCCAGGAGCGCCGGGCTCGAGGCGGTGGTCCCGGTTCAGGGCTGGTCTTTTTCAATCTGATGACCTGCGGTGATGCCGGTCAGGTCGGCGCCTGCCGGCTGCAGGGTCTGGCCGACGGTGTTGCCCGCTTCATTCCGGGCCCCGACGACGAGACCTGGACAATCGACGGCCGTGCCGGCATCCGCGCCGGTGACGACGGACAGACGGACCTGATAGTCGTATCTGAAGCCCACTTACGATATGTTCATTGCCGGTCTGTGCGGATCGGTGGACGCTCGGCGACCTTCTCCGAACCGGTCTTTCTGGAGATCGACCGGGCGCGCGGCCGGGCGGTGGTGCTGGGACTTCCCGGATCCCGGGTGTCCGGCGACCTGCTCAAGCCCGTGGGCCTGCTTGCGCAGGCGGAAAGCCATTTCGAGGTCCTGTCGCCCGACGTCGATCCAGAGTATTCCGCCGGGTCGGTCAGACCGGATCCATGCGGTGCTTCGGCGGAAACGTTGGTTCCTGAGGCGGTGGCAGGGGGGGCTGGGATCGCTCTATTGGCGGAACTGGAGCAGGCGGCGTCGGCGGTCGCCTGGTCGGCTTCGCTGGAGCGTCTCTTCGTTCTGGAGGGCAATCGCCGCCTGACCACCATGGATCTTTCCGGCCGGCAGACCGGACTCGCGAGATTGAAGCGACCGGCTTCGGTCATCCGTCCGCTCCGTATGGGTGGGGCCGCCTGCGTGGTGGTCGGGGGCGCCGGTTACCTTGAAATGGTCGACGCTTCCGGTCTTGGCCGCTGGCTGGTGGCTTTGCTCCGGTCGCATTACCGCATCCAGAATGTGAACGATCTCTCGATTGCGGTGCTGGAAGAGGGTGAGGAGCCTTCCATCCTGGCCTGCACCGATGGTTGGCTGGTTCACTGTATCACCCTTTCGGGTCGGAGACGCTGGGTGACGCAGATTCATCACCACGCTGCGCGAAGCATGGTCGTCGGCGATGCCGATGGGGATGGCCGGGCGGAGATTCTGGTGGGGACGGAATACCACACCTCCGACCTGCTTGAGGCAGACGGTGCGATCCGTTGGACGATCAACGGCGGGCCCGAGTTCATTGCTTTGGGTTTCTGTGATCTCGATCGCGACGGCATTCGGGAGTCGATCTATGGCGCGGAAAGCGGGGCGGTCTACGCCGTCCACTCCAAATCGGGCAAGATCATCTGGGAAAGCAATGTGGGCGACCGGTCTCAGGCGGCGGTCATCACGGGACCTGCCAACGAGGAAGGCCTGATCGTGGGGAGCCTCTGTGGCGAGGTGGTCCGTTTCGACGCGACCGGTCGCAAGGTCTGGAGAAGGAATCTGGGAGGCGAGGTTTTCAAGCTGGCGGATCTGCGGCCATCTGACGGCTTGGTCGCTTTCCTCCGCGACGGGAGGGTTGCCTGGCTGGATGGGTCCGGTCGGCTGATCAAGCGGTGGGACCTTGGTTCAACCCTTGTGCAGGTTGAGCCGGAACGGAATCCGCAGACCGGTTTCACCTTCTTCCTCGCCACCGCAGACCGGAGAATCCTGAGAATGTGGATCCAGTGAACCCGGTCGAAAGTCGCTCATCCCGGCTGGCCGAAGTGCGCCGTCCAGGATCGGTAGGCCCGGCAGTCGGCGATCATCTGATCGATGGCGGCAATGAGGGGCTGCGGCTGGATCAGCCCGGAAAAAACCGCGCGGTCGTCGATTTCGTCCCGAATGACGAAAGCGGGGCGCTGGGTCACCTGCAAGTCGAAGAAGTCCCGGGTGGATCTCCTGACCCGGTCCACGACGGCATCGGACCGGGCCGTCGCTTCCAACTCCTCTGCGCTCATTCCGAGAAGCGGGGCCGCCACTGAGGCCGCGACCTCCCATCGTCCGACCTGGAGACCTTCCTCCATGGCCGCAGCAGCGAGTGCGAGTCGGACGGAATCGTCGTGGCACCCATGGTCGCGTGCGGCTTCGGCCACCGCGTTGGGCGCCAGGTATTCGCTGATCCCGGGTTCCCACCAACCACTGTGAAGCATCGGGACACGGCCAACCATCGTGCCGCTACGTCTGTAATACCACTCTTCTTCTTCCCTCGTGCGTGGAAGGCCGGATTCCGGGATGGTGGCGATCCTCCAGTCGAACCTGGCCACATCGCCATATCGGGACTTGAGAAGGGCCCAGGTGGATTCACTGTAAAAACACCATGAGGATACGACATCGAGGTAATAGGTGATGTTGACCATGCCGACTCTCTATCCGACCATCCGTCCGCCGGTCAACATGTGTCGTCGCTGGTCTCCTTCGCCTTGATTTTCGTGGAACGGCCCGGATGACGGGATGAACTCGTCTTGACCATTCTTCTCTGCATACGTTTAAGAGACAACCCCTAGGGGCTTTATCAACAATTCGATCCCATGGACCTGCTTACCAATATACTGATCTGGGCCGGTATCCTGATTGCCGTCGTCGTGGTCGCACTCGCCGTCCATGAATTCATCTGGAAGCCCCGCCAGCAGGGCTTGGATGGAGAAACGGCGCGATCCCCGGCCCCGAGTGCTTCGCCGGCCGTTGCAGCCGCTCCCCAACCGGAACAACCGGCAGAAGACGGAGGGGGAACGGGGTCGATGGTTGCGGATCGTGTTCCGATCGCTGAAGCAGCCGTGATCGAGGGGGACGAACATGCGCCGGCGCCTGCGGTGGTTCCTGCCGAGCAGTTCAAACGGCTGAGCCGCTCCCAGCGATTGGGCCTGGCCCGCCTGACCACGATGCCGGCCTCCTTTGACCGGGTGGCCGGCCTGGCGGTGGCGGCATGCAAGGAAGCGGATTTCGACGCGATTCTCGCCTCCGGGTTGATCCAGACAGATCCCGAGGGTGAACGTTTCACCCTCACGGAACAGGGCCGGACGCTCGGTGCGGAACACCTGACACCGGAGGATGGAGAGCTTGTGCGGCAATTCCATACCGAACACTTTTCCCGATTGGTCGAAAAGGTTCACGCGACCGACCTTGAAGATCGCGAAGCGGCCGTTGAGGGTTTTGAGCTGGTCCAGGAAGAATGGCCGCACCTGCTCTCGGTTCTGGAGCGTCTTTCGCAGCAGGAGGGCAGGGAGCGGGAGTTCCTCAAGTTCTCTGAAGCGGTCAATGCGACCGGGATCTTTCAGACCCGGACCGATGATGGGATTCGATGGTGCACCGGATGACGACGGAAAAGGCCCGGGCGGTGGGTGACCGCGAAAAGGAATTGGACGCGGTCACGAGTCTGGGTTCGATCTACGCCCAACTCGGTCGGCCGCAAGATGCCCTGGATTGCTACTCCCGCGGCGCCGAGCTCTGTCGGGAACTCGGAGACGTCCATCAGGAAGGCAGCTGCATTGGAAATATGGGGCTCGCCTACCAGAACCTCGGACAGCTGGATGAGGCGGAGGCGTGTTTTGAAAAGGTCCTCGTCGTCATGCGGGACGAGGGGGATACCGCGCGCGAGGGATTTGCCCTGGCCAGTCTGGGGCATATCGCGGAGAAGCGGGGAGATTATACCCGGGCCATCGAATTGCACGAAGAACACCTCAAGCTGAACCTCGAGCACGGTAACGAGGCCGGCGAATTGCTGGCGCTTGCCCACCTTGGTGAAGCGCACCTCGCTTCCGGTCAACCGGCCGAGGCGGTACCGAGATTCGAACGCCAACTGAAGCTTTCAGGTTCATCCGGGAATATGCCCTCGGAGACCCACGCCCTGGGCAATCTGGGCCGGTCTTATCGGGCCCTCGGCAATCCCGACAAGGCGGCGGAGTATTTCGCCCGCCAGATTGAAGCCGCCCATCTGCTCAAGGATGCCCAGTCCGGGCTCTTCGCCATGGGGCAACTGGGGCAGTGTCACCAGGACGCAAACCGGACGTGGAAAGCGGTGGAATGCTTTGACGATCAGCTGAAACTGGCCCGACAGATCGGCGACCAGCTGGCCGAGGCGCAGGCCCTGAGAAGCGCCGCGCGGGCTGTCAAGTCTCTCGGCCGTCTGCCGGACGCCATCACCCGGGTCAGTGCCGCGGTCGCGATTCTTGATTCGATCGGGTCTCCCGAAGCCGGGGAAGCTCGGGCCGATCTTGATCAGTGGCGCCAGTTGCAGGGATAAGGCGCCTGCCGAAGATCGGAGAGCTGTGTCGGGTGGCGCATCGCCGTTGTGCCTGTGCGCCAGCGGGTTTCGATGACTTGTTGACGCAAAAGGGCATTGCGTTTCGGGCCGCACCCTTGGTGAAAAATGCTCTCAACTGTCCCTAAGGCCGGGCTGCTTCGGGCCGATGAAATAAGGACAAAGTCAGTCCAGAGAACATCAGCAGTCTGAGAGAAATCGAGAGGGTGGTGGGAGCATCCCACAAGTGAGATGGTCGAATTGGGCGGCCGGACACACGCTGTCTCGAGTTTCCCCGCAACCTCCCCCATCGACATGCCCGCAAATACCTACGAAGCCCTGAAAGCCGCCAACCGCCTGCCGACTCCGCCGGGCGTGGCCATCCGGATACTTCAACTGGTCGAGAACGAGGACACCACCCTCGATGAATTGACCCAGGTGATCAGCAGCGACCCCGCGCTGACGGCCAAGATCCTCAAGTACATCAACTCTCCGATCATGGGTCTGGGTTTCCACGGATCCAGTCTTCAGGAAGCCGTTGCGCGGATCGGAATCCGGGGCACCCAGATGATGGCGTTGTCCTTCTCGCTCATCACCCAGACGCATGCCGAGAGCTGTCCGAGTTTTCAATTCGAGGCCTTCTGGTCGGAGTCGCTCGCTCGTGGAGTGGCTGCCCGGCGATTGGCCCGGGACTTGGGTGGATGGGATTCGGAGGAAGCCTTCATTTCGGGCCTCGTCTGCCGGATTGGCAAACTGGCCCTCTCAATCGGCATGCCGGAAGCCTATGAGCCCATTCTCAGTGGAGCCGTTCATCCGGAGATTCCGCTGGAGCGACGGGAACGTCTTGCCCTCGAGGGCAGTCACGTGGAAATCGGAATCGAATTGCTCCGTGACTGGCAGCTGCCGGAGAAAGTCTGGAAGGCGGCCGAGGGACTGGTTCGGATCGACGATCAGGCGGCGGCCAGCCGTTGCGGCGGGATTCTCCGGGTCGCCGATGCCATCGCGGCCTTTCTCATGATCGAAGGGGGGCACAACGCGGCGGCCATGCAGCGCCTGAGTGGATTGGCTCTGACCGAAACCGGCCTCGAGCCTCCTGCTCTCCGCGCGCTGATGGAAGCCGTCTCTGAAGACTGGAGCGTTTATGGAAAGCTCTTTTCTGTCGACACGCAGAAGGCCCCGGATTTCGACGCGATCGAGCGCGAAGCGGAAGAGCATCGCAACCTCCTTCGCCTCGCGTCCGAGATGGAAGTGGTCAGTCTGAAGTCCGAGAACAAGGAGTTGAGCGAACTGGCCCGCCGGGATCGGATGACCGGAATGCTCAACCGGGCGGCCTTTGATGAATCGCTTCCGGCCGCGGTGGCGGGTGCACGCGATCAGGAGCGTTCCCTTGCGGTGCTTATGATCGATGTCGATCGCTTCAAGAGCATCAATGACACTCATGGCCATCCAGCGGGTGACTCCGTGCTCAAGCATCTTGCGCGAATCCTTGACGACAACGCTCGTCGACGGGACGAAGTCTTTCGTTATGGCGGAGAGGAATTCGTGGTCATCGCCCCGGACTGCTCGAAGGAGGGCGCCGGTTCCATTGCCGAGGGCTTCCGCGCTGCGGTCGAAGCGACGCCGCACGTCGAACTCAAGCGAACGATTCCCCTGACCATCAGCGTGGGGGTCGCCTGGGTCGATTCGGCGCATCTGCCGGAGAATCCCACGGAACTGGTGGAGTTCGCAGATCAACGTCTCTATGAGGCCAAGCATGGCGGTCGCAATCAGTGGCGGATCGACCCGCAGGAGACTGCGGCAACCATGTCCGAACCGGCAGTCTCCTCGGGTGGGGGGCTCTTTTCCCGCCTTCTGGGGCGGAAAGGCTAGGGCTTGCGCGCGATGAACACCCAGGTCGAATTCCGGTCGGGGAAGTTCCCGCCTTATGAAGGCGAGGAGGATCAGATCAACCCCGGGCTCTGGGGAAAAAGGCTGACCGAGTATCTGGCGGCGAAACTCTCTGATCTGGGAATCGAATACGGGGAGATGAACGCGGAAGACTGGGGATGGTACCTGCCGATACGGATCGGAGATGCCCGTCTCGCTCTTTGTTGCGGCCATCAGGATGGCGACGCCGACGAGTTTGTCTGCTTCACCGAACCGAGCACCCCCATCGTGAAGAAGCTCTTCAGGAGAGTGGATGTGACGGCGGAACTGACCCGCCTCACGGAGGCCCTGCGGCATATTCTCTCTTCGGATCCGGATATCAAAGACGTTGTCTGGATCGACCCGGTGTGATCTGATTTCGAGATGGTCGGTCTGGTGCGACTGCAGTACCCGGTCGGACGGTCGCTTCAGTGAGACGGAACGGACATGAAAGCGGATTTCGGAAGAACAGCCTCGGACTACCGCAGTTTCCGCGCGGGTTTTCCCCGCTCCTTCTTCGAAACCCTGGTCGGCGCGAAGATCATCACCGGTCGTGAGACCGTCGTTGACCTTGGGACGGGGACCGGCACGGTGGCCCGCGGATTGGCTTCGTTGGGATGCCGGGTCATCGGGATCGATTCCTCACCGGACATGCTCAACCAGGCTCGGGAGATGGCGGGATCCGGAAGCCCCACAGTCACCTGGCGGCAGGCTGCAGCCGAGGATACCGGGCTCGATGGAGATTCGGTTGATGTGGTCACAGCGGGTCAGTGCTGGCACTGGTTTGACCCGGAAAAGGCAATCCGGGAGATCCGGAGACTGTTGCGTGCGGGCGGACGTCTGGTCATCGCCCATTTCGATTGGTTGCCCTGCTCAGGTAATGTCGTTGAGCTCACGGAAACTCTGATTCGGGAGATGAATCCGGATTGGACGATGGGCGGGGGTTGCGGTGTTTACCCGCAGTGGTTCCGGCACCTGATGGAAGGAGGCTTTCTGGACATCCGTAGCCTGACCTATGATGAACCTATCCACTATTCCCACGAAGCCTGGAGGGGACGGGTCCGGGCCAGCGCGGGAGTGGGCGGGAGCATGTCCGGCGAACGAGTGGTGGAATTCGATCGACGCCACGCCCGCCTGCTCGCCGAGGAATTCCCGGTTGACCCCCTGCTTGTCCCCCACCGGGTCTTTCTCGTCCATGGCCGGCGGCCCGGACAAGAGTCAGGCCTTTGAGTTCTTCTGGACCCAGTCGACCAGCTTTTCGTCGTCCGTTTCGTAGGCCCAGACTGCTCGGAGGAAATCAGCGGGATGGATGTCGTGGACCCGGAAGAATTCACGGTCGCCGCCGCAGCCGTACATCAGCGAGTCGGGCAGTTCTCCGCGCAGACGGGCCCGGGCCTTGGGAATCAACCGCGGCAGCCAGCGGATACCCCGAACCTCCGCGGTCTTTTCCGGCAGACCCGCCTCCTCTTCGACCCGGTCGCCGGGCACGCCTTTCTGGACGTAAAGGAAATAGTCCCGACGCACGCTCGCAATGAGGATGAAGGTCTCGTAGTCGGGCTCGCCGTAACGGATGGCATCGTCGACAAAATCGTAGACTTCCTGGACCTTGGCACCAATTGAATCAAGGAACGCCTTTTCCTTCCCGGTAAAGTAGGTCGAGGGATCCCGGTTGCCTTCCCGGTAAAGCTGTTTGGCCCTATCGTAGAGACACTTCAGGGTCGAGGTGTAGGTGTAGTGACTCATGAGAAACGCGGATTGAATTCGTGTGGAAGACGTTACGGGGGATTTCTGCCATGGCAACTGGAACAGCAAGTTTGCCGGATCGGGCGTGGCCGCCTTTCCGGAACGGCACGGACCCAGGTCCGCCTCCACAGGCTCCGTGCCTTATTCGGCCCTAAGCCACCCGGAAATCGATCTGGCGTTTCAGTCGGTCGACCCGTTCCACCTGAACCTCGATCTGTTGCCCGGTTTCGTAGCGCCGGCGTTTCTTCCGACCGATCAGGGCGGTGCCGCCTGCATCGAGACGATAGAGGTCGTCGGTCAGGGTGGAGACATGGACGAGGCCGTAGGCCATCGATTCGGTCAATTCGACGAACATGCCGTGGTTGCGGGTCTCGAGGATGACGGCGGCGAAGCGTGTCCGGCGGGTCTTCTTCAATTCCCGCTCAAAGAACTCAAGCAGCTTGACCTTGACCGATTCGCGCTCCGCCTCGGTGCTGTTCTGCTCGGTCAGGCTGAGGTGTTCGGCCAGGCTGACTGCCTTGGCCGCGGGCAGGGGGACGGAGGAGATCCCGGGCACACGCGGCTGGTTGCGGTGCCTGACCAGGAAATGTCCGAAGACCCGGTGGACGACCAGGTCGCTGTAGCGGCGGATCGGGGAGGTGAAGTGGGTGTAGTCAGTCTTGTTCAGGCCGTAGTGGCCATCTGGAGACGCCCGATAGCAGGCGCGTTTCAGGCTGCGGAGAATCTGGATGCGGAGGAGGTGGCCCTGGGGATGCGTCTTGAGCAGCTTGAGCACGCGGACAATCTCCGATCGGTTGGTCAGGTCGCCGGTCGCGACGTCGAAGGTGGCGAGGAAGTCGCGCAGCTCGTTCAGCTTCTCGGGGTCGGGTTTGTCGTGAACCCGGTAAAGCGCGGGCAGGCGGACGCCCTTAAGGGTGGCCGCGACGGTCTCGTTGGCCAGGAGCATGTACTCCTCGATCAACTGATGGCTTTCGTCGTATTCGACTTTCTCAATCCGGTCGGCGTAGCCGTCGGCATCGACGTAGATCTTCATCTCGGGCATGTCGAGATCGAGACTGCCCCTGTCCATTCTCTGGCGGCGCAGACGGGAGGCGAAGGTCCAAAGTTGACGGACCCACTTCTGGAGATGCTCAAGATCCTTGCGGTCGAGCGTGTTGAGAGCCTGTCCGGTCGAACCGGTCTGGTGGGCGGGGGGCAGAGGGAGTCTGCGGACCTTCCCCAGGTCGTTCTCCGTGATCAGGGCGTAGGCCTGTTTGTAGGTCAGCCGCTTGTTGCTGCGGATGATGCAGTTGGCGAACTCGGTCTTCTGTACTTTTCCATTCCGGGAAAAGGTGATCAGGACCGATTTGACCAGCCGGTCCACCTTTTCGTGAAGGCTGCAGATGCCATTGGAAAGGCTCTCGGGCAGCATCGGGATGACCTTGCCAACCAGGTAGGTCGAATTGCCCCGCCTCTGGCCTTCCCGGTCGATCGCGGTATCGGGCTGCACATAGGCGCTGACATCGGCGATGTGGATACCCACCCGGATGGCTTTGCCGTCGAGATACTCAAGGCTGAGGGCGTCGTCGAAGTCCTTGGCGTCGTCGGGATCGATGGTCAGGGTGGGGACCGAACGCAGGTCGAGCCGGTTCTTGCGCTCTTTCGGCCCGACCTCGGCCGGAATGGTTGCGGCCTCTTCGAGCACCGGATCCGGGAAAGTCGTCTGGAGGTTGAATTTGCGCAGGATGGCCTTGAATTCCGCCGACGGTTCATTCGTTCTGCCCAGTATCTCAATGACTTCGCCTTCGGGATTGACGTGGCGCTGCGCCCATTCGTGGAGTTGCACGACCACCTTGTCGCCCACCTGTGGAGCAGGGGAAAGGGTGGATTCCTTCGGGTCCGGCACGTAGATGTCGTGAATCAACCGGGGATCGTCGGGCGCCACGAAATGGAAGAGCTTCGTCCGCTGGAGGGTTCCGGTCAGAATGGTCTGCCTGCGCTCGAGGATGCGGATGACGCGCCCGCTTCGCTCCCCCGGACCCGGGGCGCCGCCGCTCCTGAACGCCTTCCGGTCGCGTGCCCCGGGGCGGCGGGATTCCAACCGGACCACCACGTGGTCGCCGTGCATGGCGACCGAGGTGTCCTCGGCCTTGATGCTCACCGCAGGGGGCTCAGGCTGTCCGGGTGCCCGGTCGGGAATGACGAGGGCGGCCCCGCTTTGGCGGAACCGGATCCGTCCGGTCACCAGGTCGGCATCCGAGGGCAGGCAATAGCGGTTGCTCTTGATCCGGACGATCTGGCCGGACGCCACCAGGCTTCGAATCTCGAGTTGGAGCTTGCGCCGATCCTGTTTCTTAAGTTGCAGATTTCTCTCCAGGCTCCGATCGTCAAGGGGCACGTAGTCGGCCCGACGCATCAGTTTGAGTATTCGATCCTGTAATTTCATGACTTTGACAGACCTTCCTTTTCGTCAGCAGTGAGGTCGGCAGCCCAAGTGCATTCGATTCGATGAAGATTGTCCATGCAGCAAGTGAGATGTTTCCTTTCGTGAAGACGGGAGGATTGGCGGATTACACCGGTTCACTGACCAAGGCGCTCGCGCGTTTCGGACATGAAGTGGCTGTCTTTATCCCGGGCTACCGGGTGGTCCTCGACCATCCGGAGATGGCCCGGGCGGAGAGCCGGCTGAAGATTCGCCTCGAGATGGGGGACGAATTTGTCTCCGGAGAGGTCATCACCCTGCAGCTGGCCCGGAGGCTGACCCTCTACGTGATTCGTCGCGATGAGTATTTCGACCGGCGGCAACCCTACGGATACGGCGGCCGGGATTACGACGACAATGACCGTCGTTTCACCTACTTTGCCAAGGCAGTGGTCGAGGTGCTGAGAATCATCGATTTCAAGGCCGACGTTCTCCACTGCCACGATTGGCAGACCGGTCTGCTCCCGCTTTTGTTGCGGTTCCAGGAGGGCCGTCAGCGTGAGACCCTCGCGCTGAAAACGATTTTCACCATTCACAATATCGCATTCCAGGGGGTTTTCCCGAATCGTTCCTTCGGCTACACCGGGCTGCCGGCCGAGGTTCTTGCCATCGACGGAATCGAGTTCTATGGCCAGATGAGCATGATGAAGGGGGGGATCCTCTTTGCCGATCAGGTCACCACGGTCAGTCCCAACTACAGCCGGGAGATCTGCACGCCGGAATTCGGCTTCGGTCTCGATGGAGTCATCCGCAGCCGCCAGGCGGATCTGACCGGATTGATCAATGGCGTCGACATGGAGGTCTGGAATCCGGCCACGGACAGGCATCTTCCGGATCAGTACACGGCGGACGATCTTGGGGGCAAGGTCATCTGCCGCGAACACCTGCTGAAGGCGCATGGATTTGATCCTGACTTCAAGGGACCGGTCATTGGAATGGTCTGCCGTCTGTCCGAACAGAAGGGGATCGACCTGGTTCTTGCCTCGATGGACTTCTTTATCGAGAACGACTGCCGCCTGATCATCCTCGGCCGAGGCGAAGAGAAGTATGAGAAGGCTCTTGGCCAACTGGCCGAGAAGCATCCCGACCGGATCTCGGTCAGCCTTGTCCTCGATGAGGAAATGAGCCACCTGGTGGAGGCCGGTTCCGATTTCTTTCTGATGCCTTCCATCTTTGAGCCGTGCGGACTCAACCAGATGTATTCGCAGATCTATGGAACGATTCCCATCGTGACCCGGGTCGGTGGTCTGGTCGACACGGTGGTGGATCTGATGGAGGATTCCCGGAAAGGCACGGGATTGATGTGCGCGCCCAATGCGCCCGATCTGCGTCGAGCCCTGCAGGATGCTTTGGAGCTTTTCGCGGACCGACCCAGGTTTGAGGCCGCCCGTGAGCGCGCCATGAAAGTGGACTTCTCGTGGAAAGTGGCCGCCCGCGCCTACGAGGAACTCTATCGTGAGCTGATTTGACCTTTCCCGGAGTCGCGTTTACAGACGGTCCGGGCGTTGTCCGCCTGACTCATGAACGCCACTCCCACCATTCTCTGGTTGCGCAAGGACCTCCGGCTCGATGACCATCCGGCCCTCAGCTGGGCCCTTGAGCGGGGTGGTCCCGTCCTGCCTGTCTTCATTTCGGATCCCCGTTCGGAAGGCGCCGCCGCGGACGGAGACGCGGCCCGGGCCTGGCTTCACCGCTCCCTGAAGTCGCTCGCCGGGAGGCTGGACGCTCTCGGGGGCAGGCTGATACTGCGGCGGGGGCCGTCCCTCGAAACCCTCCTTTCCCTGGTCCGCGAGACCGGAGCGGATGCCGTGGCCTGGAACCGGCGCTATGAGCCGGATGTCATCGGCAGGGACTCCGCGGTGAAGAAAGCCCTGCTCGCGGCGGGAGTCGAGGTCCGCAGCTTCAACGGTTCTCTCCTCTTTGCGCCCAATCGGGTCGAGAACAAGGCGGGGTTGCCTTTCCGGGTTTTCACGCCTTTCTGGAAGCATTGTCTCGGACAGGCGGTGCGCCCGGCAATCCCTTACAGCCTGGATCGCTGGCCGGCCCATACCGGCACGGTCGATTCGGAACCGCTCGACTCACTCGGTTTGAGGCCCGATGTCAGTTGGGATGCCGGACTCTTCAGGATCTGGGAGCCCGGGGAACCGGCGGCACTCGCGCGCCTCGACCACTTTGCCGGGGAGATCGTCTCCGGGTATGCCACGAACCGCGATCGTCCGGATCTCGACGGCAGTTCCCGGCTCTCCCCTCATTTGCATTGGGGCGAGATCAGTCCCGTCCGGATCTTTCATCGGATCCGGGCCGCCGATGCCGGCAGGGGAGGTGAGGTTTTTCTGAGCGAGATCGGTTGGCGGGAATTCGCCCACCATCTCTTGTTCCATTTTCCGGATACGATCGATCAGCCGCTCCGGCCCGAGTTCCGGTCGTTTCCCTGGGAAACGGATGCCGCGGTGCTTCGGGCCTGGCAGCGGGGGCAGACCGGTTACCCGATCGTGGATGCAGGCATGCGTCAGCTCTGGGCGACCGGCTGGATGCACAATCGTGTCCGCATGGTGGTCGCGTCCTTCCTCGTCAAGCACCTGCTTCAGCCATGGCAGGCGGGAGCCGCCTGGTTCAGGGACACCCTGGTGGATGCGGATCTGGCCAGCAACACCCTGGGTTGGCAATGGACGGCGGGGTGCGGCGCGGATGCCGCCCCGTATTTCCGCGTCTTCAACCCGATGCTGCAGGGGGATCGTTTCGACCCGGAGGGCGCCTACGTCCGGAAGTGGGTTCCTGAGTTGGCCCGGCTGCCCTCAGTCTGGATTCAACGCCCCTGGGAGGCACCGGCTGCCGTCCTTCAGGAGGCGGGGCTTGAACTGGGTCACGATTATCCCGCTCCGCTTGTCGATCATGCCGCGGCCCGCAACCGCGCACTTGCCGCCTATGAACGGATCCGCCAGAAGGGATGAGAGTGACTCCGGCGGGGTGACGGTCTTTGAGCGGGAGCTCCTGTTGGAGGCCCCTCCGGAGACGGTCTATGCCTGGCACGCACGGCCGGGGGCTTTCGGGCGCCTTTCACCTCCCTGGGAACGGGTTGAGTTGGTCCGGCACACCGGAGAAGTGGAGGATGGAGCGAGGGTGCGGCTCCGTCTGTCGGTGGCGGGGATGCCGGTTTATTGGGATCTTGAGCACACGGACCATCAGGCGGGTCGGCAGTTCTGTGACCGCCAGGTGAGGGGTCCCTTTCGTTCGTGGCATCACCTGCATCGGTTTGAGCCGGTCGGACCGGATCGGACTCTCCTGCGGGACCGCCTTACAATCGGACTGCCATTCGGCGCCCTCGGCCGACTCCTGGGCGGCGGTTTTCTGCGTCGGCAGCTGGAAAGGCTCTTCCAATACCGGCACGAGGTGACAGCTTCAGACCTGAGACTGATGGTGCAACGCGACAAGGAGCAGAAACCGCCTATGAATATCCTCGTGACGGGAGCCTCCGGGCTGATCGGCGAAACCCTCGTTCCTTTTCTGACGACCCAGGGACATCGGGTCGTCACCCTCGGGAGAAATCCGGATCCCGGAGATTCGAACGCCTTCCAATGGGATCCGGACAAAGGGGAACTGGATGACCGGGCGTTTGAAGGAGTCGAGGCGGTCATCCATCTGGCGGGCGCCAACCTCGCGGCGGGACGATGGTCCTCTGCGCGGAAAAAGGCGATTCTGGAAAGCCGGGTGAAGGGCACCCGGTTGCTGGTTGAGCGGATTGCGCGGGCGGGGGGGCAGGTGCGCAGCCTGGTCTCGTCCTCGGCCATCGGCTATTACGGCGATACCGGGGAGACCCCGGCCGATGAGTCGTCGCCGAACGGGCGGGGCTTTCTGGCCGAGGTCTGCCGCTGTTGGGAGGAGGAGGCGATGAAGATCAGGGGTTCCGGTGTCCGCCTGGTCCTGATGCGCACCGGGGTTGTCCTGACTCCGAAGGGAGGCGCGCTTGGGGCGATACTGCCGGTCTTCCGGAAGGGAGCGGGCGGACCCGTGGGTGGAGGCCGGCAGTGGATGAGCTGGATTTCGGTCGATGACCTGGCGGCCGCCTTCCTCCATGCTCTGGAGACCGAATCCCTGTCCGGACCCTGCAACGGGGTGGCCCCTGAACCGGTCCGGAATGCCGACCTGGCAGAGATACTCGGCCGTCTCCTGCACCGCCCGGCGGTGGTGCCGGTTCCCTCGATGGCCCTGCGCCTCCTGTTTGGTCAGATGGCGGATGAGACGCTTCTGGCCAGTTGCCGGGTTCTGCCGGGGGCTCTTGAAAAGGCCGGGTTCACTTTCCGTCACCCGAATCTGGACGCCGCCCTCCGTCATGTTCTCGGTCTGGCGGAAGGGAGCCCTTCATGATCGGGCTGCTGGATTGCCTGATCGTGGGCGCGGGGATCAGCGGCCTCCTCGCGGCCCGGAAACTGACAGAGTCGGGTCTTCGGGTTCAGGTCCTGGAAAAGAGCCGGGGTATCGGCGGGCGAATGGCGACCCGTCGACAGGAGGGTGAGGTTTTTGACCACGGAGCTCAGTTTTTCACGGCTCGTGATCCGGTCTTTCAGTCATTGGTCAAAGAATGGGCGGAGGCCGGCGTGGCGGCTTTGTGGTTTGAAGGGGCGGATGAAAACCGGCATCCCCGCTTTCGCGGCGTGCCGGGAATGACGGCGGTGGGAAAACACGTCGCTGACGGGATCTCGGTCGAACGCTCGGTCCGGGTGGTTTCGGCGGGCCGGGCCGGCGGGGAGTGGACGCTTCGATGTGATACCGGGCGAACGTGGAGGGCGCGTTCGGTACTCTTCTCGTCTCCGGTTCCCCAATCCCTGCAGATTCTCGAGGCCGGTGGGGCGGAATTGGCGCCGACGCTTGCGACCGGTCTGGCCGCGATCCGCTACGACCCCTGTCTGGCCCTGATGGTTGCCTTGGACGAAGGGAATTGTCGGCTGGAAGCTCCGGGATGGGTCCGTCCCGTTTCAGGACCCATCTCCTGGGTGGCGGACAATCGATTGAAAGGCGTATCCACCTCCGGTCGGCCCGCCCTGACCATCCATGCCGAACCGGATTTCAGTCGCCGTCACTACCGAAGCGATGAGTCCGTGGTTGTCGCGCATCTGCTGGACGCGGCCCGTGACTGGATGGAAGGCCCGCCGGTCTTCAGCCGTATGCACCGCTGGCGATTCAGTCAGGTGGCCCAGGGTCATCCGGACCGGTTCGCACTTGATGAGGACCGGCGGCTGGCTTTCTGCGGCGACGCTTTCGGGGAGCCGCGGGTCGAGGGTGCCGCTCTTTCCGGACTGGCGGCGGCCGGGGCGGTCGAAGGATGCCTCCGTTAACCCTTCACGATAATTTCTAGCCAATTCCGGCGAAACCGTATTCGTTGCTTGAATGCCCGAAGTCGTGGTGATTGGCGGGGGATTGTCCGGCCTGGTTTGTGGTCTCCGGTTGCAGGAGAGCGGGATCGATGTCGAGGTGCTTGAGGCCTCGGACGCGGTCGGGGGTCGGGTACGTACGGATCGGGTCGACGGTTTTCAGCTGGATCGTGGTTTTCAGGTCCTCCTCGACAGTTATCCTCAGGCAAAGCATTGGCTGGATTTTGAGGCACTCGGTCTGCGCCGTTTTCTTCCCGGCTGCCTCATTTTCCGCGAGGGTCGGTTCTTTCGCCTTGAGGATCCGTTTCGCAATTTGAGCCGGGTCGGCGCAAGCCTCATGTCGCCTGTTGGCAGCCTGGGCGACAAACTCAGGGTGGCACGGCTCCGGGCCCGGGTGACCTGGTCAAGCCTCGATTCCGTTCTTGCCCGGCCGGAAATGACAACCCGGGAGTCACTCGAGGGCGAGGGTTTTACAAAATCGATGATCGAGAGCTTCTTTGGACCCTTCCTCAGGGGGATCTTTCTCGATCCCGACCTGCTCACCTCGAGCCGCATTTTCCACTGGGTTTTTCGTTTGTTTTCCACCGGTCAGGCCAGCCTCCCGGTCGGCGGGATGCAGGCGATTCCCGAGCAGTTGGCCGCAAAAATCCATCCGGACAAACTCCGCCTCAAGACGCGGGTAATCGGCATTGAGAAGGGACTGGTCCGACTTGAAGGCGGGAAGCACATCCAGGCCCGATTCATCGTCGTGGCGACCGACCCGTCGACGGCCGCCCGATTGCTCGGACAGCCCGACCTCACGATCTACAACAGTGTGACCACCTTCTATTATTCGGTGGAGGGACGTCCGGTCCGGGAACCGGTCCTCGTGCTCAACGGTGAAGGGAAGGGGATGATCAATCATCTTTGTGCGCCGACTGAAGTCGCGGCGGAATACGGCCCGACCGGCCGAAGCCTGCTGTGTCTCAATTCGCTCGGCGTGGACGACCGGTCCGATCGTCGACTGGATGAAGCTGTCCGGGAGCAGATGGTCGGATGGTTCGGCATGGCCGTGGCCGATTGGAAACTCCTGAGAATCGATCGGATTCCCTGCGCGCTGCCTTCCCAGCGCCCGCCCGCCCTGAGCGGCGCCCGCAAGCCGCTCCGGGTGGCCGACGGGCTCTACCAGTGCGGAGACCACACCCGGTTTGCCTCGATCGACGGTGCCATGGAGTCCGGGAGCCGGGTGGCGGAGGAGATCTTTGCGGCCATCCATGCCTGAATTTCAGGGATTCCTTCGGGTTATCTTGACTAAGTTAATGCAAGAACCTTAGATACTTCACAAATGGCAAACACCCATCCTAATATTCTCGCGGCAGTGGGTCGCACTCCGCTCATCAAATTGAACCGGATCGCATCGGGCATCGACGCCAACATTTACGTCAAGTGCGAGTTCTTCAACCCGCTGGCCAGCGTTAAGGATCGCATCGGTGTCGCCATGATTGAAGCGGCGGAGAAGGACGGGCGGCTCAAGCCGGGCGGGGTTGTCATCGAGCCGACTTCGGGCAATACCGGCATCGCCCTGGCCTTTGTCTGCGCGGCCAAAGGCTACCGATGCATCCTGACCATGCCGGAGACCATGTCGATGGAACGCAGGGTGCTACTCCGGCTTCTCGGAGCCGAGATCACGCTGACTCCGGGTGCAGAAGGAATGAACGGGGCGATTCGTCGGGCGGCCGAGTTGGTTGTCGATCACGGCGGCGGTGCGTTCATGCCGAACCAATTTGAGAATCCGGCGAATCCCGCGGTTCATCGCCGGACCACGGCTGAGGAGATCTGGGAGGATACCGACGGAAAGATCGATGTCTTCGTCGCCGGGGTAGGGACCGGCGGAACCATCACTGGGGTTTCCGAGGTGATCAAGGGACGGCGGAGCCTCCACACGGTGGCGGTCGAGCCCGAAGCCAGTCCGGTCATTTCCGGTGGAAAGTCGGGGCCCCACAAGATCCAGGGCATCGGCGCCGGATTCATCCCGAAGAACCTGAACACCGCGATCATCGACGAAGTGTTCAAGGTTTCCAATGATGATGCGTTCGTCACCGCCCAGCAGGTGTCGCTGACCGATGGCCTGGCGGTGGGCATTTCCTCCGGTGCGACGATCCGGGCCGCCCTGGAAATCGGGAAGCGACCTGAGATGGCCGGCAAGACTATCGTGGTGATCGCGGCCAGCCCGAGCGAGCGATACCTGAGCACCCCCCTGGCCGAAAAGGCCCGTCAGGAAGTCGCGTCCTGATCGCCCGTGGCGTGCTTCCGGGGTGTGCGTTGCGCCCGGGAACAGCCTCTGAGCGACCGTTGATTTCGAAGAACCGGCCGCGTGATCCCCATTTGGGAATTGCGCGGCCGGTCTTTTTGAATCTTGTTGGTTGGTTTAAGCTCTACCGAGACCGTGATGGGAAAGACATTATTTGAGAAAGTGTGGGACACCCACGAAGTGCGAAGGCTGTCGAACGGCCAGACGCAGTTGTTGATCGACACCCACCTGATTCATGAGGTGACGAGTCCGCAGGCCTTCGGCATGCTGCGGGACCTGGGGCTCAAGGTGGCGTTTCCGCATCGGACCTTTGCCACGGTCGACCATATCGTGCCGACCGACCAGCGGACGGAGCCCTTTGCCGATCCATTGGCCGACGCCATGATCAAGGAACTCAAACGCAATTGCGATGAGTTCAACATCACCTATTTCGACATCGCCTCCGGCCGCCAGGGCATCGTCCACGTGGTGGGTCCCGAGCAGGGCATCACCCAGCCGGGCACCACGATTGCCTGCGGGGATTCCCATACCTCGACTCACGGGGCGTTCGGCGCGGTCGCCTTCGGTATCGGGACGACCCAGATCCGCGACGTCCTGGCCACCCAGACGATGGCTCTCGGACGCCTGAAAGTCCGCCGCATCAACGTCGATGGTCAGCTGCCTCCCGGGGTTTATGCCAAGGACGTCATCCTGCACATCATCCGGCTGCTCGGCGTGAACGGCGGGACCGGGTTTGCCTACGAGTACGGCGGCGAAGTCTTCGACCATTTCTCGATGGAGGAGCGGATGACGGTCTGCAATATGTCGATCGAGGGCGGCGCGCGTGCGGGCTACGTCAATCCCGACGAGACCACCTTTGCCTTTCTCAAGGGCCGGCCCTACAGCCCGAAGGGCGCCGCCTGGGAAGAGTCGGTCGCCCGTTGGAAGTCCTATGCCAGTGATCCGGATTGTGAATACGACGATGTCGTCTCGATCCGCGCGGAGGATATTCCGCCGACCGTTACCTGGGGGATCAATCCCGGCCAGGCCATCTCGATCGACGAATGCGTTCCGACGGTCGAAGGGACCGTTGCGGAGGAAAAGGAACTGGTGGGCGAGGCCCTCGAATACATGAAACTGGTCCCGGGTTCGGCGATCAAGGGCACCCGCATTGATGTCGCCTTTGTCGGCAGTTGCACCAACGGGCGTCTTTCGGATTTTGTTGAGACCGCCCGATTCCTCAAGGGCAGGCAGGTGGCTCCGGGAATCAAGGCGATCGCGGTTCCCGGTTCCCAGGCGGTCAACGCCATCTGCCGGGAGATGGGAATCGACAAGGTATTCCGCGAGGCCGGATTCGACTGGCGCGACGCCGGTTGTTCGATGTGTCTGGCCATGAATCCGGACAAGCTGGTCGGGGATCAGCTCTGCGCGAGTTCGAGCAATCGGAATTTCAAGGGCCGTCAGGGCAGTCCGACCGGTCGGACCGTTCTGATGAGTCCGGTCATGGTCGCGGCGGCGGCGGTCAAAGGTGAAATCAGCGATGCCCGGGAGGTTTTCGGGGTTCGCGAATTGGCGGAGGCATAGTCAGATGGCATTGCAGGCAATCAAAAGAATAAGTGGACGGGGCGTTCGTGTTCCCGGCGACGCGATCGATACCGACCGGATTATCCCGGCCCGATTCATGAAGTGCGTGACCTTCGACGGTCTCGGCGAGTACCTCTTCTACGACGTCCGCAAGAATGCCGACGGATCGGATCGACCCCATCCCTTGAACGATCCTCGTTACAAGGGCGCCACCATCCTCCTCTCCGGTTCCAATTTCGGTTGCGGGAGTTCCCGGGAGCACGCACCCCAGGCTCTTTATCGTTACGGTTTCCGGGGGATTATCGCCGAGAGTTTCGCCGAGATCTTCTTCGGCAATTGCACGACCCTGGGCATTCCCTGCTTCAGCCTGCCCAAGGCCGCCATTGAAGAACTGGCCCGTGCCGTCGAGCAGAATCCGGAGCTCGAGATCGTGCTCGATGTGGAGGCATCCGAAGTGCGCTATGGAGACGTTCGCCGACCGGCTGAGATCCGGAACTCGGCGCAGAGCGCCCTGGTTTCCGGCCGGTGGGATCCGATCGGAGACCTCCTTGACGGACTCGACGATGTGCGTGCGGTCGCCGGGAAACTGCCCTATATGGCTGCTTGAGGTCCGGACCGGATCCCGCAGGGAACATCCCCGGATTCTTCATGACCTACCGGAGTGGTCCAGCCTTCGAATCTGACTCTCACCAACAACGTCTGCCATGGTCGAAATTCTCCGGGGTGCCGGTATCTTTGTTTATCCGTTGGGTCTTTGTTCCCTTGTCGGGCTGTTCATCATCTTTGAGCGGCTCTATGCATTGAGGCGCCAGGCGGTCCTCCCGAACGGTCTGGTCGATGCCATCATTCAGGGGAAACCCGCCAAAGGGGGGGACGATTCCGTCCTCGCGCGGATCCTTTCCTTCGCCGAAGTCCACCTGCACGATGAGGGTGCGGTTCTTGCCTTCGGTCGGCTCGAGGTCAATCGCATGGAGCGGGGATTCGTCTTCCTGGAGATCATCATCGGTGCCGCACCGCTGATTGGATTGCTCGGCACGGTCACCGGCCTGGTCAAGGTCTTCAGCACCATTTCACCCGAGACCGGTCTCCCGGATCAGGCGGCCTTCACCCAGGGAATCGCCCTCGCCCTCACCACCACGGTCCTGGGTCTCGCCATCGCCATCCCCTGCCTGGTCGGCAGCGGCTACCTTCAGCGGAAAGTGGAAACTTATGCGGTGCAGCTGGAGTCTCTGCTCCAGCGGATTGACGCCCGCGCCACCGAATCCAAGTGAGCACACTGCTGGCCCGCCGCCGGCGAAAGGCGGACATCAATATCGTCCCGCTCATCGACGTCCTGACCGTCCTGATCTTCTTCTTCCTGGTCTCGATGCAGTTCCGGGAACAGCTGACTTTGAACCTGACCCTGCCCCAGGTTGAGACGGCCGGCCGCAACGAATTCGCCAGTCCGGTCATCATCGGCATCGATCGCGACGGGATCGTTTTCTTCAACGGCACGGTGGCCGACGAGAAGCAACTCGAGGCGCTGGTCAAGGTGATCAGCAGCCAATCGACCGATGTGACCGTCCTGATCAAGGCCCATGAGGAAACCCCCTTGAACAAGGTGACCCAGGTCATGGACACCTGTCGCCGATCGGGCCTGAACAAGATCCGCCTCCAGTCGCGGTAGGGCGATTGCCGCAGTTGGCGGTTCCTTCCGTGCGGGGGCGCACCTCGAGTGCGCCTCTGGAGCATCGGGATCGAATTGGGATCGATCGCCCGCCATCCGGCCGGTCGGTCCGCGTTGCCAAAGCCCCTCAGCCCCCGTTCGAATCAATGACCAGGGTGACCGGTCCGTCGTTGCAGAGGGCGATCTCCATCCGGGCTCCGAAGACCCCCGTCGCGACCGTTCTGCCCAGCAGACTTTCCAGTTCGCGTACACACCTCTCGTAGAGCGGGATGGCCGTCTCCGGCCGGGCCGCATCATTGAAGGAGGGACGGTTCCCTTTCCGGTGATTGGCCAGCAAAGTGAACTGGCTGACCACTAGGGCCTCTCCCCCGGTGTCGAGGAGCGAGCGATTCATGATGCCCTCGGCATCCTCAAAGATGCGCAGGCGGGCCAGCTTTCCCGCCATCCAGACGGCCAGGGTTTCGTCGTCGTCGCGATGGATCCCAAGCAGCACCAGCAGACCCGGTCCGGTCGCGGCGTGCACCTGGTTCCCGATCGTGACCGATGCATGGCTGACCCTCTGGACAACGGCGCGCATCGCGCTGGTGGTGGTCAGTCTTCGAGGCTCAGTTCGATCTCCTCGTCGGCATCGTAATCAATGCCGGGAAGACCGAATCCGAAGAGCTTGAGGAATTCCTTTCGATACCCTGCGATATCGGTCAATTCCTCAAGGTTCTCCGTGGTGACCTCGGGCCAGATCCGCGCGACCGCCTCCTGCACCTCGGGCCTCATCTCGAGGTCGTCGATCCGGATGCGTCCGTCACCGTCGAGCGGGGGAACCGAACCGTTGAAAAGGCGGGTCCGGAAAAGGCGGTCGATCTGTTCGATACAACCCTCATGGGTCCCCATTTCCTTCATGATCTTGTAGAGGATCGAGATATAGAGGGGGACGACGGGGATGGCGGAGCTGGCCTGGCTGACCAGGGCCTTGTTGACCGAGATGAAGGCGCGGCCACCGCTCACGGCCAGTCGGTCGTGTATCCGCCGGCAGGCGGCGCGGAGGTCTCTCTTGGCGGTCCCGATGGTGCCGTTGGTGTAGATGGGCCAGGTCACTTCGGGCCCCACGTAGTCGTAGGCGATGGTGGTGGTTCCAGGTGCGAGCACGCCAGCCGCCTGGAGGGCGTCGATCCACATCTCCCAGTCCTCGCCGCCCATCACGGCGATGGTGTCTTCGACTTCCTCGACAGTCGCCGGTTCGATCGTCGTCTCGCTGATGACGCCGCTGTCGGTATCCACGGTCTTGCCGGTGAATGATTTTCCGATCGGCTTGATCGTGCTCTTGTGGATCACTCCGGTCCGGGGATGGGTCCGCCGGGGCGACGCCAGCGAATAGACCACCATGTCCACCGTTTTGAGGTTCTTCCGGATGACCTCGATCGTCTCCGCCTTGATTTCGTCGGAAAAGGCGTCGCCGTTTATGCTCTTGGCGAAAAGGCCTTCCTTGCGGGCCAGCTTGTCCAGAGCGATCGAGTTGTAGTAGCCGGTCGTTGCCGGGCGTCCGTTGCCGGCCGGCCGTTCAAAGAAGACACCCACGGTGTCCGCCCCGCAGCCGAAGGCCGAGACGATCCTCGTGGCCAACCCGAATCCCGTCGAGGCGCCGATCACGAGCACCCGTTTGGGACCGTCGTTGATCTTTCCCTGGCGGCGCACGTAGTCGATCTGTTCCTTGACGTGTGTCTCGCAGCCGGTCGGATGAGCGGTGACACAGACGAAGCCACGCACTTTGGGTCGGATGATCATGGCAGGACTCTGTTTGTGCCACCTATCGGGGTCGAGAAAAAGATTCAGGGGAATCGATTACTGGAAAACCAGCAGTCCGATCAGGCCGAGCAGGAGGAGAATCGCCAGAATGGAGAGGAATTTCTGCTCCTGGCGCGTCAGCTTGAACAACATCTTTAGGGCAATTTGCAGAAAAATCAGTTACGGATTGGTTACTGGACCGGCATTGCGCCGGTTGCGGATTGTGGAATAGAACACGACCGCAAACATCCCAAGACAATGATGCAAAAACTTCTCTTGAGCCTGATTCTGGGGCTGGTTCCCTTCCTGGCAGAGGCGTCCGGGCCGGTCAAGACCGACCATGTGACGGCTGAGCTCGTCGCCGAATCCACCTCCATCCAGCCTGGTCTGCCCTTCTGGGTCGGGGTTCGCCTCGAGATGATCGATCACTGGCATACCTATTGGACGAATCCCGGCGATGCCGGTCTGGGGACCAGCCTGACCTGGACTCTTCCCGAGGGATTCACGGCCGGGCCAATCATCTGGCCGACCCCGCAGCGCATCCCGCTTGAACCGCTGGTCAGCTACGGTTACGAGGGAGAGGTTCTTCTCATGGTGAGAATCGATCCTCCACCAACCCTGCCGAGGGTCGAGTCGGTCGATTTGAAGGTGCGGGCGGATTGGCTCGCCTGCCACGATGTCTGCATTCCCGGCGGAGCCGACCTTTCCCTTGTCCTGCCCGTCACCTCCGGCCCGCCGACAGCGGATCCGGCTTGGGAGGGTCTCTTTGCGCAAACCCGCGAGTCCCTCCCGCTGGAAGGGGTGGGTTGGCCGGTTGCGCTCAGCCCGGAGGGCGACGACCTCAGGCTTGAGGTCATGCTTCCTGAAGGGGCAGAGGTGGATCCTTCGGGTGTATTCTTCTTCAATGCCACGGATTCGGTCATAGAGCCCGCCGCGCCCCAGGTCGTCACTTTCAAGGACGGGAGGCTCTCGCTTCTATTGAAGCCGGCGGTTTACGCTGCCGGTCCGGTCAACGCGGTGGACGGTGTCCTCTTCGCGTCCGGTGGCTTTGGTGCCGTCATCCCCGGTCAGGCCGTGGCGATCGCAGCCTCGATTGAAGGCCCGGCTGATGCGATCCCCCTTCCGGTCGCTTCAGTCGCCTACGAGGACCTTTCCGGCAAGAAACGTATCAGTCTGCCCGTGGCGGTGGCTGCCGCGCTGCTTGGTGGACTGATCCTCAATCTGATGCCCTGCGTTTTTCCGGTTCTCTCGATCAAGATTCTCTCTTTTGTGCAGCAGGCAGGGGAGGATCGCAGCCGAATCCTCCGTCACGGACTTGTCTTCGCCCTCGGCGTTCTCGTCAGTTTCTGGGTCCTCGCCGGGCTGCTCATCGCCCTTCGGGCGGGAGGCCAGCAATTGGGCTGGGGTTATCAGCTGCAGTCGCCCTTGTTCATTATTGCCATCGCCGCCGTCCTTTTCCTGCTTTCGCTCAGTCTGCTCGGGGTCTTCGAGATCGGCGGATCGTTGATCGGAGTGGGGGCCAGTGCCCGGACCAGCGGCTACGCCGGCTCATTCATGACCGGTGTGCTTGCGACCATCGTGGCGACGCCCTGCACCGCTCCTTTCATGGGTTCCGCGTTGGCCTTCGCTTTGACCGAGCCGGCCGTTGTTTCCCTGACGGTGTTCACCGCGCTCGGCTTGGGCATGGCTGGACCTTATGTCATCCTGTCCGCGGTTCCGGCCCTGCTTCGTTTTCTCCCGCGCCCGGGAGCGTGGATGGAGACCTTCAAGCAATTGATGGCCTTTCCTCTCCTGGCCACGGTCATCTGGCTGGCCTGGGTCCTCGGTCTGCAGGTTGGGATGGACGGGATCGCCCGGTTTCTCTTCGGACTGCTGGCCATCGCCATCGCGGCCTGGATTTACGGTCGCTGGAATACCCTGGTCCGTTCCACCCCGGTCCGGCTGGCGGCCCGGTTCTCGGCTTTGGTCTTCCTCGTTGCCGGTCTCTATGTCGCATCGACCGGGACACGCATGGCGGCGGGTTCGGCGATCCCGACCTCACAGGCGGCCCCCGGTGAAATCACCTGGCTGCCCTATGATGCGCAGCAGCTCGAGGAATTGAAAAACGGACCCGATCCGGTCTTCCTCGATTTCACAGCGGCCTGGTGCCTGACCTGCAAGGCCAATGAGCTCGTCGTTTTCCGGTCGGATGAGGTCAAGAAAGTCTTCCGGGAGAAGGGGATCGTCGGAATGAAAGGGGACTGGACGACGCGCAATCCCGAAATCACCCGGGCCCTGGCCCAGTTCGGACGCACCGGAGTTCCCCTCTATGTCTATTTTGCCGGCGACGGCGCCGCCCCGGTCCTGTTGCCGGAGATCCTCAATCCCGGAATCGTCCTCGATGTGATCCGAGGCGGCAACTAGAGTCCGGCCCGAATGGCCCCGATTTCGGGAGATCCGGATTCGGGGATGGCCACGGGGTCATTGTGTATACCGAGAGTGCTGAGTGACGCGTCCTGTTCGGGTTTTTCTCTCACGGAGACATAGCTGCCGATTTTCTTGGTCGCCGCGGAAGAGTTGAGGTCCCTGATTTATCCTCTGTGCCCCCGTGCCTCTGTGAGAATCACTCTTTGTGGGATTTTCTCTCACGGAGACACAGAGGCACCGAGGGTATCGTTGAGGCTTTTTTCGAGGGTTCGGGTGCTACCGATTCTCATGGCCGCTTCGCCCAAAGTTGAGGTCCCTGATTTATCCTCTGTGCCCCTGTGC
The DNA here is from genome assembly GCA_041395105.1 of Opitutaceae bacterium. Taxonomy (NCBI): domain Bacteria; kingdom Pseudomonadati; phylum Verrucomicrobiota; class Opitutia; order Opitutales; family Opitutaceae; species Opitutaceae bacterium. The sequence goes on along the minus strand of JAWLBB010000002.1, from coordinate 79,602 downwards.
CTCTGTGAGAATCACTCTTTGTGGGATTTTCTCTCACGGAGACACAGAGGCACCGAGCCAACTCCCTCAGTCTCCGGATCCGGTACGGACCAACCGGTCGAACCGATGCCAGACCGGGAGAGGAATGGCCTCGGGTCGGGTCTGCGCGGTCAGGCCGGCCTCGTCGAGCACCACCAGAAACGAATCGGCCAGCTCCGGATCAACTGTCTTGAGCAGTGAGCCGATCTGCTTGCGCCGGTTGCGGAAGAATCCGCGTATCAGGTCGGTGGATGCGGGAAAGAGGCGGACAGGCTCCGGGCGCAGGTCGAGCCGGATCAGGGTGGAGTCAACGTCCGGACGGGGATGAAAGCACGCACGGGAAACCTTGTGGGTGCCGGTTGGAAGGTAGGCGGATTGCAGGACGATGCTGGTTGCGCTGAAGCTCTTGCTGCCGTGGGGTGCGGTCATCCGCGCGGCGGTCTCCGCCTGCAACATGAGGACCATCCGGGAGGGCAGGGGGCCGGCCAGCACCGCCGCCATCCAGGGTGTCGATATGGCATAAGGCAGATTGGCCACGATTTTGAATCCACCGTCCGCGTCTGCGGGATACCCGGCGAGGGGAAACCTGACCGCGTCCCCTTCCATCAGGTGCAGGCGACCGCCGGAGGACGGGACCAGTGATTCATTGAGAAACTGATACAGGCGTCGGTCGAACTCGACCGCATGCACGATGGCGCCGGCCCCGAGCAGGGCCGCGGTCAGGGTTCCCAATCCCGGACCAACCTCGATCACATCGTCTCCGGCTTCGATCCCGGCCAGCCGGACCGATTTGCGGACAATGTTTCCGTCGACAAGGAAGTTCTGTCCCAGGCGGATGTCCGGCAGATGGCCGAGGCGGGTCAGCTCACGTCGGGTGGCGCTGGGCGAAAGGACCCGGCCTTCCGGTACGGCGTCCTCCGGGCCGAATGAACCGGTCGCATTCATGGAGAGACTCAGTGGCGACCGGCCCGGTGGAACGCCGCGACAAGGTCAGCCGGTGAAGGCGCGCGCATCAGTGCCTCGCCGACGAGAATGGCATCGGCTCCGGCGGCCCGAACCCGGGCGGCGTCGGCCTCGGTGAAAATGCCGCTCTCACTGATTCGAACCACATCGCCCGGTATCTTGGGAAGCAGTCGCTCGGACAGGGCCAGGTCCGTCTTGAAAACGGTCAGGTCGCGATTGTTGACCCCGATGATCCGGGCTCCGGCGGCCAGCGCGCGTTCGATTTCCGGCTCGCTGTGCACTTCGAAGAGACTGTCCAAACCGGCGCGGGTGGCCGCATCAAAGAGTTCCTTGATCGCATCGTCCTCAAGTGCCCGCACAATGATCAGGATGGCACTGGCCCCCGCCCGGGCGGCCTCGAGGATCTGGATCGGATGTACCATGAAGTCCTTGCGCAGACAGGGGACGAGGGCTCCGGCTGTATCCAGATGCTCGACCACCGTCGATAGGTCATCGAGAGAGCCGCCGAAGTAACGGGTGTCGGTCAGGATGGAGATGGCATCGGCGTGGGCCCGGGCATAGGCGTCCGCCTGGTCCACGGCGGAGGCATGGGCAGCGATCTCGCCGGCGGAGGGCGAGCGTCTCTTGATTTCGGCGATGACCGCCAGTTCATCCGGGTGGCCGAGGGCCTGCAGGAAGGAGGGGCGGAGCGCGACCCGCCGACCGGCATCCTCAAGTTCCCGGGCTGAAACCGCCCGGATTCTTCCGGCGATCTCCAGACGCTTGGCTGCCATAATCTCAAAGAGTTTGTCCACGGCTTCTATCCGAAGGCCCGGTGCGTTGAAGGCAACTGCGATTTTGTCGATTTGATTCCGACGCGGGGCCGGTCTTCGACTCCGGCGGGTCTTTCTGAATTCCGGACAGAACCGGATGCTTTCCGGAGGGCGTCGCGAGGGAAGCCCCGGCAGAACCCCATCCCCGGCTGATTCCAGAAATGTCGTGCGAATTCGGGCGCATTGGCCATAAGTGATCGGCCATGAGTCATGTCGACGCCTTGCGCAACACAGTGGCCCGGCTGCGGGCGCCGGACGGATGTCCCTGGGATCGTGAGCAGGATCACCGGAGCCTGCGCATCTGTCTGATCGAGGAATGCTGTGAGCTGCTCGACACGATCGACCGTCTGGATTTCAACCACATGCGCGAGGAATTGGGTGACGTTCTGCTCCAGGTCATTTTCCACGCCCAGTTGGCTGAGGAGGAAGGACGCTTCGATCTGGAAGCCGTGGCGGCGGAGATCAATGAGAAGCTGATCCGACGGCACCCCCATGTCTTCGGTGATAATCGCCTGGAGACGAGTGAACAGGTTCTGCATCAATGGGATCTGATCAAGGCGGGTGAGAAGGGCAACGGGGCGACCATCACGCCCGATCCCCTGTTCAAGGATCTGCCGCCGCCGCTTCCGGCTCTGCTTCAGGCGATGGAGGTGATCAAACAGATCCGCAAGAAATCGATAGCCGCCAATGGTGTGATCGATCAGGCAGGCATTGCCCGGATCGCGGAGGGACTTACCGCCGAAGAGGCGGGTCGGCGGCTTTTCGAAATCGCCGCGGCCTGCCGGGAGGTGGGCGTTGATCCCGAATCCGCGCTGCGGGATCATGTTCGGGGTGTGGTCACCAGACTGACCGAGCGGCACCAGGAATCCCCATCTTGAAGAGAAAATCGGCAGACGACCCTCCGGTGGAACCCCTGGCAGCCTGGGATCGGGACTGGGCGGAGCCGTTTCTTGAATTCGTCGCCCGGGAACGGCGTCTCTCGGTTTACACGGTTCGCAACTACCGGCAGGCGGTTCGGGAGTTCGGGCGGTGGCTCGCGACGGATGGCGATTCCACCCGATCGCCCGGGGAAGTTGATGGCCGGATGATCCGCGACTACCTGATCGAAGCCCAGCGCAGGATTTCCCGGCGAACACTGCACAATCGGGTTTCAGCTCTGCGCTCGTTTTACCGTTACTGGAGGCGCCAGGGACGCCTCTCGTCGAATCCCCTGACGGGAGTGGTGCTGCCGCGACTTGAACGTTCCCTGCCGAAATTCCTGACCGAAGGGCAGATGCTGGCCCTGCTCGGTGGGCCGGGCCGACTGCTCGAGAACGGGACCATCGATCCGTTCACCGCCTGGCGGGACCGCCTCGTTCTCGAGTTGCTTTATGGCGGCGGCTTGCGGGTCAGTGAACTGATCGGGCTCGACTATGGACAGATCGATGTGGCCTCCGGGGTGGCCCGGGTCCTGGGCAAGGGCAGGAAAGTGCGACTTTGTCCTCTCGGTCGGATCGCCACCGCCGTATTCGTCCGCTTCCGCGATGAATACGCGGCTCAAACCTCCCCGAAGGACCCGGTTGTCATCAATTCCCGGCATGAACGTTTCAGCGTTCGTTCCATCCAGTTGCTCCTGAAGAAGTACCTGGCCCTGGCCGATCTCCCGGCCGACCTCACCCCGCACAAGATCCGCCACTCCTACGCCACCCACCTGCTCGACAACGGTGCGGACCTGCGCCTGGTCCAGGATCTGTTGGGTCATGCCAGCCTCTCGACCACCCAGATCTATACCCACGTCAGCGTGACCCGCCTGCAGGAGGCGCACCGTCTGGCCCATCCGAGGGCCTGATCAAGAAACAACCTTACCGAGTATGAGTTGGGACTTTCCCTTCCGCCCCAAGTTGTGGGATTCACTCCGTGGATACAACCGACGGATGTTCCAGGCCGATCTGACCGCCGGACTGACGGTCGGGGTCGTGGCCCTGCCGCTTGCCATGGCTTTCGGGATCGCCAGCGGGGTCACCCCCGAGGCGGGGATCTATACCGCGATCATCGCGGGATTTCTCATCTCCTTCTTCGGCGGGTCGCGCCTGCAGATCGGCGGGCCGACCGGGGCCTTCGTGGTCATTGTCTACGGCATCATCACTCAGTATGGCCTGCCCAATCTTCTGATCTGCACGATGATGGCCGGAGTCATCCTTGTCATCATGGGTGCCTGCCGGATGGGCTCGATCATCAAGTTCATTCCCTATCCCGTGACAATGGGATTCACCAACGGGATTGCCGTCCTCATCCTCTCGACCCAGATCAAGGATTTTCTCGGACTTCAGATCGAGAGCCTGCCGGGCGAGTTCATCCCGCGCATGGCGTCACTGGGCCGACATCTGGATTCGATCAACTGGCTGACCACTGCGGTGGCGGTGAGCGGGGTGGTCCTGATCAAACTCTGGCCCCGATCGTGGGGGCGCCGGCTTCCCGGCTCCTTTGCGGTTCTGGTTCTGGGGACCGCCGCGGTGGCCCTCTTCAATCTGCCGCTCGAGACGATCGGAACCCGATTCGGCGGCATTCCCGCGTCACTTCCCGCCTTTGCCTTTCCCGAGGTCGAATGGTCGCAGATGCGCGACCTGGTCCGTCCGGCCACCGTGATCGCCTTGCTCGCCGCCATCGAGTCGCTTCTTTCGGCCGTGGTGGCGGACGGCATGTCGGAAGATCACCACGATTCCAATCAGGAGCTGATTGCCCAGGGGATCGCCAACTTCTGCACTCCGCTTTTCGGGGGCATTCCCGCGACCGGCGCCATCGCCCGCACGGCCACGAATATCCGCAATGGGGCCGTCTCACCGATTTCGGGAATGATTCATGCCCTGACCCTGCTGGGCATCATTCTGATAGCCGCACCGGTGGCCAAGGACATCCCGCTGGCGGTACTCAGTTCGGTCCTGGTCGTGGTCGCGGTCAATATGGGAGAGTGGCGCGAGTTCCGCCGGCTCTTTCATTACCCGAAAAGTGACGGTGCGGTCTTTGTCACCACTTTCGGCCTGACCGTCGTCTTCGACCTGACCCTCGCCATCGAGGTGGGGATGATCCTCGCGGCCATTCTCTTCATCAAACGCATCTCGGAAACGACGGAGATCGAGGCGGTCAGCGAGCATACCGAAACCGAGGGGGCATTGCATTCCATTGTGGGACGCGACGTACCTCCCGGAGTCCAGGTCTACCGGGTGCACGGCGCGCTCTTCTTCGGAGCTGCCCGAAAACTGGAGGCCGCGCTCGAACGCGGAGGGCAGCAGCCCCGGGTCCTCATCCTGCGCATGCGGACGGTCCTGACCCTGGACTCCACCGCGATCAATGCGATCGAGGGCCTGATCATCCGCCTGAAGCGCAAGCACGTTGTCCTGGTCCTGAGCGGCACCCCGCCGGGGCCGACCGAGATGATGCGGCGATCCGGACTGCTCGATCAGATCGGTCTGGAGAACGTCGTCCCGAATATCGAGGCCGCCCTCGATCGGGCGCGGGAGATACTCGGGGCATCCGCAAGCTCCAGGCCGGCCTGAACCCGATCGTCAGTCGCCCGTCCGGTGCTCAGCCTCCGTCGGCGCCGGCCGGTCCGGCTCTCTCGGCCTTCAGATGAGTCAACTCTTGGGACAGACGGCGGATCTCATGAGCGGGAATTTCCATGATCCGGTCGGCGAGAGAAGGATCCTCATGGACACGCCTCATGAAGGTCCGCTTGTCCAAGGTCAGGATCCTGGCCTCCATCGCGATCGATGGCCTGACCATTCAGCTCTTGGGCGGAAGCGTCCGGGCGAAACTTCGGCCACGTTCGACCCAGGCCTTGAGTTGAGACGGGGTAACGGTTCCCTCTGGGCCGACCATCACCCATCCCTTCATGGACCGACCCGTGATGTCGAACTCCCGGACATGGGGCATGGCCAGGCACTCCTCGTAGAAATCGGGTCCCACCCTGACGATGAGGTCATCGTTGAGAACCCCGCAGGCCATATTGCCGTGGATGAGGCACCCGACGCCACCGAACATGCGGCGTTCTTCAAAACCGGGCGTGTTCCGGAAGGTGCGAAGCACGCGCGCGGCAAGGTGTTCGTTGCAGGCCATTGCAGGGAGGAGCTTTCAACTCAACGGCAGTAGGCGAAATGAGGGCCGCGGATGTCGGTCCAGACGGAGCCGCAGGCCTCAAGGGTTTTCGTGTCCAGATCTCCGTCGACCGCGGCCAGATTGGCCTCAAGCTGGGCTTCGCTGCTGACTCCCACGATGACCGAGTCGACGACCGGTCGGCTGAGCAGCCAGCGAAGGGACAACTCGACCAGGCTGATTCCGGCTGCTTCGGCGATTGCCTTGAGCCGCTCGACCGCCTTCAGATTGACCGGATGCCAGAATCGATCGTGGTAGTGCCTGTTCGAGGCGAGCCGGGTGGATTCGAGGGGCTTGTCCGGCGCGTGTTTTCCGGTGAGGAGTCCGCCTGCCAGGGGATTGTAGACCACCAGCCCGAGCTTGAATTCCTCGGAAAACTCGACGCATTCCTCTTCGATGCTCCGGGTGATCAGGTTGTAGGGCAGCTGCAGGACGACCGGCCTGGCCCAGCGGTTGACTTCGCTCTTCCAGACCGCTTCCGCGACTTTCCAGGAGGCGAAATTGGACATCCCGACGTAGAGGACCTTCCCCTGGCTCACCAGGTGGTCCATCGCGGCCAGGGTCTCCTCAATCGGCGTGCTGCGGTCCGGCTTGTGCAGGTAGCAGATGTCCAGGCAGTCCGTCCCGAGCCGCCGCAGGGAATCCTCCACGCCCTTGATGACATGCCATCGGTGGAGTCCGCCATCCCGATGGGTATCGCCCTGGAAATGGCTGCAGACCTTGGAGGCGAGCACGACCTGGTCCCGCCGGCCCTGCAGGGCCCGGCCGACGATTTCCTCGGTTCGTCCCGCATTGTAGCCGTCGGCGGTATCAATCATTCGAATACCCCTTTCGATGGACCTCTGGATGATGCGGGCGCTTTCCGCTTCACCCACCTGGGAGCCGAAAGTCATGGTCCCGAGCGAGAGCCTGGAAACGGTTGTCCCGGTTCCCCGGAGAATCTGATTTTGCATGATGGTGTGTGCTGGTTTGGAACCGCCGCTCAGAAGAGGATGAAGACCACGCCAACGGCGATGATCAGGACGATGGCGGTGACCCACCAGATCGTCCGGATGCCCGGTGGACGGGCACCCCCGCCGAATTCGCGTTCGACGAAGGCATCGTAGTCGAACGCGTCATCATCGGGCAGATCCACGCTCCCGGAGGCATCGTCGTCGCCCCAACCGGTCCGTTCATCCGCCCCGCAACCAGGGCAGGCCCGGGCTCCGGGTGGCACCTCTTCGCCACAAACCGGGCAGATCTCCGGGGTTGACGGCGTCTGTGATCGTGCGGCCATCGATGGGCGGTTCCCGTTTCAGGTTTCCCGCAGCATCGGGGTTGCCCGCCGGCAAAGCTGAATACAGTGTCCCCAGGGATCACGGAGCATGATCAGGTGATCGCCGGCCGGGGTGTGCACTTCGTCGACAAAGCCCGCCCCCGCTGCGACAAGCCGATCCCGGTCCGCCACCGGGTCTGGGGAAACGAAGGCGAGGTGGAAGAGCAATGGATTCATCTCCGCGTAGGCCGGGACCTCGTCGGGTGGATTGTTGTAGATCTCCAGCAGGGTGTTTCCGCTGTCGTCGGCCAGGAAGTGCATGAAGGGCGGTGTGTCCATCCGGCGGACGATCTTCATGCCCAGATGATCCCGGAACCAGGAAGCGACGGCGGCGGGTTCGGCTACGTTGAAAGCAGTGTGTTCGATCTTCATGGAGGGACGGGATTTGAACAGGACTGATGTCCGGGTGTCAATTGGACGGAGCCTCAACGTCTTCAGCCGGATTTTCGACGAGCGGAACCCAGGACAGCTTCTCGTCGGCGTGGGTATCGTCAAGAGGCGGAAAGGATTCAGGGTCGTCGAGGCTTCCGGTCGTGATGTCGACCCTGTCGGGCCGATTGTCACTTTCATAGGTGAGGGAGGTGCCACAGCGGCCGCAGAAGCTGCGCCAGGCTCCGGTGTCCGTCCGGTAGCGCGTCGGCTGCCCGGAAATGATCCGAAATCCGGCACGGTCCACCACGATCCAGGCGACGGTCTGGGCGCCGATGGCCCGCCGGCAATTCGCGCAATGGCAATTGGTTTGAAAATAAACGGGGCCGGAGGCCTCATAACGAATCGCGCTGCAGGCGCAGCCGCCGTGAATCAGGGTAGAGGGCATGTTCCGATGATGCAGATCCGGACCGTGCCCGGCAAGTGAGGGCTGACAGCCGCCTGGATGTCTTCGGTCTTTTCGCTCGATCCGGACTCGTTCCGGTCAGAAGGTGGCAGGTGTCCCTATGCGGGACGGCCACTTTCATGTCGACTCCGTCAGCACCCGATCACGCGAGCAATGGCGCCATCATCATGCGCCTGCTCCGTATCAGCTGGCAGTATCGGCGGGCCTGCACGCTTGTTCTCACCCTGCAACTGGTGCTGGTGGCGATGGGCCTGGGGGGGCTGGGGCTGATCGGTCTGGCCATTGATTTTCTCCGGCACCAGTTGGATCCGTCGGTGAAACCGCCTCTCTGGCCCCTGGGCCTGGAGCCCCCAACGACCTGGGCGCCCCTCCAGACCATCATCGCGATCAGTCTTGCCATCGCCCTGATTGCGCTGGTTCGCGGGCTTCTCGAAAGCAGTTTCCAGATCGCTCTCTCCAGACTGGTTCACCAGAAGATCACCTACAATATCCGGTCGGAGGTCTTCACCAAGCTGCAGCGGTTGAGCTTCCGGTTTTTTGACAACAACGCGAGCGGTGCCATCATCAACCGGGTTTCGGGAGACGTGCAGACCCTTCGCCTCTTCATTGAAGGGGTGCTCATGCAGAGCATTGTCCTGCTCCTCACCCTCGGGGTCTACCTGGTTTACATGCTGAATATCCATGTCGGCCTGACCCTGGCCTGTCTCTCGGTCATGCCGCTGATCGGCGTGGCCACCATCGTTTTCTCGCGGATCGTTCGCCCGGCCTACCGAAGGGTGCGGGTCTTGATGGACGATCTCGTCCTGGTCTTTTCCGAAACGATCGCCGGTATCCGCACGGTCAAGGTCTTTGATCTGGAAGCACACCAGATTGAGCAGTTCCGCGAGGCCAATCAGCGAACCCGCCGCCAGCAGTTCTCGATTTTCAGGAAAGTATCCGCGTTTCGCCCTCTGGTGGATTGGCTGACCCAGAGCACGCTCTTCATTCTGCTTGGTTATGGAGGCTACCTGGTCGTGCGGGGCCAGATACCGATCGGGGCCGGCCTCGTGGTCTTTGCCCGCCTGCTCCAGCAGGCCGCCAATCAGGTATCGTCCATCGCCGATGTGGCCGACTCCATCCAACAGAGCCTGATCGGCGCCCGGCGCATTTTCGAGATTCTTGATGCGCCGGCGGAGGTGGAATCGCCGCCGGACGCCCGGCCGATTCACCGGGCCCGGGGCGAGGTGGTCTTTGAAAGGGTTGCCTTCGAATACCGGGATGGGAAAGCGGTCCTCCACGACATCGACTTTCGGGTGCGTCCCGGCGAAATGATTGCCCTGGCCGGAGCCACCGGGGCGGGCAAGAGCACACTCCTGAGTCTGATACCCCGCTTCTATGATCCGACCGGGGGCGTTGTCCGGCTCGATGGACAGAATCTGCGGAACCTGCGGCTCGATGATCTGCGTCGTCAGATCGGGATCGTCTTCCAGAACAACTTTCTCTTCAGCAATACGATCGCCTGGAATATCGCCTACGGTCATCGCGAAGCGACAGTCGAGCAGATCGAAAGGGCGGCCCGGACCGCCTGTGCGCACGACTTCATCATGGAGTTCCCGGATGGCTACGAGACGATCCTGGGCGAAAGCGGGATGAACCTGTCCGGCGGCCAGCGCCAACGCCTGGCCATCGCCCGGGCCGTCCTGCTCGAGCCGCCCATCCTGCTGCTGGACGATCCGACCGCTTCGGTCGATCCGGAAACGGAGTTTGAGATTCTCGAAGCGATCAACCGTGCGGTCGAAGGGCGCACCACCTTCATCGTGGCCCACCGCCTGAGCACCCTGGCCCGGGCCGATCGCATCGTGGTCCTGAGGGGAGGGCGGGTCGTCCAGATCGGCCACCACCGCGACCTCATGAAGAACCCCGGACTCTACCGCGAAGCGATTGATGTCCAGGCGATCGATGCGGAGAGTCTGGATCTTTTGCGTCAGGCCGATGTCCGCAGAAAGAAGGAGGGGAGATGAGCACGGTCCGGCACGACCTCTCTCTCGCCCGGATCGATCGGAGGGAACGCGATGCCCGGGAGCGTCCCCTCGACTTCCGGATTCTCGGTCGGCTTTTCGGCTATACCCGGCCGTTTGCGGCGAAACGAAACGTTCTCTTCTCCCTGGTGGTTCTTCGGGGCCTGCAGATGCCGTTGATTGCCTGGTCGCTGGGAGCGGTCATCAACGGGCCGATTACTCTGGGGAACCCGGCCGGCATAGCCTGGGGAGTGGTGGGTTTCATCGCGCTCTGCACCTTCGCCTCCCTGACCATGCTCTTCCGCTTCCGACTCGGGATGCAGATCGCGGAGGACGTGGTTTACACCCTGCGCAACGAAATCATGGAACACCTCATGCGGATGCCGATGGGGTATTTCGACCGTTCCCGCCTCGGGTCCATCATCAGCCGGATGACCTCGGACATCGACACACTGCGACGGGGGGTCCAGGTCGTCTTCTTTGCCAGCATCATGCAGGGTGGGCAAATGGTCGGGGCCGCCGTGTTCATGCTCTACTACAACTGGAGACTGTTCCTCGTCATCCTGCTGGCGGCACCGTTCGTCCATCTCTTGAATCTCTCATTCCGCAAGCGGATGAGCCGCGCCTCGCGGACCTTGCAGGAGAGCTTTTCCCGGGTGATCGCGACCATCTCGGAATCGGTCAAGGGCATCCGGGTCACCCAGGGCTTTGTCCGGGAGGACGTGAATGCGGGGCTCTTTGATGATCTGGCCGAGGATCACGCGGGCTACAACGTGGCGCTCGACCGCAGTTCCGCCCAATACATGCCCGCGCTGGAGTTCAGCTCCCAGGTCTGTGTCGCGGCCATCCTTCTGGTCGGAGGCTGGCGGGCCCTGCTGCCGGTCGATCCCATGCCGGTCGGCGACCTCATCACCTTCTTCTTCCTGACCAATCTTTTCTTCAATCCGATCGCCCGACTCGGACGGCACTTCTCGTTCGCTCTTCGATCCATGGCCGGCGCCGAGCGGATTTTCGGTCTGCTCGACCGCAAGCCGGACTGGTCGGACCGCGCCGATGCGACGCCACTTCCGCGGATCGAGGGGAGGGTTGAATTCCGGGAGGTCTCCTTCCGCTATGAACCGCAGAAGCCGGTTCTGCGCGGCATCAGTTTTCTGGCCGAACCGGGCCAGACCGTCGCGCTGGTCGGTCCGACTGGAAGCGGCAAGAGCACGGTAATCAATCTGCTCTGCAAATTCTATCTCGCCGATTCGGGCGAGATCCGGATCGATGGACGTGAGATCGGCTCGGTCACCTCGCCATCGCTGAACCGCCAGATGGGCATCGTCCTGCAGCAGAATTTCCTCTTCAAGGGTTCGATCATGGAGAATATCCGGATCGGGCGTCTCGGGGCGACAGATGCGGAAGTCATCGAGGCGGTTCGGTCGCTCGACTGCCTTGATCTGATCGAGGGTTTGCCGGGGCGATTCGATACCGAGGTCTCGGAGGATGGGATCGGGCTGTCACAGGGTCAGCAACAGCTGGTCTGCTTCGCCCGTGCCATGCTGGCCAATCCCCGGATCCTCATCCTCGACGAAGCGACCAGCTCAATCGATACCCTGACGGAAGCCCGGTTGCAGACCGCCCTGGCCCGGCTGCTCAAGGGGCGGACCAGTTTCGTGGTGGCGCATCGCCTCAGCACCATACGAAAGGCCGATCAGGTGTTGGTCCTTGACCAGGGCCGGATCGTCGAGCGGGGTTGCCATCTTGAGCTTCTGCGGCGGGATGGCACCTACGCCGCCCTTTACCGTCAGTTCGCGGACAGCGAGGGCTCGCGTCCGGAATGATGGGGCCCTTCCTGCCACGGGCACGGCAACGGAGTGCCGTGTCTACAACCCGAAGGCCGAACCTGTAGTCGCCTCACTCCGTTGAGGCGCCCGCAAGACGCTCCTCCCGTTTGCTGGTCACTCGATTCGAAACCGTTCATCCATTTGCGGCTTCGACTCGACCCGCTCCGGCAGGCGGATTACCGTGGCGGGGTTCAGTCGTGATCAACTGTCAAAGTCAGATCGGAACCAACCATGAGCCGTCTTTCAGATCGTCAATTGCGTGAGGCCGCCATTGCCCGAATCGAAGAGCGGGTGCTCTGGCTGGCGGTGTCGATCGTGAACCACGCCAACCACGTGCGCAGGAGCACCGACGGTGTCAAGGTCGGCGGACACCAGGCGTCCAGCGCCTCGGTCGTGACTATTCTGACCGCGCTTTATCTGGAGTACCTGCGGGCCGGCGATTTCATTTCGATCAAGCCCCATGCCTCACCGGTCTTCCATGCCATTCAGTTCCTTCTCGGTAATCTCGATGAGACGTACCTGACACGACTCCGGCAGGTCGATGGCCTGCAGTCCTATCCCAGTCGGACCAAGGATCCGGATCCGGTGGATTTCTCGACCGGGTCCGTCGGACTCGGAGCGGTTGCGCCCAACTTCGCGTCCCTCGCCGCCGCCTACAGCGAATCACACGGATTCGGTGAACCCTCGTCCAGCTCACGCTTTGTCAGCCTGGTCGGTGATGCGGAGCTCGACGAGGGGGCTGTCTGGGAGGCAGTGGCCGAGCCGGTCATGAACGGCCTCGACAACCTCCTTTGGGTGGTCGACCTGAACCGTCAGAGTCTCGACCGGGTCATTCCCGGCATCCGGGTACGTTCCTGGCGGGAAATGTTTGCCGCCAATGGCTGGCGGGTGATCGATCTGAAGTACGGATCAAGGATCAAGGCGGCCTTCGAAGAGCCCAACGGGGAGCTTCTCCGTGATTGCATCGACGGACTCTCCAACGAAGCCTACCAGAGCCTGCTGCGGCTGCCGGCGGGGGATCTGCGGGAATGGCTTCCCCGGAAGAGTCGGTTTCCGGATGACCTCGGTCGATTGATCAACCGATGGCCGGATGACGAACTGCACGGTCTCTTCGGCAACCTCGGTGGTCACGACTACGGAGAACTCCGCCGCGCCCTCCAGAGTTTGAATACGCACAAGGGGCCGGCCGTCATTTTCGCCTATACGATGAAGGGCTGGCGGCTTCCTTCCATGGCCCATCCGCTCAATCATTCGGTCCTGCTCAACCGGGAACAGGTCGAGGTCCTTCGGCGCGAGCTGGGGATTCCGGACGGGTCGCCCTGGGTGCGGTTCGAGCATGGTTCCGTGGAACAGTCCCTGCTTCAGGAGACAGCCGACCGATTGCAGCCCTCGCCCCGTCCGACGCACCCGCCCCTGAGGATGGCCGTCGGCAAACCGTTGGTCTTCGCTCACCAGGGACGACGTTCCACCCAGCAGACTTTCGGAGCCCTCCTGACCGCACTGTCCCGCGACCAGCCCGAATGGGCGGCGCGTATCGTCACCCTCAGCCCGGACGTGGCCAGTTCGACCAATCTGGGCGGATGGATCAACAAACATCATGTCTGGTGCCGGCATCAACGGGAGGACCTGCCGGAATCCCCGGAGAAGCCGGTGCTCAACTGGCAGGAGGCCGAGACTGGCCGGCACATCGAGCTGGGGATCTCCGAGAACAACCTCTTCATGGCACTCAGCCAGTTCGGACTCACCCATGAACTCTTCGGGCAAACCCTCTTCCCGATCGGAACGCTCTACGATCCGTTTGTCCGACGCGGACTCGACGCCTTTTTCTACGGCCTCTACGCGGGTGCGAAGTTCATCGTGGTCGGCACCCCCTCGGGCGTCACCCTCGCTTCGGAGGGAGGGATTCATCAATCGGTCCTGACACCGTCGATCGGGACGGAACTCCCGGATCTGGCCTATTACGAGCCCTGCTTTGGCCAGGAACTCGAGTGGATCCTGCTCGATGCCCTGGAGCGCCTGCGGCTCCGGGATCGTTCCACCTACCTGAGATTGACGACCAAGCCGGTGGAACAGGATCATTTTCCAGGCCCGGCGACTCCGGAGGACCGGGAGAAACGCCGCCGGCAGGTGCTGGAAGGCGTCTATCGAATGGACGATCCTGACGGATCGACCCCGGCCCGGGCCGCGATTCATCTCTTTGCCTGCGGGGCCATGATTCCGGAGGCCCTCCAGGCCCGCGACGCCCTCTGGTCGGAGGGGATCAGGGCGGCTCTTTTCAATGTGACCGGTCCGGGTCTCCTTTACCGGGATTTCCAGAATGCGGTCCGCCGGGCCAGCGAAGGAGAGGGCGACGGGATCGGACTGCTCGGCCGACGCATTCCCGCCGACGAAAGAACGGTCCCGGTCGTCACGGCGATCGACGGGCACCCCCATGCCCTGGCCTGGATCGGCGGCGCGCTTGGCGCCCGGATCTGGCCCCTCGGGGTGACCGATTTCGGTCAGTCCGGCAGCATCCCGGAGGTTTATGCAGCGCACCGGATCGACGCCGGAAGCATCCTGGCGACCTGCCGCCGGGCGGTCGCGGCCGCGGGCTAGAACGCGGGATTCTGAACGGACGGGCGGTTGGTTTCAGGCGCCATCACGCGCGGATTCTTCGGTCGGTTGCGGCACCGTCCGTCAATTGGAGAACCGGCGGACGGTGGACCACCGGGTTAACGCAACGAAATGACGATACAAAAAACCATACGTAGCAGGCTACGTATGGTTTCCCGGCCCAAAACAAACCGTAGCATGCACGAATGGCGCTTAGTTAAGGGTGCTTGTCGTTGTTTTGTCTCGGACAACCGTTGCGGCTGGCCGGGGACGTCCGGCCCTGCCACGGATGCTCGGATTCCGGTTGGTAGGGCGAGGGCCTCCGGACCCGCCGTCGAAGAGCAGTCAACCTCTCGTTGGCTGATCCGACTCTTTCGCTAACTAAGGCCATCCCAGTTGGCTACGGTTTGTTTTGAGGAGGGGACGCGTTCGCGCCCCGCCGGGGTGGGTTGGTGGCCCGGTTGGGTCCGCTTCGGCAGGCTGCACGATGATGATTTCCGGGGCGGATTCATCCTGGGCCGTCAGGGCGGGAAGAGTGGGAAGGAAGACAGTTGCGGCGATGAGGGCGTGGGTCACCGTGCGACCCGTTCGAAAGGTGCGTTTCATGATGGAGATGAGGGATGAAAGGTTGTGAGTCGTTCGGCTTCAGTTGCCGACTTTGATCGTGACGGGCTGGGTCAGGCTGAACTCGAGCATGGTATTGGGCGGGACGACGATGGAGTCGCCCCTTTTGAGGGCTCCGGCGACCGC
This sequence comes from Opitutaceae bacterium, assembly GCA_041395105.1. NCBI lineage: Bacteria > Pseudomonadati > Verrucomicrobiota > Opitutia > Opitutales > Opitutaceae > Opitutaceae bacterium. Next base: position 64,366 of record JAWLBB010000002.1, on the reverse strand, counting down.
ACCGATCGCGGCGCCTTCCGCGGCGCCGTCACTGCCGTCCACCAGCGCGCCGATGGCGGCCCCGGCGGCCGCTCCGCGGGCCGCGTCCTTGATCGCCCGTTCGCCCGCCTGCTGGAAGGGCGACGAGACGATGGTCACATTGCCACCTGCGAGGGCGATGCGGGTCAGGCGAAGGTCGAGAGTGGAATGGCCGCGGGCCCGGCGTGCCTGGGAGGAACTCTGGACGGTGCCGTAGATGACCGCACCGCCCGGCACAACCTTGACGCCATCGGCATAGAGGTCGTACTCAAGCCGGGTCGTGAACGGGGTACCCGCGGGACTTTGTGAGGAAACACTGTCCTTCATTCGAACGAGCAGCTGGGTGCCGGCGGGAAGCGTCACCTCCCGGGGGACAACCGCCACGGGCTGAGGCGGAGAGGGCGGTGCCGCCTGTGGTGCCGGTGCCGCCGGTGCCGGCGGCGTGCTGAAGGTCAGGGTGGCAATTTCGCTGGTGGCCAGCGTCAGGACATTGCCATAGGCCTCGAATTCGACCGCGGTGGCCGTCCCACCGTGGAATGTGCCGTTCAGCACATTGCCGTTCTTGAGTTCGAGCACGTCGGCTTGGGCGGACATGCCGCCGAGCATCAGCCCGAAGATGGGGATGATTGCGTATTTCTTGATCATGATAGTATTGGATTGAGACATGGGTTGGGAGGGATGCCGGGCCACCTCAAGTGGAACGGGTCGGCCGGTGGCTTCGGTGGAAGTGAAACATAAGGAGGTCGCCCGCTCAACCGGGCTCTGTTGGATTCATGGCAGGGCCTTTCAAATGCGGGCCGTGAATGGCGCGGTGGACCACTCCAGCCGGCTCCCTTGGTTCTCTTGTTTGGGTCATGTGTGGAGCCGCCGATTCAGATCACTCGACCAGTTCGAGGTCGCCGGGCACCCAGGTCTTGTCGAACCACGCTTCCAGCGGGCCGTAGAGGCGCAGGAGGATGTTGTAGCCCTTGCCGGGCATGGTCTGGATCCAGTTGCCTTCGTGGCCGGCTGGCGGCGTCGGCCCGAACCACATGGTGTAGGAGCCGTCGGCGTTGCCCTTTACCGTCGGATTGTTGCTGTCGAGCCCGCCGGTTTTCTGATCGGTTTCCAGAACCGAACGGGTCTGGTTGTCATAGACCATGAAGGACCAGAAATCCTTGGCGGGAACCGGGCCCGGCAATGTGCAGGAGTAGGTCCTGCTGCCGTCGAGGTAGCGGCCTTCCGAGTCATGAGCACCGATCAAGTAGACGGAACCGGTGCCGACCGCCGGCTTGGCCATGGCCGGGGTGATGGCGGTGGCGTAGTAGTGGAACATGATACGGTCATCCAGCACCAGCTCGCCATTGTTCATGAATTCGTGGCTGCCACCCGTGAAACAGGAATACCACTGGCGCTTGCCCGGGTAGAAATAGGCGCTCTCATAGCGGGGCCGGAAGGTGATCGAGCGGGCCGTGGCATTGCCGACGGCCACGCCCTCTTCGAGGATCTTCTTCATCCGGGCGTCCGGCGCGAAGGGTTTGCCCTTCTTGATCCCGATGGCGGCGAACTGACCCACTATTTCAGGATTGAAGGCATCGGCGGGCTCGTACTGGACGACGGCATTCAATTCCTCCCAGAAGTTGTAATCGTTGGCGTGGATCGTATTGATTTTCGCTCCTGAAGCGTTGACCACTTTTCCCTTGGGCGGGTTCGCCAGCTTGGAGAGGGGGAAGATGCGGAACTGGGTCCTCAGTCCCAGCGTGGCCGCTTCCAGGTCGCCGTCCTTGACCAGCGCCCGCAGGAACATCCAGTTGCGGTAGGTGGGGGTATTCACGACGCGATAGCCATCGGGCAGCTCGCCGTGATAATCCGGACCCACAAAGACATACTTGCCGCCTTTGCCCTGATTGGGACCGGTCACGCCAAAGTCCGTCACCCAGCGGAAGAACGCATCGTCCACCGCACCGACGAGGCGCCCGGCGGGGACTTCCACGATGGCCGGCTCCGCCTTGACGTTGATCTCGGCAAAGGCATAGGGCGTGGTCGTCTGAGGCGTCAGAAGCAGACTGCGGGCGTCATAGAGGTCTTCCCACAGCACGAGGTCGCCCGGTTCCGCGCCGGCCTGCTTGAGGCCTTCCAGCATGGCGTAGATGGACGTGGGCGGGATACCGTTGAGAAACGCATCGACGGAGCGGGACAGGTCGAGGAAATCGTAGGTCTTCCTGACCGTGGTCTCACTGGGCATGCCGTCCGTGAAGTCGAGTTCGCCCAACATCCCCGTCTGTACCCGATCAGGGGTGATCAGTCTCGAGGGCACATCGGCCTTATATTTGGGCGGTGCCGCGGAGGCGGCGCCGAGGGTTGCGGACAGGGCTGCGGCTGCGACGAGCAGCCCGGGCAAGGTGTGTTTTACTTTCATGTTGGATCTGGGTTTCATGCTATTTGGCGTGAATGGCTGACGGCGTGGATCCGATCTCATTTTGTATCCCTGGATTTTCCCCAGGCATGAGATCAGACATTCTCATTTTGGGAACAGGAGCGTGATTTGAAAACGCAGTCCCCAATCCGGACCGTTGGCCGGCTTCTCGGCGTAGTATTTCCCGCCGAGCATGAGCGAGACTGGCTTGCCGCCGATCTTCACAAGCTGGCTTATGGTCAGGTTCAGTGGCACGGTCCACTGGCTGTTTATCCAGTCGTAGGTGGACTCCGTGTTGAGGCCGTAGGTGGTTTGCTTCTTGGTCGTGTAGGTGAGGAAGGGCTGGAGGAAGGTGGCATCGACCTCCGCCCGATTGCTGTTGCCGGCGAAAGACCAGAGGTGATTCGCGAGCACGCCGTAGGTCCAGCCGTTTTCCTGTTTCAAGACGAGTGCGGTCGGTCCAGCGCCCCACTTCTCGGTGCCCAGCAGGTCATCGGTGGCGGTCGGGAGCAGGAAGACGGGCCCGACTGCCCAGATCCAGCCGCCGGATGTCGGTTCTTTGGGTGAAAAGAAGAGACTCTGCACCGTGTCTGAAAGACCGGATTGGCTTGATGTATTGATCCACTTGTCCTGGTAAACGTAGGGAACGATCGTCCGTGAGATGAGGTTCCAATCGTCGTTCAGGGTGATGGGAATGACCGGCTGGACATTCAGTTTGTATTGGAGCCCGTCGCCATCCGGACCCGCGCCGAAATCAAAGTTGCTTTGCAGCGGTACGCTGATGAGGGCGGCCACCGGATTGGAAAGCTGCTTGGCCAGTTCCGCCGCCGCCGCGTCCTGGCCGGCGCTGGTGGGCTCGGCCGCAAAGACTGACGTGGCCGCTGTGGCAAATCCTGCGGCTGCGAGCAGCAGCACGGGCATTGAGCGTCTTGCTTTCATCGATTGCATTTGGAGCTAATCCAATTAGCCGATTCAGGTTCGTTAACTGGAAATCCCAAAACTGATAGTAAGGGATAGAACGGGTTCATTTCCCGGCATTTGCGTGCTGCCGGATGAACTTTTCGATCTCTTCGGAGACAACATCAGGCTTGGTCACTACCATCAGATGCCCTGCGCCCGGGATGTCCACGAGCGTGGCGCGATCTCCGAGGTCGGCCTTGAGCAGCCGTCCGTTTTCCGGGGGAGGGGCCTGATCGTTTGCCCCCTGCAGAATAAGGAAGGGTATATTCCCGGCCGGCGCCCACCAGTCGGTGAGTCTGGTGGACATTTCCGCGGTACGCTGAATCGGTCCGGCGTTCGGTGCACGGCTCTGCCTGAGGGCTTCGCCGGCCAACGCCTTGTCGGCCGGATCACCCACCATATATTGCATGGCGTCCAGATAGTCGGCATCGGATGTGCCAGAATCGAAGATCGAGGCCAGGGCTTTCTGCGCATCAGGAGTCGGGGCGACCTTCCCACCTGCAGCGAGCAGAATGACACCTTTGACCAACTCCGGATGGTCGGAGGCGAGCATCCGCGCCACGCGGTTGCCGAATGCATGACCGGCAACCCAAACCGGACCGGCGTCCAATTGTTTGATCACCCCGGCGACATCGTCCGCCAAAGTGTGCAGGGTCACGCCCTCCGCCGTTCCGGTGCTCGCGCCCGCCCCACGCGGATTGATCCGCACCGCACGGTAACCGGACGCATCCAGCGACCGGGCAAGATTCGCGAGGTAATTCACGCTCAGGCTGCCACCCGGCAGCAGGACGACCGTCTCGCCTTTCCCGACACTGAAATACTCCACGGTCGTGTTGCCCACATGGACGAGGTGGGATTCGTCCCCGGGGCCCTCCGCAGCCGGAGCCGGGCAGAGAATTCCGGACAGGCCCAGGATGGCGGCCAGCAGTGCAGGCAGATGGTGTGTCGACTTCACAATCAAGTAGCCGTTGGTTGATTACCTGCCTGCGCCCGCGGTCGCCTTGCGACTGCGGGCGCAGTTCGTCAAATCACTTCACCAGTTCGAAGTCGCCGGGCCTCCAGGTCTGGTCGAACCACGCCTGCTCCGGTCCGTAGAGGCGCATGAGGACGTTCCAACCCTTGCCGGGAACCGTCTGCACCCAATTGGATTCGTGTCCTTTCGGTGGGGTCGGCCCGAAGTAGAGATCCACCGAGGTATCGGCGTTGATGACCACGTCTTTCCGCTGGCTGCTGATACTGGGGAACTGTTGGTCGGTTTGCAGCATGGAGCGGGTTTGGTTGTCATAAACCACGAAGGACCAGAAGTCTCTCGCGGGGATGCCGGCAGGCAGACGGATTCGGTAGTTCTTGCTGCCATCGAGCGGATTGCCTTCCGCATCCGTGGTGGCGGCGGCGTATTGCGATCCAACTCCCACCATTTTCATGGCCATGGCCGGGGTGATTCCCGTCGCGTAGTAATGGAACAGGACCCGTCCCTCCAGGTTGCGCACGCCCGGCTCCAGCAGGAATTCGTAGCTGCCCCCATGGAAGTTGGTGAACCATTGGCGGTCATCGAAATAATAGACGCCCTCCAGGCGGGGCCGGAAGGAAAGCGCCCGGGCGGTGGCGTTGGCCACGGCCACCGCGTCGGTCAGAATCGCCTTCATCCGGGGAGATGGGGCAAACTCCTTGCCCTTCTGGATGCCGATGGAGGCCAACAGGCCCAGGGTCTCCGGATCCGAGGCCTCATTTGGCTCGTACTGGACGATGGCATTCACTTCTTCGAAGAATCCAAAATCGTTGGCGTGGATGGTGTTGAATGCCTTGCCGGAGACGTTGATGAATTCCATCGGTGGTGGGTTGTCGGCGTCCTTCAACGAATATACCCGGTAGTATTTTCTCGTATTCTTGAGGGCGGTGGCCGTGCTCCCATTGTCGAGAAAACCCCGGTAAAACATCAGGTTGCCGTAAGTCTTCGAGCGCAGCACGTGGTAGCCTTCCGGGATATCACCTTCGTATCCGGGAGGAAGCAGGAGATACTTGCCGCCCTTGCCCCGGTCGGGACCGGCGTTGCCGAAGTCGCCCACATATTTGAACCAGTGGTCATCAATGATGCCGAGCACATTGGGCGGGGTTTCGATGACCAGGGGTCCCTCGCTGGTGTCATACCAGGCCATGTGGTAGATGCTCTCCGTGTTGGGGGTGAGATAGAGTGACCTGGAGTCCATCAGGTCTTCCATGATGATCACCGTTTGGTTGTTGTCCGCCCCCTGGGTGGCCCAACCGGTGCGAAAGGCTTCCGCCGAGGCTCCCGGCACGGCATTGAGGAACGCCTTTACGCCATTGATGAAGTCCAGGTTGTCGTAAACCAGCTGCGTGGTGGCGTCGTCGGGATACCCGTCGAAAAATGACAGCGTGCCGATGCGGGTCGAAACATAGTCCGGCGTGATGATCGACTCGGGGATGTCCGTCGTCATCTTCATTTTCGGCGGCTCGGCGGCCCAGGTGGTTGCCGTCACCGCGCTGACGAACAGAGCGGCGAGGAAATTTTGTTTGCGTATGGTATTCATGATTTCGATATCCGGGATTGAATGTGAGCGGGCACAGGAAACGGACTTCCTTTGGGGATCACTCTTTCAATGACCGCCATTAGCTCGGGTTCATTAAGTGGTTTGAGGAGATAGTCCATGGCTCCAAGGGCCCGCACCCGCGCCTCGTTACCCGGCTGGTCGTGCCCGGTGATGACGATTACGGGGAACGGCATGCGCTGTCCGGCAAGACACTCGAGCAGGTCGAACCCGCTCATGATTGGCATGTGCAGGTCCAGCAGGAGGCAATCGGGCAATCTTGAAGCGCAGAACTCAAGCAGGCTCCGGCCGTCCGTAAAGGCCGTCACCTCGAGTCCATGGGTCCTGAGAAGACGGCTCAGGGCTTTGCCCATCTGCGGCTCGTCGTCCAGGATGGCTATAAGTGGCGAGGTTTGGAACACAGGTCCGCATCCTGTCACGGGAACGGCTTTCTGTCTATTGCACCTTGGTTCAATGGAAGAGTGAACCCCGCAGGGAACGTCGTCACGGGTCATCAGTGAGCGGCAATCGGTCGGTCGGCTGCGGACCGGGCCCCTGATCGCGACTACGGATCCCTGATCACCGGCCTGCTCAGGCCCAGGCGTTCGCCGGCACGCACCAGGTCAGCCAGTGACTCGACACCCATCTTCTTCATGACCCGGGCGCGGTGAACCTTGATCGTCTGTTCGCCAGTTCCCAACTCGGCGGCAATCTGCTTGTTCAGGTGTCCGGCAACCACATACCGCATTACTTCGGCCTCACGGGGCGTCAGTCGGCCGTGCCGCTGTCGCAGATGGGCTGCCTCCGCTATCCGCTCGTGCTGCTCCTCCGCGCGTTGCAGGGCTGCACGCACTGCGTTCAGGAGGGCTTCGTCGTTGACCGGTTTGGTGAGGAAGTCCACGGCACCGGCCTTGATGGCCTGGACCGTCATGGGTATGTCACCGCGACCCGTGAGAAACACAATCGGCAGAAGGATTCCGGAGTGTGAGAGCCGTTCCTGGAGTTCGAGGCCATCAAGGTCCGGCATTGCAATGTCCAGGACCAGGCAACCGGATTCATCCTCGCGATACGAATCAAGGAAGGCTTTCGCTGAAGGGAAAGCACGTACCTTGAATCCCTCCGCCCCGAGCAGTCTCGAGAGGGCCTTGCGCATTCCGGGTTCGTCGTCGACGAGAAAGACTGTGGGAGTGGAGGGTGGCATCGGTGGCTGGATGAGCGGACGTTCGGGAGTCAAGTGTTTTGGGTGCGGAACGCTGCAGACGGCGTTTTAGACGCCTGCGAACAGGCAATCCGCCCAGTCGCCGAAAGCGCTTCTGCGCACAGGTGTCTCCGTCAACTGGTTCACGTCAGTCTCGGGTTTGGCGGCCGGATTGTCGAGCGACTTGAGTTTTCCATTGGGAATCCGGACTGCCTTCCGGGCGGCTTCGGATTCGGAAACATACCCGGTTGCGGGAGCCCTTGGCGGAGCTGTCACCGGGTTCCCGCACCGACAGGGTCTCTTCGGAAATCATATCGCCGCAACAAGACAGGCCCGATCGTTTATCCGGTCTCCGCCCGCGCCGTCTCCACGGCCGGCAGCTCCAGGCAGAAGACCGCTCCGCCACCGTCCGGTGTCTCCGCCCACAATCGTCCCTTGTGTGCCCTGATGATCGAGCGGCAGATGGAGAGGCCGAGACCCAGCCCCTGCTCTTTGGTCGTGTAGAACGATTCAAATACGCTTTCCAGGTCCGCCGGAAGCCCGCATCCGGTGTCCGAGACCGAGATCCGGACCTGGTTGTCGTGGTGCGATGTTGCCAGGGTGAGATGCTTTCCGGAGACCGGGTTGTCGGTCATGGCATCACAGCTGTTGCGGACCAGGTTGAGGAGGACCTGCTGGAGCTGGATACTGTCGGCCATGACCTTGGGCCGAACCCCGGACAGGTTGCGGCGCACGGTGACCCCCTGCTCAATAAGGTCGCTGCGCGCGAGCTGGAGGACTTCGTCAATGGTGTCGTTGACACTGAGGCAGCGAAGACTGGTTTCCCCGTGCTTGAGCAAAGAGCGCAGCTTCTGGATGATCTGGCCGGCACGCTGGTCTTCGGAAACGATGTCGTTAAGAATATCGCGGGCTTCGCTCAGATCCGGGGGGTCCTGCGCGAGGAAACGCAGGGCGGCCTGGGCGTTGGTCAGGATGATGGCCAGTGGCTGGTTGAGTTCGTGCGCCAGCGAACCCGACAGCTCGCTCACCGTGGAAACTCGGGAGAGATGGGCCAGCTCACTCCGTTGCTGCTCGATCTCGCGCTCGGATCGTCTGCGTTCCGTGATGTCGACAACAACGCCGGTCATCGATGTGGATTCACTTCCGGGATCGGTGGCGACCTCACCGCGGGCGGCAATCCAGCGCACCTCGCCGTCGGGGCGCATGATGCGGTACTCCGTGTCATAAATACCCTGGTGATCTCTCGCTTCGGCCAGCGCCGCCTCGATCACGGGTCTGTCTTCCGGGTGGAGTCGCTCGAGCCACATCTCGTAGGTGAGGGCCGTTTCCGGAGGAAACCCGAAGAGATCCCTGGCGCGCCGCGTGGCCCACATGGTGTTCTCCTGCGTATTCCAGAACCACAGTCCAAGGTTGGCGGCCTCGGCCGCCAGATCCAGCCGGCGTTCGCTCTCGCGCAGGGCGGTTTCCGACTCGGCGCGGAGGATGGCGTTGGCAAACAAGTCGCCCACGATGCGTTGCCGCTGGATGATCTGTGGCGGCACCGACTGTTCTTTCCGGAATGAACCCAGGCTGAAAACCCCGACCGGCTGCCCGCCCATCATGATGGAAACATCGAAGGAGGACTTGATGCCGTACCGTAGATAGGTGGCGCGATCGACGCTGGCTTCGGGAGGAAAGTCGTCGATGGTGCGGATATGGGTGTCCCGCCCGGCGGACAGTTCCCGTGCCTTCCAGGGGAAGTCCTTCTCCGTCAGGTTGGACGGCATCCCGGGAAACCCAGGTTTGTTCCAGACATAAGCGACCAGTCCCGTTCCCCCGCCGAAGAGCAGCGAGTACACCGCGATCTCGAATCCGAGAAGATCTGCGACTCGCCCCATGGCCGCGATGATGACTTCTTCCACCTTGGCGGCGGGCGCATGCATCAGTGTGGCGGAAAGCTCGGTGACCATGCGCTCAAACTGCAATTGGTCGCTCAACTCGGCGCGGCTGGTCAGCAGACGGGACTCGCTTGTCCGCAGTTCCTGCACCAGTTGTCCCGAGCGCAGGAGATCCCGGCTCAACTCCAAACCCATGACCAGGACGATGGCGAGAAACGGCAGGCTGATGAAATACGGCGACTGGATCACCTGGTTGTCCACCAGGGCGCTGTATCCGGTTGCCAGGAGAATGAAGCCCAGGATGGAGCCGCCCACCCTCGTGGCGCGCCGACGTTCCCCGGGATCTCCTCTGCGCCACAATCTAGCGGTCGCGTCCGCGACATATAGAACGAGGAAGAGCGCGCAGAGCTGATCGACGTGTATCCAGAAATTGGTTGTATAGGCGGCAGCCACTGAAATGGTTTCCCCGAGGAAATCCATTTGTCGCAGCGCGGTGATGTCGCGCTGGATGATGTTCGCCCCTGTAGCGAAGTTGAGGGCCAAGGCCAGGATCTGCAGCGACACGGCCGACCAGCCGAGCCATTTTCGGCCGTTCCCGAAGCTGGCCTGGACGAAGCCGACGAGGGCGATCACAACCACGGCGACGGCCAGGTAGGTCCAGCGGACGGTGGAGCCAAGCTCCTCCGGTGTGGCTGACCGCATCATCATCAGTTCACCGGCCGCGATGCCGGCCACTCCGGTGGCGGCCAGCCCGAATGCCAGGTTGGCCCACGAGGCCCGGTGTCTCGACCAGACAAGCACATGCATGGCCGCAAGCGTCAGGCACGCCGATGCAACCATGGACCAGATTGCGGTGACCCAGCTCATGGTCGGGATTGAGATCGGGTGTCCGTCGCCATGGGGTCATTCGGAATGTGCCAGCGCCCAGATGATTTCCGCGACTTCTGCCGCGGTCAATCCCGTCGTGTCGATCGGTCTGCCGATGTCGCCGACCCGGGCGGCCTCATCCTGGATGCGGGTGAGCTCAACATGGCGCTTGAGCTCCCAATCGAGTGAATTCCGCCCGCGCCGCCGCACTCGTGCTTCATGTTCGGCCGGGTCACAGATCAGGCGGAAACTGCGCAGGTCCGGGTCCAACGGCCTCAGCAGGTCCTTGAGTTGCCGCAGCTGGGCCGCGTTTTCGAAGATGTAGTTGATGACAATGTCAGGGTAGCCGCTTTCCCGGTGGAATCGGACCAGCAGTTCCAGCGTGCGGTGCAGGTGGAGGGTTCGCGTTTCGTCGTAGATCTCAAAAGGGTGGACCGCTCCGATGTGATCGCCGTCCAAATGGACGGACTTCTCAAACTTCCAATGCAGTTCCTCGGCCACGCTGGATTTGCCGACTCCGAGTGCGCCGTTGATGATGATGATCATGTCCTATTCGTAGCTGATATTGATGCTTCCCACCAGGGGAAGGGTTCCGGAAACATTGAGGATGTGATCGGTCCGGGAAAAGACGATACGGATGAGGTATTTCTTGCCCGTATCTTCCGGTTGATCCGGGGCTGATGCGGAGGGCGGCGGAACGAGCCGGTAGTGGTATTCGAGGATGGTGCCGCCGTCGTCATCGCCCTCTTCAAGATAGGGCGCTCCGAGGGTGGCGACGATGTCCGGCTTCTTCGGTGCCCGAAAGTTCCATTCGGGCGCATCGCTTTCCTCGATGTCGAGAACAGCCCTGCGACCGGCGGTGTCGATCTTCAGCTGACCCAGCGACTTGATCGTCATGAGGATGGCATCCTTCGGGATCAGGGTGAAGTATTCCTCGCCCAGGTGAAACCCCGTGAGTTTGCCTTCAACGAATCCCAGGCTTACGGAAAGGTCGAAATCGGGAGGTTCCTGTGGAATCTCCGGGTAGAGCTTTTCAAAGATGAGGGTCCAGACGACCCCGTCCCCGGTGGATTCACGGGTGGTCGGCGGCAGACCGAGCAACCACATGTCCTGCTCGAGCATGACGGGATTCAGGCAGGTGATGGTGAGTCCATCCGAACGGTCGACGGTGAAGTTCTGATCGAACTCAACCAGTTGGTTCTTCAACTCAAGCAGGCGCAGGAAGACACATCCGCTGGTCGAAAAGACGGCAAGGCAGACCAATCCCCAAACGATCATTCTCCACGGTTTGAAGTGTGTCGCCTTGCGCGGAGCTCTGTTTTCTGTCAGATCTTCGACCATGGGGAAGTCACCGGCCTCGATCAGGTTCAGCCGGTTGGGTCCCGAGCATGGACCCGATCTCTGTGAATTCTACAACAATTTGAGTCGGGCCTCGCTTCGCACCTTCCGGCCGCTCGGGACGAAGACGACCATCCGGGTATGCCGTGCCATCGCCCGCGACAACCAACCGGACCGGGACATCAAGTTTGACCGGGTGGCCTGGTGTTCGGGCATCATCGTGGGATGGGGTTTCCTCTGGCACCTGGATTCAGCGGAGCCTGATCTCGGCCTGGGTGTGGCCGACGATTTTCAGGGTAGGGGAATCGGAACCCGACTGGTCCGGGAGGTCATGGCGGAAGCGAAGAGGCGAGAGGTGGAGAGGGTGTGCCTCATCGTGGTGAAGGAGAATGAATGGGCCCAGAAGATCTACCAGCGGGTTGGCTTTCAGGTGCGGGGCGAATTCGTCGACGATTCGGACGGCCTCACCTATTACAGAATGTCGGCCGAGGTCGGCAAAGTTGATGCAGGCGAATGAATGCGGTCAGGCGGACACAGGCGGGCGACCAACCGGTCGGAGCGGGGTGGTTGGATTTACCGGATTCCCAAGGCTTCCAGAAACGATTCGGCGATAATCATGTGACCGGTCTTGTTCGGGTGCACACGGTCGCCGGCCAGCGACTGTGAGGGGCAATGGGCAAGCACGCGGTCAAAGGCGGCCTGGAGGTCGACAAAGACAGCGTCATAGTCCGCGGCCAGGCGGCGAACCACCGCCCCGTAGGCATCCATCTGAATCCGCATCGCGTCCTCCGGGCGGGGTTCGATGAAATAGGGAGTCATCAGGACAAGACCGTCGAGTCCGGGACGGGTGCGGTCGAGCAACCCGCGGTAGACTTCCTCGTAACGGTCGATGGCAACCTGATTCGGGTTGAGGGCATTGTCAAAGTGCCGCCAGACATCGTTGATTCCAATGAGAATGGAGAGCCAGTTGGGGTGAAGCGCGATGACGTCTTCATCCCATCGGATCTGGAGGTCGATGACCCGGTTGCCGCTGACCCCGGTATTCAGCACCCGGACTTTCTTTTCGGGCTGCCGCACCGCGAGGAGGCCGTTGACGAAGGCAACATAGCCCTCGCCGAGACCGTCGCGTTCGCCGACCGGCCGGGCCCGGCCGCAGTCGGTGATCGAGTCGCCGTTGAATAGCAGGGTGGAACCGTCAGAAAGCGTCTTCATCGCTCTGGGTGGTAGGCTATTTGCCGCCGATTGCAATCTCCACTGTTCAATCCGAATGCATGGGCGTGGCTGTCATCCACCTGCGACCAGGATTCAGTTAAGGGGTCAACCGTTACTGCCTGATATTCTATTGGTGTCAGGATGAGCCCTATTTCCGGCCAGGCTGGGCAGACCGAAAGGCTTCCATCCGTCCTCAACAAACAACCAGGGATGACCCGTCGGAGCCGTGGACTTCCGGGCCCTGCCTGGATACGCATCCGGTCAGGACCAACAGGCAGGCGAGCAGTGGAGTCGATACCCAGACTTTCACCGTCAATTCAACGAACCGACCAGCTTCTGGAGAGTCCGGGATCTGGTCCGGTGACCGTGTCAGCTTTCTTTAGCTCAGGCGCGACGCGAACCTCCGATGGCGCAGGAGAGGCAATTTGACGGAATAGAAATTGAATTTCTGACCGCCGAGGGAGGCTTCATACATGGCGCCGGGGCCGAATTCTGAACCGGAGCCGGGAGACAGCCTCTGGTGAATGACTGGTATCATGGTGCAGGTGATCAGGTTCGGTGCGCGTCGAGTTCAATCGGGATCGAACGGCGTGCCGGTCTTGAGCCCAAGGCGCTCGAAACGCGCAAAGGCGGTGACTTCACGAAGGCTGCCGGTCTGTTTGGTGAAACTGGGATCTTTCAGCACCAGGCTGACCCAGCGGAGGTAGTCCACGCCGGTGAGCTTGCCCGGACCACGGACCTTCTCCATGCCGGCAAAGTCGGACTCGGACGGCACGATGTCGGCCCCGACGAATCCGTCGGGCAGCTTGCCGCTCCAGTTCGGGCCGATCAGCAACCGCCGGAGGGAGCCGGGCGCACTGAACTGGCTGCCGATCATGTGCCACCAGCGCGAGTAGTTGTCGTGAAGTTGGACGTTCCAATTATGATCCTTGATTCCGGGGACGATGATGACCTCGGGTTCCTTCGCCTCAGCGGGAGTGAGCTTCTCTTCGGCGCTTTCCAGGTTTTCATTTTCTCCAGATCCGGGGCATAGACCCGCAGGACCATGTTCATATCCGGATCCTTCCGTTCGATCGGGCGCCGGTTCTCGTCCGGTACGCCCCCGGGTGGCTCAGCGGCGATGACAAAAGGGATGCCTCCGTTCCCGTCGAGCTTGTAACCGGCGTTCTCGCCGACTCTGTATTTCTTGCGGTCATTCGGCCGAAATGGGTCGCCCGGAGGTGGTGAGCGTCAACCCACCACTGAGTTGTCAGGTCGACCCGTTATCGAATGACTAGGGCTTGTAGTTGGTCATGCCTGGTCCGGTCTTGTCATAGACGTTGAAGAACTCGTCCGGCATGATGGTGGCGACTCCGCCTTCCGGCCTCTCGATCAGATCCTCCTCCAGCGTCTTGACCCGCACCTTCCAGCCCTCCGGGAGCTTCCGGTAAACGCCTGGCAAGGCGGCCAGGAATTCATCATACGTATATTGCGGTTCGAGGCCCAACTCGAACCCCTTCATGATCCAGGTGTTGCCTTCAGCATCGTCAAGGAGAATCACGGTCCTGCCCTTGTTCCAACCCAACCCACTGTCCCGGGCGATAGTCACGGGCGTGTAGGGCGGCATGTCACCGACGCTGGTGTTGTTGCCCATGTTCAGTTGGGCGACCCACGCGGCTGCAAGACCGTTGAAATCTCTTTCGACCCCGACATCGATTTCCACCCAATCGGGAAGGGAGAGTTTCGGGCCGTTCAAGGACGCACCGAGGACGCCGTATTGCCTCTTGATGTGATCGAAATCGAGGCCCTCGAGCAGCGCTTGCGGGGCAGTGTCTTTCGACGCCGGGATGCCCTTTGCCGTGTTCATGCTGTTGTAGACGGCGGCGACTATGTTCCCCGTGCCTGCCTCGCGGCCCACAAGGAAGATTTCGATGAATCGCACCTGGTGTACATCATCCACACGATCGAACTTGGCATCGGCGCCGTCGCTCAGTACCGCAGGTTGCTCAGGGGCGGCGGGTGGCGTTGTATCTTGTCGTGCGCAACTCGACAGTAAGGCTGCCGAAAGGGGGAGCGCTAGCAAGTTCACTTTCATCGTTCTCATATTCTGTCTCCTTTTGAATTCGTCGGAGTTCGCTCTGCCACCGCCGACCACGGGGGTCTTTGCGTCCATCGGGGACAACGGCGTCGAATGCCGCAAAACACCTCATATGTCCTCCCCGTCGCCGCCTGGTGGTATACGCCGGCCAGTGCAACGGGGTTTCGAGTCCGCATGGGTGAGGCCACCGGATCGCGGCCGCAGCCCTTGCGGTTTTTCCTTCAGATAAGACGTCAACCTACTCAATGATGCTGTACGCAGAGGCTTCCACTACCTGTTCGGGATTCTTGATGTCGAATACCACCTTGTGCAACTGTCCCGGTGTAAATATAAATTTGCCTTTGTCTGCATATTCCTCATTCACCGGCATGCCTTCATCACGGCCGATATCGAATGTTTCATGAGCTGTATAAGAACCATATACAGTCGCAGTAATGTCCATTTCACCCACTTTTGAATCATTGATAAAGAGTTCGACAGTTGAAGGCCCATTCAATACAGGTTCTTTCATTGTGTGTTTCAGGGTGATCTTAAGATCCCCGGCAGGGATTTTCACGTCCCCGTCAAAATCATGCCAATACAGGCCAAGGGTGGAGTAGCTGTATCTCAACTTTCCGTCTTTGATAAACAGCGCCTGTCCGCCAATATGTTCGCCAACCG
The DNA here is from genome assembly GCA_041395105.1 of Opitutaceae bacterium. NCBI lineage: Bacteria > Pseudomonadati > Verrucomicrobiota > Opitutia > Opitutales > Opitutaceae > Opitutaceae bacterium. The sequence goes on along the minus strand of JAWLBB010000002.1, from coordinate 49,218 downwards.
CGTAAATCACACCCTCGGTCGTATCATCAGCCGTTATATAGGCATTGACCTCATAGTTGGTTGATTTGATCTCAGGTCCGGCCAGCTCGGGAACCCGGTACACATTGGGTGTCAGTTCCCAGTGTTTTTTCCCGGCCCGCTGCGGATTGGATTCCGGTTGCAGCGGTCTACCCATAGAACCGCCGATAGGATAGACATCGTACTTGTCCGCCTCTTCCCAGAACAGTGTTTCCAGTTCCTTGACTTTTTTCGGGTACTTGTCCGCCACATTCACCTGCTGGATGGGATCTTTTTCAATGTTGTACAATTCCCATTCGGTATTAAGGGGGTCGAATTTCGCCATGGCTTGAGGATCCATCGACCAGGGAATGCGATACGGTTTCCCGGCAATGGTCCAGCCATCGTGATACAACCCCACAAATCCCAGCATTTCAAAATACTGGGTGGGATGGTTGGTTTTGGCATCGGGATTGTTCCATGCATAGGTGAGCGATTTTCCCGGATACGGCTTTCGTTTCTGGCCGTTCACATAGTCGGGTGCAGGAACACCTGTTACCTCCAGAATAGTTGGAACGAGGTCGGTGATATTCTGAAATTGTCTTCGCCATTCGCCCCTTGCCTCGATGGCTTTGGGGTATCTTATGGCTGTAGCGGACATTGTTCCGCCGAAATGGGACGCCATCTGCTTGGTCCACTGGAACGGGGTGGAGGATGCGTAGGCCCATGCCACGGAAAAATGGTTCGCCATGTGCGGCCCGCCCCAGGCATCCAGCCCGCCGAACTCTTCGAGTTTTTCCAGCTGCTGTTCCATGGTCAGCGGCGGGAACCCGTTCTGCATCAGGAGCTCGGAAAATGTGCCAGTGGGGGTTCCTTCCGCCGTGGCGCCGTTGTCGGCGGTCAGATAAATAATCAGGGTATTGTCCAGCTCGCCCATTTCCTCAAGATGCTCGATGAGACGCCCGATGTGATAATCCACATGTTCCAGAAAAGCGGCATTGACCTCCATCTGCCGTGCCAGATACGCCTTCCCCTCCTTGCTGAAGGAATCCCATGTGGGCAGGACTTCCGGCCAGTCCACCATCCTGGCGTCTTTGGGCACCAGGCCCAGTTTTTTCTGGCGTTCCAGCTGCTGCGCTCTGTAGGCATGCCATCCGTCATCAAATTGTCCCGTATACTTGTCACGCCACTCTTTTGGCACCTGGATGGGCGCATGAACCGCACCCGGCGTGTAGTAGATAAAGAAAGGCACATCCCGAAGGCCTTTCCAGTTGTCCAGCCACTGGATGGCCTGATCGGCCATCCCCTGGGATAGATGGAATTCCGATCCATCGGCATTTGTTGCCGGGGTGTCAATAGCCGTGGTGTTTTCGTACAATAACGGATGAAACTGATTGGTCTCGCCGCCCAAAAATCCCCAGAAATACTCAAACCCCCAGATACCGGTCGGCCAGCTCTCAAACGGACCGGCTGGCGAGGCCTCTTCCATGGGGGTATTGTGCCATTTGCCGAAGGCGGCCGTGGCATAGCCATTGTCGGTCAGGATCCTGGCAATGGATGGGGTGGTGTAATCAATCTGCGAGTTGTACCCCGGATAGCCGGTGGCGAACTCCGATATGATGCCGGTGCCGATCTGGTGAATATTGTAGCCGGTCAACAGTGAGCCCCGGGTGGGGGAACAAACTGCAGCGACGGACATATGCGTATATCGGATGCCTTCATTGGCGATTCGGTCAAAAGTGGAGGTGCGCATGACGCCCCCATAAGATGTCGCATTCGAATAACCGGCGTCATCGAGCATGATGACCAGTACATTGGGTGCCCCATCAGGCGCTTTGGGCTGCCCGACAAAATAGGGTTTTGAGTCCGCCAGGGTTTTCCCCTGGACCCCTTTCCATTCTTTTTTCGGATAGGGGATGGCGTTGCCGTCTCCACTCTTTAGCGCGGCGGCTGCCTGGCTGCAGAGCGCAATAGTGAACACACTTAAAGACAGAATTGCGGTCTTTGATGATTTCATTGTTTCCTCTATTCTTGAGTTACTCGGTTTTACCCATAGTCGTTTTATGTGTCTTATTTGTCCCATAGATTTCTATTTTTCCTACGACCTCATCTTACGTAGCCCACCCCCTCGCGACGCGGATGTGTTCCCGTCGACCATCAGTCGTCCTCCGGCGAGGGCATGAAGCCCGGATCGCTGGCCGGTAGGTTCTTGAAGTGGAGCTTTTTCAGCGTCCGTTCGAACTCGAAGGGCGCCTTCTCGAAGTAGTCGTTGGCCACCGGCGAGCTGGTGTCCATGCCCACGTCGAACGTCTCCGAGACCGTGAAAGCCGCGGGCAGGGTGCGCCGTACCGTGCCGGTGGCGCGGCTGCTCGCGCCACTTGTGGACGGATTCCTGCATGGACGGCCCGACGGTGCCGCCCATCGGTTGGGAGGGAATGGCAGAACGTCCTGGGCATAGGTTGGAAGGGTGCCGCAGGAGAGGGCAAGTGCGTGCATTATCGCTGCCTTCGTTCTCATGGCAGGGATCGGATATGCGATTTATAAACGGTCATGTCTTCGGTTAGAGGTCAGAAAGCGATTCCGTAGGTGATCAGGCCTTCATCAAAATCGTTCCCGAAATCGGTGACGACGCTGGTGCTGAAACCAATTTTGATCACTTGGTTCTTGGCGACGGGGAGCGCGACGGTGACCCCGGCCCTGAGGTTGTCCTGCTCGTCCACCAATCGATCGCCGCCTATCGTCTGCCGGCCGCCCTTGAAGTAGGTGGATTCCAACGACATCCAGAAGCCGGGCTTGAAACGTCTCACGATGTGGACTTCACCTGAGACGATGGGGTTCTGTTTCCGTTCACCAGCGACAAAGTCGTTGTCATCAGTGAAAATCCAGGCGCCGGCTTCGAGTTCCAAATGCCACCTGGAGGTAAGTGGCAGGATACAACCCACCCGGGGTCTGAAAGCCCATCGATTGGTTCCAAGATTGAGCAGTCTACCCCAGTCGTAGTCGCCGGTCGGTGCGACCACCTTGAGGCTCGCTCCAACGATCGGACGGGGATTCGCTCGCAGATCCACGAATTCCTTGGGTCCCATGGACGGAGCGCCGATCAGATTCACCCCCAGGGCCACGCCGAGATCGTTGACGCCCGAGTAGGTTCGCTGGACCGGCTCTCCAAGCAGGAAGCCCTTCGACCGGGCCCAGGAGTAGGGCACTTCAACGAGAATATTGGCCGTCCGGCCCAGAAGACCAAACGTCTGCATATAGGACAGGATGGCGGTGTGGATCTGTGAGTCCATGCTTTCGACAGGCAGCGAAGGATCGGTGAGCACGTTGCCGTCGGCGAAGGCGTAACCGGTGACAACAACCCTGGTTCCCTCCGGAGCCGGCCAGTAGGTTCGGGGTGACATCTGCTGGGCTTGAGACAGCGGCGTGGACAAGACACTCGCAACGATAAGGACCAGGCCGATTGCTTTCGACGGCAAATCAGGCCCGATTCGCACGGCACTGGAGGCGGTGGGATGCGCAGAATGTTCGCCGAACCGGGATGCCTCTGCTCTTGGTCGGGTTCGGCCGCCCTGCAGAACGGTCACAGAGGGTTGCTCGCCAGCCATTCGCGGATCTCCTGTTCGAGCCGTTCCCGCATTTCCTCGTAGTCGGCGACTGCGGTTGGCTCTCTCCGGGAGCCGCCGGCGATCGTCTCGAGAATTGCCACGCAATCGGCATAGTCATCGCAGATTTCCCGGAAATCCGACGAGACCCGGTAAGAGCGCTCAATCTGAGCCCTCCGGTCGGGAAGGACCCGCAACAGACAGGTCCAGTGTTCCATGGCTCCATCGCCATGCGTATTCATCGGTGGCTTCATGGTTTCCCGCCTCGGGATCACACGGGTCCATGCGTCGGAGCCCCGGCAATCCACCCACTCTTGTATTCAGTCGTTGCGGGACCGACAAGGGTGGGAGGGTAACTTACGGTGTGATACCCTGGCTTCCAGCCGGCCTTGCGGACGACAGGATTGCAACTTGCTGTCAGGAGTCCCGTTCGGCTAGCGTTGAGGTCCGCGTCATGAGTGATCCCTCAGCTCAGGAGGTCCTCCGTGCCCTCGACCTGCTTCTCGACAGCCCCGACTTTGCCAGGTCGGAGCGGTCGCGCAGGTTTCTCGATTTCGTAGTTCGGGCCAGACTGGAGGGCAGGGAGTTTGAGATCTCCCAGAATACGTTGGCGACCGAGGTCTTCGATCGACAGGGATCGTTCGACCCCAGCACCGATCCCATTGTCCGGATGCAGGCCGGGCGGGTGCGGCGTTCCCTGGAGCACTACTATCTGACGCATCGCGACCAACATCTGGTAAAGATCGTCCTCCCAAAGGGAACTTATGTGCCTGAGTTTCTGAGCAATGACGAGACGAGGGAGATTGAACCGGAGTCCGGTTCGCGGAACATGACATTCGGGAACATCCTGTCCGATCACCAGGCTCCGGTCATTGTGGTCTGTCCGTTCGCGAACCTGACCGGTGATCCCGAGCTGGATTATCTCGCCCGCGGCCTGTCCATGCACATTGCCATTGGCGCCGATCAGAGGCGGGATGTGAGGGTTCTTGTCAGCTCGACCGATCCGATTTCCGCCACGACGACGACATCGGGCCCATTGCCGGAGAATCTATCAGTGGGACTTTGCCTGCGTGGCGCGCTTCTGAGGAACGGGACCGTATTGAGTCTCGATGTTCAGTTGATTGAATGCGAGACAGGCTACCAGATCTGGGCTCGCCAATTTGTCCATTCGCAACCCGAGGTTGAAATCGCGGCATTTCTGGAACACGCCGCACGGCAGGTGGCGCTCATGATGTTCAACGAAGGGGGCATCCTCTATCGGCACCAGATCCGGCAGCTTCCTTCCGAGCACAACACCGATCCGGATTCGTATGAGGCCATTCTTCGCTATTTCGACTGGCAGCTTGCTCCCGATCCGGAGGCCTTCGGACGGGTCATTCACGGGCTTCAGGTGGCGGTGAGAAAGGATCCTCGAAGCGGTATTGCCCGTTCGTTCCTGGCACGCTGCTATGCAGACCTCTGGGCTCTCGGATTCGATGGGATCCCGGTTCGGATTGAGGAGGCCCTTGATCTCGCACTCGAAGGGTTGAGCCGGAATCCCCAGGATTGCCGGACCGAGGCCATTGCCGGGTATGTCTGCCTCGTGATGGATGACATGAAGTCCGCACGGCGGCATGCCGAGGCCGCACTGGTCAACGCGGGCGGTTCGCTGCTCTTTCTGGACGCGATCTCCTATTTGCTCACACTTTGCGGCGATTGGGAGCGAGGTTCCGCGAAGCTTCGGCAGGCCATCCAGGGTAATCCGTTTCATTCCCGGTTTGTGCATGGTGCGCTCTGGGCTGAAGCCCTGCGGCGCGACGATTTTGCCTTGGCTTTGAGCGAGGCCATGGCCACCACGACTTCGAGCAGCTTCTGGTGTCCGCTCATGCAATGTGTGGCGCTGGCCCACCTCGGCCGAATCGACGATGCGGTCCGTTTTCGAGAAAGAATTCTCGAGTTCAGGCCCGGATTCTCCGGGAATGCGGACTGGCTCATCCGACGCTACATAAAGGACGACGCGCTGGTCGCTCAAATCAAGGAAGGGCTGGCGATAGCCGGCCTGACGGTTTCCTGAAGATCCGCGGATGACGACGCGGATGTCAGGTGTGACTCACCGCTTCTTCTGGTCCACCACTTCCCATTGTCCCTCTTCCGTACCCGAAAGGGTGACGTCAAGATGGGCCACCCTCTTGTTTTCTTTCCACGCTTGAATGTTGACGACCCGGATGTTCCTGCCGTCCTTATCTGACTTGGAGATCAAGGCGGCCTTTCCCCTGATCCGTGATTCGGGATTCATCCATTCGCGTGCGGCGTTCAGGATATCGTCCTCGAGGAGCGCGAGCACGCTCTCATCGAGCATTTCCCGGTCAAGCGGTGTTCCCTGAACAGGAAAGATCGAGGAACCGATGCTGCCTACCAGAGCGACGGGTGCCTTGATGATGCCGGTGAAGAACCCCTGGACAGCTCCTTCACCGTCATTGTTGCTGGCGCTCTGCGCTCGAACGGCAATCATTTCTGCCCGATCGAGGTAGGCCGGAATTGGTTCCCGGACGGCCTGGACTTCTGAAAGGACCGGCGGTACCAGCTCGCGAATTCGTGCAGATTCTTCGAGGATTGGCGGTAACTGGCTTCTTGAATCGTCGGCCTTCGCCAGGCGACCACCCGGCCCTTCGATGGACTCAGAGTGGTGAGCCTGTCGAACCGGAGAACCGCCCTACAGATCGATCCTCAATGGAGGGTCCTACTCCCGCCCGACCGGTTCGGCCACTAGTCACTGAAGATGACTCGCCAGTCGTCCTTCATGCTTACGACAATCCAACCGTGCTGTTCGGCCTCGTCGAGGCCGCGGGCGAGCCGGCCAATGTGCGAATCGCGGTCATAGGCCCATTCGCGGTCGGCATCATCGTGATGGATATAGACGCCCAGCGAGGGACGTGATCCCGACGTCGTCCACTCGAGCATCTGAAAGTCACCGTCCGAGTTGCCGGCTGCGAAGATGGGTCTCCGTCCGATGTGCTGATGGATGCCGATCGGTTTGCCTTCCTTGTCGTCGATGAAATTCATCTCGGGGAGACGGACGATGACGGGAGTGTCGTCGCGCACCTCGTATCTTGTCTTGATGCTGCTGCCGATCACCTGCTCGGGCGGGATGCCGTAGACCCGCTCCGCCCACGGACGCATGAACTCGATGCCGCCGCCCGAAACGATGAAGGTCTTGAATCCGTTCGAGCGCAGGTAAGTGAGAAGTTCGAGCATCGGTTGGTATACCATTTCGGTGTAGGGCCGGCCGGTTTCGGGATGACGGGCCGTCTCGATCCACTCGGTGACAATTGTTTCAAATTCCTCCGTCGTCATGCCGGCGTGGGTGGCCATGGCCAACTCGACGAGCGCGTGTTTACCGCCGGCCAGTGCAGCCTTGATGTCTCCCTTGAGAACCGAGGCGAATGGCTCCTGTGTCACCCACTCGGGATGTTGCGGTGCGAGCACCTTGATCCGGTCGAAGATGAAGAATGCCTGGAAATACATCGGTTGTTCGCTCCAGAGCGTGCCGTCATTGTCGAACACCGCGATGCGCTCGGGGGCGGGCACAAAGGTATCGGATGACTCGTCCGCGACGCGTTCGACGAACGTCACGATTGAGTTCTTGTGGCCGGTGTCGTTCCAAGAGGGAAGGGGGGCGAGGATGGCTTCAGCGCGGACGAGCGATGGGGCAATCGCGTGGGCGAGGATAAAGACAAGTGCACAGGCAAAAGTGTTCGTGTTCATGAGTGGAGAGTGTGGCGTGAGGTCTTCGGGTTTGATTCCTGAAAGCGAAAAGACCGCCACCCTTCCGGATGGCGGTCTCGAAAAGAACCGGTGTTTATCTGCCGCCCATGGCCGATTTGATCTGCTCCTCAACCTTGACGAGGTTGAAGGAACCGGGTGTCTGGCTGGGCGGGTATTCCTGCATGGTCATGAGGAACCTCGCGGCCAGCTGCTGCATGGGGGCGAGAACGAACACGCGGTCGAGGAACCAGTCATTGTAGGTGTTCGAATTGTGCTGGGCGCGCTCAAAGGGATCGCGCCGCAGATTGAAGAGAAGGGGAACGCGCAATTCGATGAACGGTTCGCGCCAGACCTCGAAGGCGACTCCACGGTTCTCGAGGAAGACTGCCTTCCAGTCGTCGTAACGCATGGCCACGATCTGCCCGTCGTCGTTGACATACATGAACTCATGGCGGGGTGACTCGGCGACCTTGCCGGTGAGGTAATCGAGCTGATTGTAGCCGTCGATATAATTGCGGTAGTGCCGACCATTGAGGTCAACCCCCTTGAGAAGCTGATTCTTGATCTCGGGGTTTCCGGCGATGGCGGCGAAGGTGGGCAGCCAGTCCTCGTGCGAGACGATGCCGTTGAGGGTCACACCAGCCGGGAAATGACCGGGCCAGCGGACGAACGCGGGGACGCGGTAGGCGCCCTCCCAGTTGGAATTCTTCTCGCTGCGGAAGGGCATGGTGCCCGCATCCGGCCAGGTATTGTAGTGAGGGCCATTGTCGGTGGAGTATTGAACGACGGTATTGTCGGCAATGCCGAGATCGTCGAGGAGCTTGAGCAGTTCACCGACCTGCATGTCGTGCTCGATCATGCCGTCGGTATACTCGTCGTTGCCCGGGTGACGGTGTTCTTCCTTGACGTGGGTGCGGAAATGCATGCGGGTTCCATTCCACCAGCAGAAGAAGGGTTTGCCGGCCTTGACCTGGCGGGTGATGAAATCCTTTGCCGCGGCAAGCGTCTCTTCATCGATCGTCTCCATCCGCTTCTTGGTCAGCGGGCCGGTGTCCTCGATGGTCTGTCCACCCTTGCCGTCCGCCTTGCAGTGGAGCACGCCGCGTGGTCCGAAGTTCTCATAGAAGGTCTTGCCGTTGGCCATGACCATGTCGCGCGGGTAATCCTCATTCTCCGGTTCCTCCTCGGCGTTGAGGTGATAGAGGTTGCCGAGAAACTCGTCGAACCCGTGCATGGTGGGCAGGTGCTCGTCCCTGTCTCCCTGGTGGTTCTTTCCGAACTGGCCGGTGGCGTAACCCTGACTCTTGAGCACGGTGGCCATGGTGACGTCGGTTTTCTGCCACCCTTCCTTCGCACTGGGAATGCCGACCTTGGTCATTCCGGTGCGAACCGGCACGCTTCCGTTGATGAAGGCGGCCCGGCCGGCAGTGCAGCTCTGCTGTCCGTAGTAGTCGGTGAAGGCGACGCCCTCCGCTGCGATTCGATCGATATTCGGCGTCATATAGCCCATCATGCCACGGCTGTTGTGACTGATGTTCCAGGTACCGATATCGTCGCCCCAGATGACGAGGATGTTGGGTTTCTTGTCGGCGGCTTGCGCGGCAATCGTGAGGCCAAGCGAGAATAGGGCGAGAGCCCAGCGTTTCATTTTCATAGGATACATGCGGACGGTTAGATCATGGAACTCCGTTTAGGGTAACGGGTTCCGGGGCAGATTTGTGGAAAAGTGGAGCACACAGGGCAAATTGCAAGCAACAGAAGCATTTGTGCCGTGTAGCCGCCGCGCGGAGGAGTCCTCCGGTATGGTCCTCCCCGTGCGGTAACCCGGGTTGGCGGGAATCGATCTCAGCAGCCCTCGAGGTAGCGCGCTCCCAGTTGCAGGCCCAGCTTTTCGGTGGCCTCGCTGCCATTGAAATCCTGGTCTTCCAACTCGATGCAGACACAACCCTTGTAGCCATGCTCGGCGAGAAGACGGAAGGCCTCCCCCCAATTCATCACGCCGTGCCCGGGGATGGCGTAGCGCCAGTGGTTCCCTCCGAACCCGAAGGACTTGGCAAAGGTGGGGGGCTGTTCGTGGCCCAGCTCGTAGAGACGCTCCGGGGAAAGCTCGGTGTCCTTGCCGTGAACGTGACCGACGCGGTCGATGAATTCGCGCAGAAAACGCAGGGGGTCGATCCCCATGCGGATCAGGTGGGACGGGTCATAGTTGACGCCCATCGACCTGGACGGGCATTCGGCAAAAAAATTGCGGAAACCCTCCGGGGTGCAGCACAGGGCACCCGGTCCCGGCCAGCCCTCAACGACGATCCGCGCCCCGCAGGCTTCCAGGGTCGGGGCCAGGGCGGAAAAACTCTCGACCATGAAGCCGAAATTGTCGCTGCGCGGCAGCTCCGGCTTCTCGGGCAACATGGCGAGGAAGTGATTCATCGGCCCGATCCTGGCACAGGCCTTGATGTAGTCGGCGTTCTTTGCCACGGCCTCGGCGCGCTTCCCTTTGTCGGCCGAAATCATGCCCTGCCATTCGGCCAGGTCCACCGAACCGACCCGCAGGCCGGCGTCGACGACGGCCGAGGCGAGGGTGTCGCCGTCGCGGCCGAGGTCGAGAGCGCCCATGCCGTTGGCTTTGGCCCACTCGAGCACGGCCCCCAGATCCTTCTGCCAGTCGGACCAGCCGCGCCGAAAGCCGATGGTGAACCCGGCGGTGCGCGTCCCGCTCATGATCGCCTCACTTTCTTGACGGCTGTTTTCTCCCAGCCCCTGGCGTCCCTGCTGGAGCTCAGGATGAGTTCGAGGACGGCCCGTCCTTCCTCGACGGAGTGAAGAGGACGCCTGCCTTCGCTCAGACAGTCGGCAAAGTGCTCCATTTCCGCGGCTATGGTGTCGACCGGTTTGAACTCCCGCTTCGCCGGTTGGCTGTAGCCGTTCGGCAGAAAATACAGTTCATTGCCAGATCCAAACACCTGGCCCTTTTCGCCGATGACGTGGATCTGGTGGGTGCCATGCGGATTGTTGAAGGCCCATGACGTCAGGACCTCTCCGATGGCTCCGTTGGCGAAGCGGACCTGTACGCTCGCGGTATCCTCACCCTCGATGGGTTGGAGGAACCGGCCCATGGTGCCGCGGATGGCGACGGCCGGTGCACCGGCGAGGTGAAGAAGCCGGTAACTCGGGTGGTAACCGGTGTCGATCAGTTCTCCGCCTCCCTGCCACTTGAGCTTGGCGCGCCAGGCCCCGCGGAACCCATCCGGACCCGCCTGGAAGCAATCCTGGGAGCGCAGCCAGAGGACTTTGCCGATTGCACCGTCGTCGATCATCTTCCTAGCCTCCCGCACCGCCGGCATGAAGAGTTGGTTATGGGCCGACATGTAGGTCACGCCCGCCTTCTTGACCGCGGTGGCGATGGCATCGGCCTCCTTAAGGTTCATGCACATCGGCTTTTCGCAGAGGATGTGCTTGCCGGCGGCGGCGGCGTCGAGAATCGCCCTGGCGTGAAGGTGGTGGGGCAGGCAGATGTCGACGGCGTCGATCTGGTCGCCCATGGACTTGAGCATGACCTTCCAGTCCCTGAACCGGGCCGCAACGCCTCCGAGTTGCTCGCTCCGCTGCTTCAGGTTCTTGTCGGAGATATCGCAAAGGGCGACGCATTCGATCTTGTCGCGGTGGGCGTTGATGCCGTTGGCGTGGGCTCCGGAAATGCCGCCCGCTCCGATGATGGCGAGACGGACCTTGGCGTTCTTCAATGCGGTCATGCAGAAACTCCTCTGAATGGGGATTCGGGGGGACGGATGGAAGCGTCATCGTCGCCCGACCCTCAAAGGGATGCAATGCGAATTGAAGAGGTCGCGCCGGCAATCAGGACCCATCGCGGAATATCCGCATGAGGCATCCGGCGCCACCGCTTACCTTTTTGCAGATCGGGACGGTGTCGGGTGCCGGCCCGAAAGCGGACCTCATTTATATGCCCGGCAATCCTGATCCCGATGCGATGGGCGATTTTCACACTGATCCTGACCCTGTTGGAGGGTGTCGCAGCCTGTGCGGCGGACGAACCTGAACTCGGTCGATTGATCGACTTGGCAGATTCGGTTCGGACAGGTGAGGAAATCACCCGCCTTCTCGGCGAGCCTGACTGCGAGGATTCGGAAAGCCTTTATGCCTACACGAAAAGAGATGCTTTTTCATTGGGATCCAGATGATCCGATACGAGCGGCTATCCCACGGGTTTGACCTCATTTTCTTTGTCAGGAAGACCACCGGCGAGATTCGTCGTGCGCTCGTCATCGAAAACGTCAGGCCGCCATCGGTTCCGGTCTCGTCGCGTATCGACTAGGGCAACTGGACCAGTCGGACGGTCGGGGGTCAGTTGGGTATGGACCAATGAGAGGCGCCACCCTTCTTGCCAAAACCTCAATCGGCCGACTTACTTCTGACCAATTGGTTGAGGCTCACGCCCGATTCCGGAGCCTGCATCGCGAGGGCCTGTTGGAATTCAGGGCCTTACTCTTTGATTCCGTTCCTGAGTGGCACGCCCGTAGGGTTCCGAGGAGCCAGGCGACGACATTCGAAACGGAGTGAAGACATCGTTCCGAGCGCAGCGACATGACCGGGGTCCGCCAAGCGGACAACCGGACCACCGCAGGTGAGGCTCCCGGGACTGATCGACCGGTCGCAGTAGACTCTGCGTCTGTGCCACCCTGACATTGCAGAGTGGCACGCCCGTAGGGAGTCGTTCCGAGCGCAGCGACATGACCGGGGTCCGCCAAGCGGACAACCGGACCACCGTAGGTGAGGCTCCCGGGACTGATTGACCGGTCGCAGTAGACTCTGCGTCTGTGCCACCCTGACATTGCAGAGTGGCACGCCCGTAGGGAGTCGAACCCCAAACCTCCTGATCCGTAGTCAGGCGCTCTATCCAATTGAGCTACGGGCGCACAGAAACCATGGAAAAAGAGGCAATGGGGCCGGGAGTTCAAGCCCCTTTTTCAATTTCAGTCCCGTCGCTGGGGATTATCCGACCGGGTTGCCAGCAGAGCAAGAAATGCCGGAATCAGCAGGGAGATCCAGAGGGCGGCCCGGTAGGATCCGGTCGTTGAGGTGGAAAGGCTGAAAACGAAGGGTCCGATTCCGCTGGCGATGACCATGCTCGACATGCCGACTCCGCTGATCGCGCCGATGTGCCTGCGCCCGAAGAATCTTGGGGTGGAGATGCCGGCCAGAGCGACGAAGGCACCTCCGCAGACGCCGTTGCCGGCGACAAACAGAGCCGGCCCCCATCCCTCGGCAAGGTTGAGGGCGCCGACGACCGAGGCGATCGCAGCCAGATTCATGGCGAAAAGAAGGTACTTGAGCCGGGTACGGGAACTGATCCAGCCGCAGAAGAGGTTGGTTCCTACACTGAAGAAGGCCATGGGCACGAAGTACCCGATCACGGTCGTCCGATCGATCCCGGCCTCCGCTCCGAGCGAGACGATGTGAAACGTGATCGCCGTGCCGAAAAGGGAATAGAAGGCGAAAGACAGGATGAAGGCCCAGAAGGGGAGGGTGCGGACGGCCTCCGCCAGGGAGTAGTCCCGGTGGGCGATGGCGTCGGCGTGGAAGATCCGCTTGCGGCCGGCGGCCTCCGGCCCGTCCATCCGCAGACCGCATTGCTCGGGATTGTCCCGATAGAGAAGCCAGCCGAGCCCGCCCATCCCGATCAGCGTGATCACCCCGAGAAGGCCCCAGGTGCCGTCGTAGCCGAAACGGCGTATCAACATATCCAGGACGCGTGGGGCGATGGAAAAGGCAAATCCGGTGAAGACACCGCTCAACGCGAGCGCCGTCCCCCGATGGTAGTCGAACCACTTCCCGATCATATTGCGGCCGGTCAGGGCCAGAACACCTTGGGCGGAGGCGCGGATCAGGTAGAACCCGATTGTGATCACGAGAAACGGAACTGCCACCGTTGCGATTCCGGTCGGGCCGATAATCGCGGTGAGGGCGGCACTGATCCGGGTGCATGCGCTCAGGTAGAAGAGCACAAGACCCGTGGCGACTGAGGCGTAGACGGCCATCCGTCTGGCCCCGATCCGGTCGAAAACCCGTCCGAGCCAGGGCAGGGAGAAACCACTCAGAACGGTACCGACCAGATAGGCCGTGCTCAGTTGGAGGCGGGAAAGGCCGAGCTCGACGATCAGGATGTCGGTGAAGACACTGAACCCCATGGTCTGGCCCGGGATGGTGAAGATCATCCCGATGGTGGCCGCTGCGACGATCACCCAGCCGTAAAAGAAAGTGATCGACGCGGGGCGGAACGGGAACCCGGGGTCCCAGAGTCGGGAGCGTCGGGACGGCTTCACCGGTTGATCTGTCGGCGTGGAGTCTGGGAGCATGCGAAACGGGGTTGATCCCCGTATCGGCTCAGTGGGTCAAGAACCTTCCCGGATCATCCCTAAATCCTCCGCACGGATCGGGGATTCCGGGAATGAAAAAGCCACCGGCTTCTGGCCGGTGGCTCTTGGTTGTTGATCTTCCCGAGGGGATTGGTCTCAGGCGTGGGTCCGGAGGGTCCGGTTGGCTTCTTCCGACTGGCGCACATCGGTGAAGGCGCTGTAGGCGAGGCTGGCCAGGACGAGGACGAAGGTGGCGGTTACGGTGATCATGATGGTGGTCTCGGTGAGGGTGGTTTGGTTTGGTGGTGACGGTGCTGTTGCGGTTCAGGCCTGGCCGGTCAACCGGTGGCTGGTTTCTTCGTGGCGGAGGTCGTCAACGATACTGGAGATCAGGCCGGCGATGATGAGGAGGGAAGCGATGATGGTCATGGTTGTGGTGAGTTGAGTGTTGGATTTGGTTTTCTGCTTTCTGCCTGATGTAATGCTGGAGGCGTGCCAAGTCGTGGAATGAATTTGTAAGTAATTGGACAAGACATAGATAAAAACTTAATTTTTCTGATCGTAACAGCGAAGCTCCCGGCGCGAGGTCGGGGTGTTCGGTCTGCGAAACAGCCGGCGTCCCAATTTTGGGACAGCTCTGTCTGATGGTCTTGAGATGGAGGGTCGTGCTCCCCGAGCGCGTTGTCCCTGGTTACGGGCCTGTCCGACCGTAGAGGACGGAATCCTGGATGCTCCGGGCGGCGGCCCTGCCCCCAGGTGGACTCAAGGTGGTGTTCCTGGCGGACCAGAGGCTCCTTTCCAATCCGGTAAGGAGTCGGGAAGGCGGATGGTGATCCGAAGGAGTCAGTCTCGAGGGTGGCCCGGCCGTTCAATCATCTCGACATAGGAATGCCAGGTGGCGTGGCCGAGAAGTGGCAGGATGACGATGAATCCAAGGTAGCGGGTGGCGAAGCCCACCCCGATGAAGAGGGCGATCAGAACAGCCCAGAGCACCATGCCCGATCGGTTCCTGAGCGCTGTCTTGAAGCTCACCACGACAGCCAGCGGAACATCGAAATCCTTCCGGTCCAGCAGCAAAGGAATAGTCACCACGCTGATACCGAAAACAAAGGCCGCAAAGGCTGATCCGGCCAGGGCGTAGCAGCCGAGGAAAACCCAGCCGCTGCCTGTTCCGAGAATCTGTTCGATGGCCACGTGGGCCTCGGGGATGTCGCCGGCAAAATAGATGGCGATCAGGATGACCGAGGTCCGGCTCCAGAGTCCGAGGAGAATGACGAGGACGATGCCGAACAAACTGATCGCGAGAGCATTGTGGCGCCAGGCAGTCAGGGAATGGGCCAGGCTGCCCTTCCCGGTTTCCGCGCGGATGTGGCTGAGGTCGAAAAGGCCGCCGGCCAGGAAAGGGCCCACCAGAATGACGCCACTGGCGAGGGCGATCCGGTAACTGGTGCTTTCGACCAGGAGCCAGACTGCCACCCCAAGGCCGGTCAGGATCAGGCCGTAAAAAAGGCTGGCCAGCGGCATGGCCCGAAGATCCGACCAGCCGGAACGTATCCAGCCAAGAGCGGCCTTGCGGTTGATGGGGCGGATTTCCGGCAGGCGGAATCCCGAATCGGACGGGGGCAGGGTCGATTCCACTCGGAATCATTAAGGAACGAGCCGGCCGGTTGGCAAGTCCGGGATGGGGCCGCGTAAGCGGATGGCCGGCCGTTGGCACGGTCCCCCCGACACGGACGGAATCCCGGATCTCGAAAGGGCAGACACCAGGAAATCTGAAGGAAAATCGGTCTCCGGGCCTTGATTTCGAGGAATAAATGCGTTCTCAATTGTGCAATCATATGAATTGGACCATTTTTGCTGTTATTGTCGTTGTCTTTCTGGCTCTTCAGGTCACCCGGGCTCTTGGCAGTCTGAAGGAAGAGGATGCCCTCAAGTACCTGGATGCGGGAGCGGTCGTGATCGACGTGCGGACGCCGGCGGAATTCGCCAACAAGTCCATTCCCGGAGTGATCAATATCCCGCTCGACCAGTTGGCCGATCGGATCGCCGAGGTCGTTCCGGAGAAGGAACAGATCGTCCTTCTCCACTGTCGCAGTGGGAACCGCAGCGGTCACGGGACGAAGGTCCTGAAGTCGATGGGCTATGAGAGTACCTACAACCTCGGTTCGTTTGGTCATGCCGCCCGGATCATGGAATCGAGACCCGTCCCGGCGAATTGACGAAGGAAGGCAACGTCGGATTCGGATCCGGCGGGATTTTGTCTTTTCCAACTATCGGATCTGAGCTATGATCCGCCAGTTGCGTTTTTGCATTGGGTCGGTGGTCCGCGGAGCCAGCGGCCTGGAAGGAACTGGGCATGATCAGACTGGCATCTTCGGACCAACAGAGTGTGATCGAGCACGCCATTGCGTTGCTTGATCTGGTCTTTGAAGGGCATGATTCGCCCCCGGTTTCGGTCAGACTCTGGGAGGGCACGCTCTGGCCGGATGGGGAACGGCGGCCGGCGACCCTGATCCTCAAATCTCCCGGAGCCTTGCGCGGGATGTTCGGATCGATTTCGGAGAAACGTCTGGCTGAAGCGTTTATTGCCGACCGGTTCGATGTGTCCGGAGACCTCGAGGCCGCCTGTTCGATGGCTGATCTGCTGGCGGACCTGGCGGACTCGAACCTGGCGAAACGGATTCGGCTGATGGCGCACCTTCGCCGATTGCCGGCCGATCCAGGAGAATTCGCCGGCCGGGGAGCCTCCGTTTCCCGGTTCGGTCGGCGACACTCCCGTGAGCGGGATCGTCAGTCGGTCCGCTTTCATTACGACCTCTCCAATGAGTTCTTCCAGCTTTGGCTTGATCCCCGGATGGTTTACTCGTGCGCCTATTTCGGGCAACGCGACGGAGACCTGGAACGCGCGCAGGAAGCCAAGCTGGACCTCCTCTGCCGCAAGTTGCGACTCAAGGCAGGTGACCGGGTGCTCGATGTGGGCTGCGGCTGGGGGGGATTCGCTGTGTATGCGGCGCGTCACTACGGTGTCGAGGTGACCGGGGTGACCTTGAGCGGTCGCCAGGCCGATTGGGCGAGTGAACGGGTAGTCGGGGCCGGGTTGGCCGGCCGCGTTCGCATCGAGCCGGTCGACTACCGGGAGCTCAAGCCCGACCATCCTTTTGACGCCGTGGTCAGCGTGGGGATGGCCGAGCACGTCGGGCGCGAGCGACTGGGTGAATACTTCCGGACCCTCCGGGATTTCCTGCGGCCGGGAGGGGTGCTCCTCAACCATGCGATCGGCGAGGGTGGGCGTCCCCGCCGTGCGACCTGTCCCTCGTTCATTGACTCCTATGTTTTTCCCGACGGGGACATCCCGCCTCTGCCCGTTGTGCTGGGATCGGCCGAGGAAGCGGGCCTGGAGATTCGGGACGTCGAGAACCTGCGCGAGCATTATGGCCTGACCCTCCGGCACTGGGTGCGCCGCCTTGAGGCTGCCCATGCCCAAGCGCTTCGCCACGTCGACGAGTCAACCTACCGTATCTGGCGCCTCTACATGGCCGCCTCGGCCTATGCCTTCGACCGTGGCTACCTTTCGGTTTACCAGACTCTGCTCAGTCGACCCGACCCGGATGGACGGTCGGGCCTTCCCCTGAGGCGCGACGACTGGTATGGCCGGGACTGAACCTCTGTGTCTCCGGCCCGGGGCCGGAGGCAACCGCGTCACTTCTCATTTTCAGCCGGTGGGCCGTCGAAAGTCTTCTGCGGACCCGACCGTTCTTTCCGGCCGGACCTGACAACCACGGTCCCGGCGATCTTGTCCTCGATCGCCTGGAGATTGGGGTCCCAGAGCAGGCGGAGGAACCCGATCGATCCCGTGGCCAGGCCGGCGGCATAGCCGCCATAGCGGACAAACGCGTCCATCGGGGTGAGCGGGCGTCCGTCGAGTTTGACCACACGGGTGCGAAAAAGCCATTTCCCCGGGGTCAGGCCTTTCAGCCATACGGTGCAGAGGGTGAAGTAGACACCGGCCCAACCAAAGGTCAGTCCAAGGGTGCTGGAGAAGTCGGTGGCGGTATTGACCAGAGAGTTGCCCCGGGCCGATTGTCTCAGTCGTTCGTTTTCTTCCACCAGCTGGTCAACCTGAGACTGGAGGGTACCAGCCGCACGCCGCAATTCGACTGTCCCCGCGGAGGGGGAAATGTAGACGGTCTCAATTGAAGGTCCGGCGGCAACGGACCCGAGATTGAAGGCCGCGGTGCGGATGATCGGGCGCCCGACCAGCAGAAAGCTGGAAAGAATCACCACGCCGGCACCGAGCAGGATCAAGACCCAGCGGAAGGCCTGCCAGAACCTGGCCTTGCTCACCCGCCGGCTGCCGATGGACGCCATGGTCACGCCGGTGAGAAGCCCGAGGACAGGGCCGGCCAGGAGGGATAAAGCGCCGATGACCAGGAGATCCGCGGCCATGGCACCGGCCCGCTGCCAGGGGGCCGCGAGAGGCATGTCGAGGATGCGCGGGTCGAGATGAAGGACCTCGGGATTGACGACGCGACCGGTCGACTTGTCGGGTTTGACGGAATTTGCAGGTGTGGACTCAGGCATGATTGCGACGCCACCACGTTGAACCCGCCCGGCATTGGGTCAAGGCCGACGGCGGAGGATCCAGGGGTATCCCGGCGCGCCTCGATCAGCTATCGGCGGTCTCGGCGGAGCCTTCGTGGCAGTAGGGACAGGAGATGTCGGGCACGTAGCGGGGATCCTTCTGCTCCTCCACAGTCAGGGGCATCTGGCAGGCAAAGCAGAGGACGGATCCGGTCTCTTCAAGGGAACCGTTGAGCCCGACCCGGCGGTCGAAAACAAAACACTCCCCGTCGTAGTGGGCCCCGCCGCATTCCTCGAAGTACTTGAGGATACCGCCCTCAAGCTGAAGAACATTCTTGAATCCTTCGCCCTGCATGAACGGACCGGCCTTCTCGCAACGGATGCCGCCCGTGCAGAACATCACGATCGGTTCGTCCTTCATTGACGAAGGCAGGCGGCGCACTGCTTCCGGAAAGTCACGAAAGTGGTCGATGCCGACTGGTCGGGCCCCGTGGAAGGTGCCGAGTTTGACCTCGTAGTCGTTACGCGTGTCCAGAAGGGTGACGGGCCGTCCCTCGTCCAGCCACTGCTTCAGATCCTTTGGGGCGAGTTTGGGCGTTGTCTGGCGGGTGGGACGAATCCCCTCCACACCGAAGGCGATGATCTCCTTCTTGATCTTGACCAGCATCCGGTTGAAGGGCTGTTCGGTCGCTCGGCTGTACTTGGGCTCGAGGTCCTCGAGTCCGGAAATGCCCTGGATCTCCCTTAGGATCGCCTCGATCGCGGCGTCCGTGCCCGAGACAAAGACATTGATCCCTTCCGGGCTCACCAGAATGGTTCCCTTGAGGTCGAGGTCCAGGCAGCGGGCCTTCAGGCGGGGGCGCAGTTCCTCCAGACCGGTCAGGTCGGCGAACTTGTAGGCGGCAATCGTGCAGAAGGTCTCCATGGGTTGCAGGCTCCCATCAGAAACCGGAATCGCGCTCCCGCCAAGCCTTGAGGCCGGGTCTTGCCGGGCAAGGGGGCGGTCGGCCGGACTCCCGTCCCGAGGGTTGGATGGGTTTGTCACTTATTATGTTACAAACCCGGTTGTCGGCGGTTTGCACAGGGTGCGCCGGATTAGGGTGCCGTCGGGATGGATCCTGATACGACGGAACCCCGGCTGGGCGTAGTGGAGGGCGACCCCGGGTTGACGCCCCGGCAGATCAGGTGATCGAGCGAATGCTCCGCCTCATCGGGCAAAGGCAATCGGTTTTCAGCCCCCGGATTCACGCAGGATGAGGATGCGGTTCTGGTGTAGTTGTTTACTTGTGACAAGATGGGGGTCCTTCAGTCGGATACGCTTGCCGGAGACTGTGCCCTCCTGGTTGCCCAAGGCTCCCCAGGTCCGCATGAGGAGAATATCGATTTCGGGGTTGTGACGGAATCGATCCTGGAAGGGAGGATCCATCCGCTCGGCGGCGGTCACATGGATGCCCATTGGGTGCAAGTAGGGGTCATGGGCGCGGATGAGCCGGGCGAAGCGTATGGCAAAGGCGTCATTGAGCAGGCTGTTGCGGTCGGCCAGATAAAGGTTGTACTCATTGGCCGGATCGACGATGTAGAGCGAGGGAAAGGCGGCCAGACGGGCCATCAGGGTGCGGATCAACAACTCCTCATGCTCGGGCAGAAAGGCTCTTCGGTCATTGAAGGGAAACCCCACGTGCCGGACGATCTCTAGGCCACTTCCTGCTCTCCGGGCTGGGTCTTCCAGCGGCGGTGCATCCAGACCCATTGGGTGGGGGCCTGGCGGATGAAGGCCTCCGTGATTTCGGAAAACCGGCGGGTGTTGGAGAGAAGGTCGGCCTCGGTGTCCCCGGTCCGGTCGATGGGGATCTCCGGGGCGATGGTCAGGTGCAGCTTTCCATCGACCCTGCGTATGGCCATGGCAATACAGGCGGCGTTGGTCCGTTGGGCGAGGAGGGCGGGTCCGACCGGGGTCGAGGCGGGGTGGCCGAAGAAATCGACATAGACCGACTTGACCGCGATATCCTGATCGATGAGCAGGCCGAGGAGGGCTCCCTGTTTGAGGGCCCGGAAGAGTTTCAGGTTGGCTTCGCCCTTGTAGATATTGGTTGCCCCCAGGCGTTCCCGGGATTCTAGGAGCAGCGCATTGAGCTTCTCGTCGTCAATGCGGGCTCCGACGATATAGGTCGGGTAGCGCAGTGCGCAATAGACGCCGGTCAGTTCGAAGGCACTCAGGTGACAGGTGAGGGTGACCACGCCGTTTCCCCGTTGGAAGGCCTGCTCCAGGTGTTCGGCACCCTCAACCGTAAGGATCTCGTCGAGTTGTTCCTTGGTGGTGATGGATTGTGAAATGAGGAGGTCGGCGAAACTCATCCCGAGATTGCGGAAGACCTCTCGGGCCATCCGGCGGATCTGGGCGGGTGAGGACTCATTGCCGAAGGCCTGAGTCAGGTGAGCGATGGTTCGGCGTCGGTCCCGTCCGATCAGGAAGTAGGCCAGACCTCCCATCATGCCGAAGAAGGCGTGGGACCAGCGGTGAGGCACCACCCGGCAGACGACAATGGCCATGCGGAACAAGGGACAGAGAACCGCACTGCGGGTGCCCCGGCGAAACCGATTCCAGGCATTCCGGATCATCACCGGAGGGAAACGCCTGCGAAGTGGATGGAGCCGGTCTGCAAGATGCCGACTTTGTGTAGAGGAAGATCGATCAAGAGGAAAGTCTAGGCCGCTTTCCGTGGGAAGGGAAAGCGTAAGTTCGCGGCCGGCGGCGGTCGCGTTTTACCGGCCCGGGGTGGTTCAGGCGCCCTGGGCGGCCCCTGTGCCGGTTCCTTCGTCGTGGCCCGGTTGCGTCTTCCAACGACGGTGCATCCAGACCCATTGGGTGGGGGCCTGGCGGATGAAGGTCTCGGTGACCTCGGAGAACCGACGGGTATTGGTCAGCAGATCCGCTTCGGTATCCCCGGTTCGGGCGATCTCGATCTCCGGGGTGAAGGTAAGGTGTTGTTTGCGGCCGATGCGTCGAATGCCGGCTCCCAGACAGACTGCGCCGGTCCGTTGGGCCAGAAGGGCAGGACCGACCGGAGTGGAGGCGGGACGGCCGAAGAAATCGACGAAGACGGACTTCACCTTGATGTCCTGATCGATGAGCAGACCGAGAAGGGCTCCTTTCTTGAGGGCCTTGAATAGAGCCAGATTGGCTTCTCCCTTGTAGATGTTGGTCGCGCCGAGACGTTCCCTCGATTTCAGGAGAATTGCGTTCAGTTTCTCGTCGTCAATCCGTGCCCCCACAATGTAGGTCGGGTAGCGAAGGGCACAATAGACACCGAGCAGCTCGAAGCAGCTCAGGTGGCAGGTGACCACGACGACCCCCCGTCCCTGTCGATAGGCTTTCTCCAGGTGCTCCTGACCTTCGACCGAGAGCACTTCCTCAAGCTCCTCCTTGGTGGTGATTGACTGGGCGATCATGAAATCGGCCGCGCTGTGGCCGAGGTTGCGAAAAACCTGTCGGGCCATCGACCGTATCTGGCGTGGCGAGTATTGATCCCCGTAAATATCGGTCAGGTTGGTGAGGGTGCGTTCACGATCCCGGGGGATGACCAGATAGGCGAGGTTGCCGAGGGTGGCGAAGAACAGATGAGACCAGCTGTGTGGAAGCACCCGGCAGAGAAAGATGGAGAGGCGAACGAGCGGACTGAGAACAGTGCTGCGGGCGTTTCGGCGAATGCGATTCCAAGTATCCCGGTTCATCGGATGCGGAAAAAAGAATGAGCTCAATCGGCCGGGTCATGGTCGACGGGGGCCAGGCTTCAGACCTTGCCGTGATTTTCAACCCAGGGCCCTGACCGTGTCAAAAGAGAACGCGGGTGGATCAGACTCGGGACCAGCGGAGCTGAGTCACCAGATCGAAGTTGCTTTCTCCGGGCGGGATCCGGCATTCAAGGTGCCAGACGGGTTCGTAACGATGGTCGATCCCGTCTTCTCCTTGGATGATCTCTGCCGCCCAGGGAGCTTCGACGGTGATCTCCCAGGCGGGAAGGCGCAGAACGGCCCGTTTCGCTGCCGCATCGATGAGCCAGGGTGCCCGGCTGTGCAGGTGGAAGGTGAGCCCGAGGGGTTCGGTGAGGCAGCCCTGGTCCCGGATGGTCAGTTCTTCCGGCCTGGCGGAAAACAGCTCGCGGCAGCACGATGTCATGATCTCGCGCCAGACGTGACCGAGGTCGATGCGAGCCCGCAGCTGTTGAGCGTCTCCCGTCCCTTCGGGGATGACGGCTTCCTCGGCCGAGTCCTGCCCGATGGGAGTGGCGCGGGACGAAACGGGGGCCAGCACATTGTGCAGTTCGGTCCGTTTCAGCGTGAAGCCGCGGGCATCGTCGTAACGGATCATCCCCCGGTCGATCAGAACCGGTTCATCATCGAGTTCGACGGTGAAAGCGCCCTTGTCGAAGTGGGTGTGGCTGGCCCGGGCTTTGCAGCCGGCCAGATGGATCCGCACCTCATGACCATCAGGGAGGGCCCGACGGCTGGTCAGTTGTCCGGTCTGGCTGAGCAGTCCAAAGACGGGAACCACGCATTGCGGTTCCGGGAGCTTATCGGGGGCCGCGATGAAGGCGAAGGGGCCGTCGATCATGTACTGACGGTAATAGGTGTCGCCACGGAGCTGAAGCAGGGTGGCGGCGGCAATCCTGGGATAGACGTCGTCTGGAAAGAGACCGGCCAGGATGGCGATGGTGTCGCCGGTGAATCGGTCATTGGAGTTGTCGCCGTCGAGCAGAACGCCGCCCGGACTCATCGCCGACATGATCGACACGAATGACCCGCTTCGGGCTAGAGCCGGGGGCAGGATGTCGTGAATGTCCGTCCCGCGGACCCGGGCGTAGGCGAGAAGTCCCGGGAGAACCGCCTGAAGGGTTACCGAGAAGTAGCCGACCCCCTCATCGGTCCCTCCATCGGGGAGGATATAGGCGGCCATCCCTTCCTGCATATCCTTGAGAGCCATCTCGGTATAGGGGAGCACCCGAGGCCAGGCTTGTTCGAGAACCAGGCCGGCCAGGATACGCGCCCGGCAGAACCAGGGACCCTGGTTCATGGTGTAGACATACTCCCATTTGACCATGTCGCGCTGGATCACGCTTAGACCCTTGTCCCACAGGGCGACCCGCACCAAATCCCGCGCCCGTTCGGTCAGGGCGAAATAGAGCCAGTCGTAGAGCAGGGCGCAGGTGGTCGTGGCCATTTCTTCGAGAAAACACCGCTGGTCCCAGGTACTGCCACGTGCGCGGCTCTCGGCCGACTGGCACCAATGGGTCGTATGGACGAAACACATGAGGTGGTGCAAAGCGTGTCGGATGAGCGCGTCGTCCTGACGGACGAGGCCGACGAGGGCACAGAGGACCGGCTCCGCCATCCAGGGTTCGCGTCCCTGCTCACGTTGACGCAGGTAGCGGTAGTCGGACCAGGGGATATAATCTTCGAGGTGGTCCAGGGGTTCACGTGCGAGCGACGCCCGGGCTCGTTCCTCAAGCTTCTCGAAATGGCCTTTCCAAACCGGAAGCGTGGCCTTGTGACGAAGCGCGGGAAGATCGGATTCACCAAAGAACAAGCCTCGGGCGAATTCCGGTTTGCCCCATGACTCGGCGGGTTTGATGAGGCCCTCCCAGCGGCCATCGTAACGGGGGCGGGCGATTTCCAGGTCTTTGACCAGACCGCTGGATCCGACGCCCCACCATTGCAGGCCCACCTGGATGGGCCCCGTCTTCTGCGCGGTGGCGACGATGCGCAGCCCGGTCAACCTGCCGGCAGGTCGCTGACGGTCGACTTCAATCCGCTTGCTTTCTCCGGTGACCGGATCACCCAGGGTGCACCATTGATCGTCGAGCCGTGCTTCGAAACCGACGGTCGCTTCGGCCGGAATGACGACGCAGAAGATCAACCGGTCGAAGCGCTCCGGCAGATCGCCGACTTCGAGGGTGGCGGCTCCGGCCACGGCACCGGCCGGACAGGTCTCCCAGATGAGCTTGGTGCTGTCCCAACCGTATTGATGACGAAAGCCGATACCGTCTTTGGCAACTGATCGGAAGGGGAGCTGGTGGGAAATGCGTTCATCGTGAAAGGGAGCGATGACCGATTCTGCGGGATTGAGCTCGAAGAGGAATTGGAGGGGCACGGATGGATCGGTGGGCAAACCCAATCCAGGAGGCAATCCCAACCGAGGATGAATCGTTCGGACGTCTGATCCGCGGCGGAGATTTCCGTCTTTTGTCCTTCGCCCGCCTTACCGCTTGGCGTCGATCCGGAACTGCCGCTCGTGGGCTTCCCAGATGGCGATGAGCTGGGCGAGCTTCTCCGGATGTTCAGCGGCAAGATCCTTCCTTTCGGCGCGGTCTTCCGCCAGATGATAGAGTTCCCACCGATTGTCGTTTGAACGGCGCATGACGATCTTCCAGTCGCCCAGCCGGAGGGCCCGATTCCCAAAATGATGGAAGAAGAGCGGGCGAGCCTCCCAGTCCGGGTCGTGTGCGAACGATGGCACCAGGCTGAGGCCGGGGAATGGCGGTGCGGTCACCCCGTTCCATTCGCTTGAAGGCGCAACGCCGGCCAGCTCGAGCAGGGTCGGGGTGATGTCGACGATGTGCCCGGGCACGCGGCGCAGTTCGCCCCCGGAAGCAATACCGGCAGGCCAGTGGACGATCAGCGGGGTCGAGATGCCTCCCTCGTGATTCCAGTGCTTGTGCAGGGAGAAGGGGGTGTTGGCAGCGGTCGACCATCCCGGCCCCAGGGTGAGGTAGGATTCGGCCGAGCCGGACGGCACACCCGTGCGGTGGCTGTCGCCGCGGATCATCTGCTCGGCGGTGGCTCCGTTGTCCGAGAGAAAGAGAATGAGAGTGTCATCGAGTGCCTTCATCGCGGCCAGTTGATCGACGACCCGTGCAATTTCGCGATCCATCCGGTCGACCATGGCGGCGTGCACCGCCATTTTCACCTGCTGGAATGCCTTTTCATCCGCGGTCAGCTGCGCCCAGGCGACGGCGCGGCCGGTTTCGTTCGGGTCAACCCAGGATTTCAGGCGGATCTCGGACAGACTCCAGGGTGCGACGATATCGGGCCGGCGCTCGGCCAATTCACCGCTATAGATATCCAGTTCTTTGAGCCGCTGCAGGCGCTTTTCGCGAAGAATGTCCCAGCCCTCGCGGTAGAGCTCGCGGTAACGGTCGATGTCGGCTTCCGGCGCATGGAGCGGGAAATGGGGCGAGGTGAAGGCGAGGTAGAGAAAGAACGGGCTTTCTTCGTGCTCCGATTGGTGTTCCTGAAGGAATTCGATGGCGTGGTCGGCGATGGCGGTGGTGGCGTAGTAGCCGGAATCCGGAGTCGGCTGGGGAAGGGGGTGGTCGTCGAGCAGGTGGTCCTTCGGGCTGAAGTAGCGGTTGTGATCCCTGAGTTGGTAGGATCGGTCGAATCCATTGGCGGGATGGATGGCCGTGTATCGGATGTGCCACTTGCCGCTGGTATAGCTGCGGTAACCGGCCTCGCGGAGGTAGTGCGGGAGGAGGCGGGTCCATTCCGGCCAGTCGGGTCCGCCGCGGGGGTCCATGTCGACCTGCTGGGCGTAGTATCCGGTCAGAATGGAGGCCCGTGACGGCCAGCAGCGTCCGGTCGAGTAGAAATCGGTGTAGCGGAGGCCGTCGGCCGCCAGTCGATCGAGGGTCGGGGTCCGGATTTCTCCCCCGTAGCAGCCGAGGTCGGAATAACCGAGGTCGTCGGCCAGGATGATAAGGAGATTCGGAGGTGTGCCGGCGAGTCGGGATTGTGCGGCCTGAACAGTCGACGGGGTGGCAACTCTGGCGCTAATGAGGGCGAGGAGAATGAAAAGGGTTCTCGATTGCGGCAGGCGGGAAGGGTTCATGATGGGTCCTGGAATCTGGATGGAAACCGACGCATCCTGCAATGCGAACCGCGTTGGCGGTGGATTCCCGCGGGTGGAAGGTGGGCGAAAGTCGGGATGGAGGCTCTGTTTGTAACGTATTATGTTACAAACGGCGTTTCCGGATCCGGGGTTGGGGGTCGGGTGAGTCTGTTTTGTCGCGGGATTTGCCAATCTCAGGTTCCTGGTGCATGCATCCTGCATGAACTTGAAATCTCTGTTTCTGGCGGCCTCTTCACTGGTGATTGTATTCCCGGTTTCGGCGGGCGAGTGGATGAAGAAAGTGATGCGCTACGATCTCGATGGGACGACCTTTGAGAGCACGGTCGTTTACAGGGCCGGCGGCGATGACCTCCGGCCCGGCGTGCTCATGGTGCCGAACTGGATGGGGCCGACGGAGGAATCGTTGAAGAAGGCCCGGTCGGTCGCGGGTGACGATTTTGTCGTGATGATGGTGGACATGTATGGCGTGGGGGTTCGTCCGGCCAACGGAGAGGAAGCCGGCAAGGCGGCCGGGATGGTCCGCGCGGATCGCGGGTTGATGCGGGCAAGGGCGGCCAAGGCGCTTGAGGTTTTCCGGTCCGAAGCAGGCTCGATCGGACTCGATCCGGAGAGGATCGCGGCCATCGGCTTCTGTTTCGGAGGCGGGACCGTACTTGAACTGGGTCGCAGCGGAGCAGAGCTCGACGCGATCGTCACATTTCATGCGGATCTGGCTTCACCGACCCTGGAAGCCGATGCCGGGGCGACCCGGGCCAAAGTGATGGTGCTGCACGGTGCGGATGACCCTTATGTGCCCCAGTCCGATGTCCAGAGCTGGGTGGCCGCCATGCGGGCGACCCAGGTGGACTGGCAGTTGGTTCAATTCTCGGGCACCGTCCACAGCTTCACCGATCCCCTGGCGACAGCGACCGGTCAGGCGGAATACAACCCGGTCAGTTCCGCCCGGGCATTCGAAATGATGGACGAGCTCATTGAGGAAATCTGGGGTGACCCGGAAGACGAATAAGTAACTGATCAGTTACTCCGGGACTGCGCTCCGGCGTATTTCCGCCTGCCGCATGGGCATGGAGTCGATCAGTGAAAAGATCCGGCCGACTTCGACCGGGGTGTGGCTTGCGAGCTTCTCCGTGCCGTCCTTACCGATCAGCTTGAGGGAAAACGTGTCGACGTTGAATGATGTTTGCACGATGAGGTCCCGTTCCAGCAATCCCGCGAATTCGGTCATGAGAAAGGCGGACTGCCGTTGGAATTCCGGATCGGTGACCGACGGTGCCTCGATCAGGAGCAGCCGGTTCTTCCAGAGGTGGGAGCGGGTGTCGGTCCGGGCGGACGAGTCTGTGGTCATGGAGGCCATGATGAGAAAGAGGACACTGACAAGGCGGACACTGGTGATGCGGCGCGGGGTGACAGGCGGGAGGTGCGCATTCATCGGTGCGGTCCGTCGTTCGATGCCGCCACGCGTTCGATGGGCAGGTGGACCTCGAAGCGTTTGACGAACCAGGGGGTGAAGGGACCGTTCCAGTAGACAACGTAGGCGTCTCCAGTGATGCGGACGTCCTCTCTGGCCGCGACCCAGGCGGTAAGCTCTTCGCGGATCCGCTCGAAATTGTCACGCGAGTAACCTCCCCTGGCCCCTCGGGACGCCACCAGTCGTTCCGGGATGTCGATCACTTCGACTCCGTTTTCATCTCCGGTCACCTTGCTGATCTCACCCTGGGCGACCCAGAAATACATGGCCGCATCGTCCACGGTGGCCTCGACGGGAACGGTCATCGCTATGCCGTGAGTGGAAATGTAGCGGAAGAGAGGGCGGAAAAGCGAGTTGCCGTTCTCGAAGTAGTCACCGCCGGAGGCGCTCTTCAGAAGGGTGCCGGCGGGCAGTGTCTTGATTTCGGAAGTGCCGGCCTCGGTGGCCGGGAAGGCGGATTCATAAGCCATGGTTGAAGATACCACGATTGAGGTGGCCAGGAGGAGTCCGAAAATCGGGCGCATGCTGGTGATTCGCTCCCGAATGACGGACGGATGCACCTGCGGCCGATCATGGGCGGGTGGCCCGTCGCCTCGTCCGGGATGGATTTGGATTCCCTTGCGCCCAAGGCCCGGCAAGAATCCACGGTCATGTTTCGCAGGTTTGGATTGAAGTTATTTCTGGTCATCTCGGTTTTGTTTCTGGCTGGGGCAACGGGTGCCTCTTCGGATTTGATGACTCCGACGGGGTTGACGGTGTCGGATATTCTGGGAGCGGAGACGCCGCTTTCGCAGGACCTACCGACACCCGTCGAGGTGGTTGGGGTCGGGGTGGGCGAGCGGCACTGGTATCACCACGAGATCCGCGCCTATCTTGATGCGCTGGCGGAGGTGTCGCCGAGAGTGCGGGCCCTCGGCGCACAGGGCCGCACCCATGGGGGGCGGCCGCTGACGGTCTATGCCGTTTCTTCGGCAAGGAACATCGCCCGATTGGATGAAATCCTTGCGGAACGTTCCGGACTGGCCGATCCCGGCAGTCGAATGAGCTTGAATGAAGTTCCCGCGGTGGTGCACCTCGGGGCGAGCGTCCACGGTGACGAGCCGAGCGGTGCCAATGCCATGCCCCTCATTGCCTGGTACCTGGCGGGGGCGCAGGATCCCGCCGTGGTCTCCGGTCTGGACTCGGTTGTCGTCCTGCTCAATCCCGTCTTCAATCCGGACGGGCTGGATCGGTTCGCCATGCAAACGAACAGTCTGAGCGGGAGGGTTCCGAGCCCGGACCCGAATGATGATGAGCACCAGCAGGCCTTCGTGACCGGCCGGACCAATTACTACTGGTTTGATTTGAATCGGGATTGGCTGGCCCACCAGCATCCGGAAAGCCAGGCGGTGGTCGCTCTCTTCCAGAGATGGCTGCCGAACATCCAGCTCGATCTGCATGAAATGGGAACCGACACGACCTACTTTTTCCAGCCGGGTGTGCCCTCTCGGACCCACCCCCTGGTCCCGGATCTCAATCAGGAACTCACGCGAAAGATCGCCGGCTTCTTCCAAGGGGAGTTTGACCGGGACGGAACCCTCTATTTTTCCGAAGAGCGATTCGACGACTTCTATATGGGGAAGGCTTCGACCTACGCCGATCTCTTCGGTTGTGTCGGGCTTCTCTGCGAGCAGGCCAGTTCCCGTGGCGCGGTTCAGGACTCCGTCAATGGCCGGCTGACGTTCCCGCTGACCATTTCGAATCAGTTCCGGATGTCCCTGGCCGTGGTTCGGGCGGCGGTGGGATTGCGGTCCGAGTTGCTTAGCTACCAGCGACAGTCATTTGCCAACGGGCTCAAGGCGGGAAGGGAACGTGGTGGCTGGTACCTGGCGACGGCGGACGGCGATCCTTCGCGTCTGGCCGAGTTTGTGCGCATACTGCGGGGACATGGCATCCGGGTGGATGGCCTGGCTGAATCCGTGGAAGTGGACGGGCAGCTTTTCCCGGCCGGGCGGAGCATCGCGGTGCCGCTGGGCCAGGAGAGATACCCTTTCCTGGAGAGTCTTTGGGAGCGTCGGACCAACTTTGGGGAGGCGATCTTTTATGACATCTCCGCCTGGACGCTTCCCCTGGCCTTCAATCTGCGCCATACGGTCGAGCCGGTGGCGAAGGTCCGGACGGCCGAGCTGGAGACGGACGCCGGTTTCACCGGGACCCGCGCTCTTCCCGATGCCGGCCTCGCCGGCTATCTGATTGATTGGAGGGACAGTTGCTCGCCCGCCCTTCTTGCGGAGATTCTCGGAACCGGAGCGGTGGTCAGAGTGGCGACCCGGCCCTTTTCCACATCGGTCGCAGGCGGCGATCGTCAGGACTTTGGATACGGAACGCTCTTTGTATCCGGAGCGCTTGCAGAAGGCATCCCGGCCGAGGCCCGCGATATCCTGACGCATGCGGCCGCTCGTGGATTGCCGGTATACGGCGTGACGGGCAGTGGCACTTCGGAAGGGATCGACCTTGGAAGCCGGGAATTCAAGGTGCTGCGCCCGCCCAAGGTTCTGCTGCTGACCGGTCCCGGAATCAGTCAATATGAGGCCGGCGAAGTCTGGCACCTCTTTGACCAGCGGATCGGCATGACCCTAACCATGGTGGAGTGGACCCGATTGCCGAAGGTGGATCTCGACGGCTTCACGCATCTCATCCTGGTCGGGGGCGCCGACCAGCTCCGGTTTCTGGACTCCGGAGTGGCCGACCGGGTTCGGTCGTTTGTCGAGAACGGAGGCGTTCTCTGGGCCCAGGGCCGGGCGGTGGAGTGGGCGATCACCTCGGAAATCGCCGAAGGCACCTGGCGGAAACAGGGTGAAGGCGGAGCCGGGAATTCCGATGGTGCGCAGCGCCGACCCTTTGCGTCCGCCCGCGATGATCGCGCGCTGGAAGCGGTCAGTGGGGCCATATTCTCAGCCTCCCTCGATCCGTCTCATCCAATTGGATACGGGTTTACGGACGATGTCATCCCGATCTTTCGCATCGGAACCCGTTTCCTCGAACCATCGGCCAACCCCTATGCCACACCGCTGCAGTATTCGGACGAGCCATTGTTGGCAGGCTACATTTCGGAGGCCAACCTCAGGCTGCTTGCCGGCTCGGCGGTCATCATGGTTGAGGAACGGAAGGCAGGAAGAATCGTGCTCTCGCTTGATGCCCCGGCTTTCCGCGGTTTCTGGTGGGGAACCCAGCGATTGTTGGTCAACAGCGTCTTCTTTGGAGACTTGCTGGAAACGCCCTGAGTCCGACGCCGATTGCTGCTTTCGCTCGATCGGGGGTGCGAAAGAGACAGAGCCGACCGGGGAACCCGGCCGGCTCTGCTGCGACTCTGATACTTATTCAGCTATGGGACAATTTGTTGACGACGATCGGCATTTCGACGGTCATCTCGATGGGTTGACCATCTGCCCCTCGGGCGGGTTCAAACTCCCAGGATCGAACGGCGCGGATCATCCGGGCCACAAGAACGGGATCGTTGGTTCGGGGTTGGGCGGCCTGGATGTTGTGGGGCTTTCCGTTTTCGTCGACCGTGAAGCGTAGGGTGACTGCCTGGCCGACCTGTTCGGGGGCGACCCCCGGCTGGACAACTCTGGTCGGGACCGGTTTGGTCACATTGACGGCGTCGGAAGAATCCGCGGAGGGATTCTGATAGGCTTGAACGGGCGCGGCGATGAGGCCGACGAGGGTGAGACTGAGCGCGATGGCTTTGCTGCGATGGATCATGGTTTTATGGTCAGGGGTTGATGGTTTGGGTCTGAAGGAACGTGAAGTCCGGTTCAGAGACCGGACCCACGGTTGCGGCGCGAGGCGCGTGATTGGTTGAAGTCCTGAACGGCACTGGCGGAAAGTCCGGCCAGGATGACGAGAAAGAATGCGGTGATCATTGTGGTGGGTGGATCGTTGGTGTCTGGTCTGGTGAGTCCTTGTGATGGTCTTCAGCTCTGTGAGGTGAGTCCCTGGCTGATGTCTTCGTGGCGGAGGTCGCTGATCGCACTGTTGATGAGGGCGGCGAGGATGAGGGTGGTGGCGATGATGGTCATGGTCGTGATTTGTATTTTGTTTGGTTTGGTTTCTGAGATTTCTCTCTCTTGTTCTGCCTTTCCTAATGCCATTTCCGTGCCAGGTGCTTTTCGAATTTCGCAAAGAACTGTTATTCAGGGTTTTAAAAACACAAAAAATCTTTTGACCCCATAATGCAGATTGAATGATGCCGTGGTTGTTCGGGATTTGGAACACACCGCGTCCCGAATTCGGGACACATTTGGTGGGGAAGGGTGACCCCTCCGGACAAGACGGGATTGGGGGCTACCCGATTCCCTCCGGGCATCGGATGCGTTTCAGACCGCTCGGAGCGATCACCTATGCGGCGCCTTCAGGCTTCGGTTGGAAGAGCTGTCCGGTCGCTTCGGGTCGAAGTCGTCTTCATCCACGAGTCGTACCAGACGGGCGGGTGGAACTTCCGGGCAAAGACGTGGCGGACCGGGCCCAGGCGGTAGACATCGCGCGACAGGTGTTCCTGTTCGGCCCAGAACCGGTCGGCGAGTCGACGCTTGGATCTCGTCCATTTGCCCGGGTCGGGATTTCCGATTTTCCGGTCGATTGTTTCCAGGGCGAGTTTGCTGCGAAGTTGCTCGAGCCGCCAACCGGGCCTGGCCGTGGATCGGAGGGTCTCGAAAATGCTGCTGGCCTTCTTGAGGTCCACGTTGCGCCGATCTCCCCAGAGCATGAGCCAGTCGGCCCAGGCATCCGCTTCCGCACCCAGATACCGGCGGGCGTAGAGCTTCAGGATCGAACGGGCAGTCTTTGCCCGACCACTGCTGATCCCGGCCAGAATGGCCTTGTTGATGTCATCGAAGACGCCTTCGCTGTAGGCTTGGAAGCCGGAGGCGCCCTGATCACGGATCCGCCGGATGGTGGCGGGAATCCGGTTGGGCGAAATGACGGCGCCCCATTTCGTGTAGATGTCGCTGCAGGCCGCGGTATCGCCATAGCCGATGTGGGTGAAGGCGACCTTTCGGCAGCCGCGCGGAACGGCAACTTTCTTGAAGCCGGCTTCCCCGTAAAGGATGTGGAGCGACATTCCTTTGAGCCAGCCGGGTGCTTTCCGCCGGCACCAGTCGTTGAAAAGCCGATGTTCATCCTCCGTCCACCACCAGGAGCAGACCCACGGCTCGATCCCGGGATGCCAGGTCAGGGCGATCCGGTGGGCCTCGTGCATCAATTCGGCGAAGGTCAGGATCCAGGGATCGCATTTTCGGCAGGCACAGCCGCCGAAGTCGTAGGCGAAGCCGGTGAAGCTGGAGAGACGGATGCC
This sequence comes from Opitutaceae bacterium, assembly GCA_041395105.1. Taxonomy (NCBI): domain Bacteria; kingdom Pseudomonadati; phylum Verrucomicrobiota; class Opitutia; order Opitutales; family Opitutaceae; species Opitutaceae bacterium. Next base: position 16,214 of record JAWLBB010000002.1, on the reverse strand, counting down.
GGACTGCGCGAGTTCGCGGAACCATTTCTCGATGTTGCGATGAATGATGGCCCGGCCCCTGGGATGGCTGGGACAGACGAGCTGACCGAATACGCCTTCCTTCAGCTTGGCCGCGTAGGACGGGTGCTGTTGATCGAGGTAGACGTGGTTTGGGGTGACGATCAGGTTGGTCGCCATTCCCAGGTTCTGGGCTGCCCGGAACGCGGCGACTTTTCGATCGGCACTGGCCACGGCGAGAGTCTGGAACTGATTGTCGGTCGGATCGCAGACATCGGTCGTCGTCATCCAGTCCGAGAACCGGTTGAAGCCCCACCACTTCATCTCCCGGAGGTATTCCTCCCGCTCCAGTGGCCACATGGCTTCGTAGGAATTCCCGAAATGGGCGGGGCAATAGCATTCACGGATCGGGAACAGGGGATCGCTCATGACAAGGGCATTCTCGGGAAGGTTCTCATGGGACTCAACGCGGGAGCCGGATGACGCGTTCGATGGCGGCTTTCGGGGCTTCATTCCCTTGCCCTCGCGGGGATTCCGCGTCATTGCTGGGTCATGAATGTGTGCGTGGTCGGCGGAACTGGAAACATCAGCACTGCCATCGTCCGGCTTCTTCTCGAGGTGGGGCACGATGTAACGGTCTTCAACCGGGGACGGGCAAAATCCCTGCCCGACGGAGTCCGTCTCATTGAGGGTGACCGCAAGCACCGCCCGGCATTCGAGGCGGCCATGCAGAAAGAGAAGTTCGAAGCGGCCATCGACATGGTTTGTTTCGACGCCGAGGATGCCCGGAGCAGCGTGCGGGCGTTCCAGGGGGTGGAGCATTTTGTGCAGTGCTCGACCGTCTGCACCTATGGCGTGGACTACGACTGGCTGCCGGTCACGGAGGACCATCCGATGCGGCCCATCACCGATTATGGCCGCAACAAGGTGGCCGCGGACCGCGTCTTCCTCGCTGCCCATCATGGCGAGGATTTCCCTGTCACCATCATCAAGCCCTCGACCACCATGGGTCCGAGCTGGTTTCTCCTGAGGCAGGTCGCCTGGGAGGGATCCTGGGTGGATCGCGTCCGCAAGGGTAAACCAATCGTGATCTGCGGAGACGGACGGGCCATGCATCAATGGCTGCATGTCGATGATGCCGCGCCGGCCTTTGTCCATGTTCTCGGCCGGGACCACTGTGTCGGGCAGACCTATCATATGATGAAGCGGGAGTTCGGGACCTGGGAGGAGTATCACCGAACCGCCATGAAGGTGATCGGCCGGGAGGTTGAGATGGTCGGCGTGCCTCTCGCGGGACTGAAGGCCGCCGGGGTTCCCGGCGTCGGGATCTGCGACGAGATCTTTTCCCACAATACCATCTACAGTCCGGAGCGCCTGATGCGGGATGTGCCGGAGTTCCGGCCGGGGATTTCGCTTGAAGACCTCATGGCCGATATCCTTCTGGCCATGGAGAGGGAGCAGCGGGTGCCCGATTCGGACGCGGCGGATTGGGAGGACAGGCTGATCGCCACACAGCGCGGCGCAATGGGGCTCGGATCATGACGAGAGCGTCATCCGTCGTGGGCCTGACGGGTATCGTTGGTCTGTCGATGCTTCTGGCGGGCGGGTGTCCCGCCGAATCCGACGGTTCCGGCGGGGTGCCGATCTTCAACGGACGGGATCTGGCCGGCTGGGTGGTCGAGCCGGAAGCGATGGCTTCCTGCTGGACGGTTGCCGACGGCTTGCTTCATCTGCGGAGTGATCCGGCCCAGACCGGCTCCATCCTCTGGACCGAATCGGAGTATGCGGATTTTGTTTTCGAATGTGAATTCCGTTTTGGTGAGGGAAGAGTGGATACCGGGATCTTCCTTCGGGATCCTCGCGAGCAGATCCAGATCGGTGAGTCCGGATCACTGAAGCGCGACATGACGGGCTCACCGTATATCGTGGGCAAGGGTTACCCGGTGGAGGCGGAGGGAGTGGCCGAATTGCTCAAAACCGACGGCTGGAATCATCTTGAAATCCGGGCGAAGGGCTCGGTCTACGATGTTTGGCTCAACGGCGTGCACGTCATGGCCTACGATTCACCGACGGCGGGAAAAACCGGCCGCATCGGGATCCAGCTCCACCCGAAACGGGAGATGTCGGCGGACTTCCGGGGTATTCGCCTTGACAGGTTGGAGCGGGTTTTTCGTGGATCGAAGGTGATGAAGTTATCCATCAGTGGGAGTGGTCGTCATTTCGTGGATCAAGAAGGGAGACCTTTCTTCTGGCTGGGAGACACGGCCTGGAACGGCGCGCTCAAGGCGACGGAGGAGGAGTGGGTCCGCTACCTGGATGCCCGGGCCGGACAGGGCTTCACGGTCATCCAGTTTGTCCTGAATCGCTGGCGAGGGGCCGATCAACCGCTTCATGGCCGGATCTTTGACCTGGTGGACGGGCAGGTGGTGGCGAACGAGGAGGCCCTGGGATGGATGGATACCTATATCCAGGCCATCGTTGACCGGGGGATGGTGCCGGCTCCGGTCATGTTCTGGACCAACAATCCCAAGCCTTACCATCAACCTGAGGATTGGATGCAGAAGGATCTGATGAATCCCCATTTCGACGAGGCGGCCATGATCCAGATCGGAAGACGGATGGTGGAACGTTGGCACAAGTTCCGGCCGTTGTGGATACTGGGCGGAGACGGTGATTATCGGGGACGGCAGTTCGCCGATCTGTGGAGGCGGGTGGGCCGCGGGATTTTTGCGGATCACCCCGAGGCCCTGGTGACCACCCATCCCTGCGGGTTCACCTGGGTCGGAGATCTCTATTGTGACGAACCGTGGTACTCCTTCGTGGGGATTCAGAGCGGCCATGGGTCCTCGGAAGGCGACCTCCGTGCCCTGACCCAGGGGCCGTATGCCTACCGGTGGGCGGAGATCCACAAGCCTTTCATCAACCTGGAGCCCAATTACGAGGGTGCGCTTTCCTACCAGACCAAGCAGCCGCACACGCCCTTCAAGGTGCGACGGGCGGCCTACTGGTCCCTGCTGGGGGCACCCATGGCGGGTCTCACCTACGGTACCAACAGCATCTGGGCCTGGCTCCGTGGTGACGATGAATCGGCGGAGGGCCACGGTGATGGGTGGAAGGGCGGCCCCTGGACCAACTGGCTGGACAGTGAGGGCATCCGGCAGATGAGCCTGATGAAGGAGATACTCATGAGCCTTCCCTGGACAGAACTCCTGCCGGCGGATCACCTCATCGCCGACCAACCGGGACTTGAAGAACCTGAAGCGTTCCTCAAGGCGGCCGCCGTGCCCGATGGGTCGATTGTGATCGTCTATGCGCCGACAGGGGGGGCCGTCAGCCTGCAGTTGCCTCACCCGGAGCGGGTCGGCCGGGCGGAATGGATTGATCCCCGTAACGGTGAGAGGCAGTCGGCGACGCCCGAGGGGGGCGACAGGCTGACCTATCAGGCACCGGATACCCGGGATTGGCTGCTCTTGCTGCAGCGCGGTTGATTCGAACGGCAGCGAGGTCCGTTGAACTTGCCTTTCGGGGCATCGAACCATGAGGTGGATGACTGATGAAGACGATCATGGTGATGTTCGACTCGCTGAACCGTCACATGCTGCCGCCCTACGGGTGCGACTGGGTTCATGCCCCCAACTTCAGGCGACTGGCCGAGCGCACGGTTACGTTTGACCGCAGTTATGTCTGTTCCATGCCGTGCATGCCCGCCCGGCGGGATCTGCATACGGGACGTCCCAATTTCCTCCATCGCAGCTGGGGGCCGATCGAACCGTTTGATGACTCGGTGCCGGAGATTCTCAAGGCGAACGGCGTGCACACCCACCTGGTGACCGATCACTATCATTATTTTGAAGAGGGGGCCGGCAACTACCACACCCGCTATTCAACCTGGGAGTTCTTTCGTGGCCAGGAGGGCGATCCCTGGGTCGGCCAGGTAGCACCCCCGGAGGTGCCGGAGTCGATTGGCCAGAATGCCCGCACCGACTTCTGGCATCAGCAGGACTGGAAGAACCGGAAAGTCATGCCGAACGAAGAGGACCAGCCTCAATCGAAGACCTTCAAGGCGGGGATCGACTTCATTCGTCGCAATCGCGACGAGGACAACTGGTTTCTCCAGATCGAAACCTTTGATCCGCACGAACCGTTCTTTTCCAACCGAAAGTTCAAGGACCTCTATGCGGCTCACTATGACCGTTACCAGGGCCCCCACTTCGATTGGCCTCCGTATGCTCCGGTTACGGAAGGGGCCGAGTTGGTGGAGCATATCCGACATGAGAACGCGGCCCTCATCAGCATGTGTGACGCCAAAATGGGGGATGTCCTCGACGTGATGGATGAACAGTCCCTCTGGGAGGACACCCAGCTCATCGTCTGGACCGATCACGGGTTTCTCCTCGGTGAGCATGATTGCTGGGCCAAGTGCTGGATGCCCTTCTATGAGGAGGTCGCCCATACCCCCTTCTTCATCTGGGATCCCCGTTCCGGCAAGCGCGGCGAACGGCGCCGGTCGCTTGTGCAGCCGTCGATCGATCTCGGGCCGACCCTGCTCGACTTCTTCGGACTCGAGCCGACGATCGACATGGTGGGCAAGTCGCTCAAGGATACGGTGGCCGAAGACGCCCCCGTCCGGGAAACGGCCATTTTCGGCATGTTTGGATCCCATGTGAACATCACCGACGGGCGTTATGTCTATATGCGGGGCACGGACCGCAGCGACCGGCATCCGCTCTATGAATACACCCTGATGCCGACCCATATGCGTCACACCTTTCCGGTCGAGGAACTTCAGGGGCGGATCGGATTGGCCGAGCCCTTCAGCTTCACCAAGGGCTGCCGGACCTTGAAGATCGACGGAGGCACCGATCTTCCCGGCAAGGAGAGGGTTGAGCGGGATTTCTCGACCCGGCTCTACGATCTGGAGTTCGATCCGGGCCAGCGGCAACCGGTCGAGAATCCGGCGGCTGAAGAACGCCTGGAAAAAGCGCTGGTGGACTGGATGAGGTCATGCGATGCGCCGTCCGAGCAGTATGTCCGGCTGGGTCTGAAGTCATTCTGACCAATCCGTTACTTCAGAGGTCAGGCGGGGGCTTGCGCGCCCCTGCACCGTTCGCTTTCATGGCTCAAGTCGAATCCCCGATGGAATCATGAGATTATTGTTGGTTGAGGATCAGGCAGACCTTGCCAGGCAAGTGGAGCGAGCCCTGAAGCAGGCGAACCATGAGGTGGAAATCGCCCGCGATGGTCCGGGTGCGGTGGCCGCCGCCCTGGAGGGTCTTCACGACCTGGTCCTGCTGGATGTGAATCTGCCGGGCTTTGACGGATTCGAGGTGTTGAAGCGGATCCGCCAGTCTTCCATTCCCTCACGGGTCCTCATGCTGACCGCCCGGGGGGAGGTTGGAGACCGGGTGGCGGGGCTCAAAGCGGGGGCGGACGATTACCTGACCAAGCCGTTCGCGATTGAGGAGCTGCTGGCGCGGATTGAAGCCCTTGGGCGACGGACCGGGGCGAGCGAGATGTCACAGATCCTGAAGTCCGGAGATTTGATCATGGATATTGGACGCCGGCGGGTCACCCGGGCCGGTCAGCGGATCGATCTGTCGCCACGGGAGTTTGAAATCCTGCAGATCTTCATGAAGGAGCCGGGGCGCACCTTCTCGCGGGATGAGATCAGCGAGAGGATCTGGGAGCGTGAGCACGAATACGATACGCGGACAGTCGAGATTTTCATCATGCGCCTGCGCAAGAAACTCGATCGGGATGGAGATCCTTCGGTGATTTCGACCATCCGCGGAGTGGGTTATACCCTGAATGAATCCCTGTGAAGCCCGGTGCCGTGACGGAGCGCCGGTGGAGCCCTTTCTGACCGCATGAGGCATTGGTCGCTTAAGATCAAGTTTGGGGTCTACGCCGCGGGATTGGTCCTGGTCGCTCTGGCGGTTGCCGCGGCGGTCACGCTGCCGGCGGTTTACTTCAATCAGCTTCGTCAGCTTGACCGGCAGCTCGCCGGGGAAGCCGAGGAGTTGTTTCGCGATCTCGAGAATTTCCGCGGTGCGCCGATCAATCCCCGGCGGCCCCTGAGTGCCCGATTTATTCCAGTGGCCATGCATGACCGGTTGATCGTGCTGAAAGGGCCGGAGGGCCAGTTGCTCTATGCATCGCCCGGCCTGGATGATGAAGACCTGGAACAAGTGCCTTCCGGCTTTGCCACCATTCTGGTCGGGGCCGAACCATTCCGGATCGGCGTATTTCGGAATGAACCCTTTCACCTCGAGGTCGGTGCGTCGGTCGCTCCACTCCAGGCGCTCCAGGCGGAGCTGGTTCGCGCCATGGCGGTGGCGGCGCCCTTGACCGCCCTGGTCGTCTTCGGGTTGGGTTTCTGGTTGGCGAAGTATGCCATTCGACCGGTCTCCGCCCTGACCGCCGCCGCGGAGCGGATCAGCGTGAATCGGCTGAGCGAGACCCTGCCCATGCCGCCCACCCGCGATGAGATCGCCCGATTGACTGAGGTTTTGAATGATGCGTTCGGCCGGTTGAAGGAATCGTACGAAGTGGCGACGCGATTCTCGGCGGATGCCTCGCATCAATTGAAAACACCACTGGCGGTTCTGCGACTGGGACTGGGAGCCCTGCGGGCCAACCCTGATCTGCCCGATGACCTGCGGTCCGAGGTGGATCTGTTGCTTCGACAGACCCGGAGGCTGACCCTGCTGATCAACGAACTGCTCCTGCTGGCGCAGGCCGATGCCGGGCGCCTGGTTCTCGAACGGAAACAGGTGGTGCTCAATCCGATGATTGAGGCGGCCATGGATGATGTCGAAACCCTGACCCGGGATCGCGGCATTGAAGTGGAAACGCGCCTGCCTGAAGACCTGAGCGTCACCGTGGATCAGGGTCGGTTTCGCATGGCACTGCAGATCATCACGGAGAATGCCGCGAAATACACTCCGGATGGCGGCCGAATCCGTCTGAAGGCATCCATAAAGGATGGCTTTCTGCGTCTGAATCTGGCGAACACCGGCAAGGGGATCCCGGATCAGGATCACGAACGGATCTTTGAACGCTTTCACCGCGGCACGAGTGTCGGGGAGGAAACGGAGGGTCACGGACTCGGGCTGAATATCGCGCGCACCCTCTTCAGAGCCCATCAGGGGGATCTCAAGCTCGTACGATCGGATGGAGAATGGACCGAGTTTCAGCTGACCATCCCGGTCTGAGGGCACTCAGCCCTGGGAAGCAGGCAGGACGTCAGGGTCTCGGGACAATGCGGTCCGCCAGATCCTGCTGAAGTCGAGTCCGGAGTTCCGCAGTCAATGCCGGTTCGATCGCCCGATACCATTCCTGCGCCGAGACATCGTCGACCTTGCGCCAGAGCCGGAAAAACCGGGATACGGCATCCGATCGTTCGTCGATCGAACCGATTCCCATGGCAAGGTCGAGAGAGGTCAGGATATCATCCTGGCTGACGACATCGGCGAGGCTCCGGCGTCCCAGATCCGCGATCGTCGACGCATCTGTCGTCTGGACCCACTCGCGCATCTCGCGCGGATCGGTTGCGGCCCAGGAGTTGAAAGCCCCGACCAATCCGACCCTGGCTTCGTCCATGGGCAGGGTACTCAGCCAGCCAATCGCTTTGTCGGGATCCATGGCACCCCAAGTGGTCCCCAGGTGGGAGATCACCTGAGAGCGGGTGGTCGGATCGTCGATGGTGTTGGACCAGGCGACCGCCGCCTCAATGTCCCGGGTCGCCCAGATACTTGCCAGAGTGCTGGCGGCCTGATCGCGGACTTTCCCCGGTGCCAGTTCATCGATCCAGGCGGCGGTCGCAGCCGGATCCGAAGTACCCCAGATATCCGCGATCACCGTGGCGAGGTCCACCCCTTCGGTCGCGGAAATGTCCGGGGAAAAATAATCAGCAGCGGTCGGCGGGTCCTGACGGGCCCATTCGGCGGCGACGGCGAGAGTTGATGCCCGGCTGGCCGACTCGGACGGCAGGGAATCGGCCCATTGCGCCGCGGATTCGGCATCCTGTTCGGCCCAGGTGGTTGCCACCGTAGTCAGGAGAAGGCGGGATTGGAGACCGGAATCCGTCAACCAGGCGGCGGCGAGGGAGGGGTTCCGACGTGTCCAACCGATCATCAGATCGGCCTGCGACTGCTCACGAATCGGCCCCGACAGGTGTTCTTCGGTCCAGACCCACGCGTCCCTTGGATTGTCTGCGCCCCATTTGTGGACAGCGAGACTGATCAGTTCGGTCTGGATCAGCCCCGGATCAAAATCATGGTGCACATGGTTTGCCGCGGCCTCGGGATCGGTTTCGGACCATTCGCCCACCACGCCACGGTAGTAATCGAGACGATCCTGGGTTCGGGAGATGCTGAGGCCGTCCCGCAGGGAACCGGCGATATCGTTCGCGGCGGCCTCGGCTCCGGCCCTGCGAAGCATTTCGGAGCGGGTTGAGGGATCGCGGATCCGCATCGCCATGGCCAGAGTGACGGGGCTCCCGGCGGGGGAGGGCCCCGTAGTCGAATCGCCCGACCTGACACCTCTCTCTCCTGAGAAACCGGATTTGAACTCCTGACCTGCCGGTCGTGCCTCCGGATCCACAGACCCCGATTCTGCGGAGCGCGACTCTCCGTGTGTCTTGAACAGACCGCTCCTCTCGGCTGTCCAGGTTCCTACAGCGCCGAGGATGAAACCTGTGAGCACGAGGATGGCGTTTGCCACTGGCGTCCCGTTACGAGGTATCTTCACTGTCAGGAATGGGTCAGCTTGAAGGGAAAGGCCACTCAATGCGGAGCGAGATGGCAGTGCTCAGCCCTATGATCGGCTTCAGAGTTCCCGAAATGAAATTGCGGCAATATGGATTCGAGTCAATTCTGGGCGATTTGAATGTGGGCATACAGACCGCATCAACGCGAATTTGGTAACAGATCGGTTACCATGATTGGGTCGCTGACCGGATCTGTGCCAGGGAATGATACTCACGTGTGTGTCTTGCCGACAGGAACTTGCTTGGGAAACAACCGACTGACCGGTCTGGCCGGAATGCTTGTTTCCGTTCTTGTGGCGTCATTTGCGCAAGGGCAGGAGACTTCGGTCTATGAACTGCTGGCCGAGTATGAAAGGCCGGGCGGGCAACCGCTCGGTCCGCTTGTTCACCACGGCAACGGCCTGTTCTACGGGACAACGGTCTCGGGTGGAACCTGGGACAGGGGCACGGTTTTTCAGATTTCGGCAGACGGCAGCCGAACCACGCTCCACTCTTTCTCCCTGGCTGATGGAGCGGCACCGGTGGCCGGCCTGGTCGAGGCCGCCGATGGTTCACTCTTTGGAACGACCTCCGAGGGTGGCGCTGGTGGCTATGGCACGGTATTCCGGATTTCGCCGGCAGGAGCATTTTCCATGCTGGTCGACTTTACCGGAGTCGGCGGCTCGGCGCCGGGATCGGTCCCCGGAGGGCTGGTTCTCCATCCGAACGGATTCCTTTATGGAACAACGGCGGCCGGGGGGGCGGGGGGATCCGGCACTGTCTTCAGGCTGTCTCCCTCCGGAACCCTGACCACCTTGGTCGCGTTTACCGGCAATGCTGGAGCCAGACCGGGAACGGATCCCCAGGGGCCGCTGACTGTCCGCAACGGCGACCTCTTCGGCGCAACCCGGACAGGTGGTGCCGGAGGCTCGGGAACTCTCTTCAGGATCTCGACGGGTGGCGCCTACACCCTTCTTCGGGAATTTGCAGGAAGCGACGGAAGCCGGCCGGCGGGCGGGCTGCTGCTGCAACCCGACGGGTTGCTTTCGGGCACCACCGAGTACGGCGGCAACAACGGAGTCGGGGTTGCTTTTCGAGTGGATCCGGCCAGCCCGGGCAGCTTCAGCGTGCTCCATCAATTCTCGGATGTGACGGGTTCCCAGCCCGTGGGCACCCTGGCATCCGGGGGAGCGGGAACTCTCTACGGAGCCGTTTCCGTGGGCGGAGCGGACGGCCTGGGCGGGATATTCAAGCTGGCCCAGAACGGGACCTACCAGCTCCTCTTTTCATTCTCCGGCCTGGATGGCCCGTTCCCAGGGGCATCCCCGCAATGCGGTCTGGTCGAAGCCGGCACTGCCGACTTCCTTGGTGCCGCCAGTGCGGGCGGTCCCGGGCAACGGGGCATGATATTCCGGATCGATGCCAATGACGCGTATCAGGCAGTCGGGGACCTTTCCCCCGCGGAGGGATGGGCGCCCTCCGGCGGACCGGTTCGGGCCGGCGATGGCAGTGTCGTTTTCCCGATGGCGCAGGGCGGAGCGAATGGAGTGGGGTTGATCGCCTCGATCGCTTCGGATGGATCGGTGCATGCCCTCCAGAGCCTTTCGGCCGGGAGCGGCGGTTGGCCCAATGGTTCGCTTGCAGCTCTTGCCGCGGGTTGGCTCGGGGTCACCCAGCGTGGAGGCGCCGTCGATCGTGGTACGGTTGTCCTGATCGGTCCATCGGATCCGCCGCAGGCTCTGGCCAGCTTCAACTCGTCTTCCGGCGAGGAACTTCGGGGACCATTGACCGCCGACCAGTCGGGCTTTTTCTATGGTGTCGCCGAGTCGCTTGGATTTGGGGGACACGGGGCGGTGTTTCGGGTCGCGTTGGACGGTGTCGTGGAGCGTCTTTTTACCTTCACCGGCACCTCCGGCGCCCGACCGGGAAGCCGGCCCAAAGCTCCGCTCGCCGCGGGCCCTGACGGAAGCCTCTACGGTGTGACGGAAGCCGGCGGAATTGCGGACCAGGGAGTTCTGTTCAAGATCGCGACGGACGGCAGTTATTCGGTGGTGGCGGAATTCGACACCACGGGACCCCGCCGGCCCCGAGGAGGACTGACGGTGGCAGGGAACGGGCTGATCTATGGAACGACGAGCCTCGGAGGTCCGGCGGACGCGGGAACAGTCTTTGAGCTGGCTTCGGAGAATGGAACCTGGACGGTTCGGGCGGCCTTCACCGGTCTCTCTGGCGAAGTGCCGGGAACCAACCCGATCGGACCGTTGGCGCTTGGGGCATCCGGCCGGCTTTATGGCATGACGGTGGAAGGTCCAGGGGGAGCGGGCACCGCATTCGCCCTTTCACCCGGTGGCGCGCTGCGATCGCTTGTCAGTTTCTCAGGGATTTCGGGTCCGTATCCGGGGGTGACGCGGTCGGTTCCGGAAGCCCAGATCGAGTGGGTCGGCGGCCTTTGCGAAGGTCCGGATGGTTTGATTTATGGAGTGACGCCGGCAGGGGGAGCGTTGGGGGGCGGAGTTGTCTTCCGGATCGGAACTGCTCTGACCTTTGCTTCATGGAAACTCTCAATGCTGGGCGACAGTGCGGCGCCGGATCTGGGAGATCCGGATCACGACGGACTGTCCAATCTGCTGGAGTACGCTCTTCAGAGATCGCCGACCGTGCCTGATTCGAATTTGCTCGTTCCTGAAACGCGCAGGGAGAGTGACGGAACATGGATGAGCTTGTCGCTGACGCGGGATCCGGCTCGCAGCGATATCACCGTGGCGGTCGAATCGGCGCCCTCTCCGGCGGGACCCTGGAACACGGTGGCAACGAGTATTGCGGGGGGGGCTTTTTCCGGACCAGGGCGGGTTGACGAGACCCCCGCGTCTTCAGGCGTCTGGATGACGATCATTCGGGATATTATTCCCAGTGCCCCGGGCGCTCCCAGATTCATGCGGGTGCGAGCGTCTTATTGACCGAGATCCATTCCGATTATAAAAAACCTTACAATCCGTTACGGTAGAATATTTGTGATCCGGTCCGGGATGACGTTTTCTACTCTCATAGCCTGATTTGAATCACTCCAACCCACCCTGCAATGAAATCGCCTGTTAGGTATCTCCCGCTCTGCGCTTCGCTGGTTCTGATACTGACAGTCCCGGCTCGCTCCGAGGACCGGCGGGCACCGGATCTCGACGGTGACGGCATTCCGAATATCGTTGATCCGGATATCGACAACGATGGGATCCCGAACTCGATCGATCCCAACGTGGATGGAGGCATCGCCCTGACCGGACCGTTTGCGGGCCGCTACATCGGGGATCACCTGGACAACGATAATCCGGCCGAGATGGATATCGACGGTGATGAACTTCGGGACGATTCCCTGGGCGAGCTTGATATCGATGGTGATTCCCTGAAGGACGACGATGTAGCCGAAGAGGATATCGACGGCGACGGCCGCCGGGACGATAGTCCGACCGAACTCGATATCGATGGCGATGGCCGCAAGGACGACGATCTCTCCGAAGACGATATCGACGGGGACGGATTCGACGACAACGATGACGCGAATGAAGACGACATTGACGGCGACGGCATCAGCGATGACGATGACGACGATATCGACGGCGATGACCGGCTGAATTCGTCCGATGACGAGGACGACACCGACGGCGACGGCCTCAAGGACGATGATCCAGACGAACACAATGACGACGGCGACAGCTTGGATGACCGCGACGACGACGACGACGACAACGACGGTCTGCACGACGAAGACGACCTGGATCACCATCCGGAGGACGACGAACACGAAGTGGAAATGGCCCTGACCGCTCAGGCGGCGGCACCGTCCGGAAGCCGGGTCAGGGTGAAGGTCCAGCAGATGGCGTTTGGTGAGACCAAGTTTGAAGTCGATGGGCGCGGCCTTCCCGCAGGCGACTACCAGATCGTGGTCGACGGAATTTCCCGCGGGGTGTTGACAATGTCCGGGAGCGGAAGCGAAACCGAGGCTGAGGCTGAATACGAGACCGGTCCGGACAACGCAGAGGAACGCCTTCTGGACTTCGAGATCATCGGACTTTCGGTTGAGATCGTGCGGGATGGCGTGATCTACTTTTCCGGGACCGTCCCGACGCCACCATCCGTCGGGTCTGACGATGATGAGGAATCGGATGATGTCCCGGCGATCCCGGGCTCCGGTTCGACGACGGGTGACCCGGCTCCCGATACGATCATGGGCCTCAGTCTGACCCTCGATGACGGGGGAACCCTGGCGCGTCTGGATTTCCTGACTGAGACCAACGGGCAGGAGGTGGATCTGGTCAAGACCGACACCAGCGGGTTCACCTTCGTCTACGAAAAGGTCTCTTCGACCACCGCGACAATTGTGGTGACTTTTGATGCATCAAAGCGTGATGAATACAGCCTGAACTTTGCTGCCAAGTCGTTTGTCCGCAGCGAGTACAAGGACGGTGTCCTCAACGATGTTGATGTCGGTCTCTTTCAGTGATCGGCAGTGACGGGAGCCGCGGCTCTCCGCGCTTTCCGCTTTCCTTCCGCCTGGGAATCGCGGAAGGTCCATTGGATCATGAAGCTGCCCATCGCGCTCTGTCTGTTCCTGATTGCAGGCGCAACTGCCTTTGCTCACGCACCGGTTTCGCGGCTGCATCATTGGGAAGTCGCCAGTCCGGACCCGGATCGGATCTTCCTGAGTTTCCTGGGGGATCCGGCCACTTCGCGGGCAGTGACCTGGCGGACCGATGCCAGCATCACGGAGGCTCAGGCCCAGATCGCACGGGCGCTGGCCGAGCCCGGGTTTGATCGGTATGCGGTCACCGTCGAAGCGACGACGGAGCCGGTAATTCTGACCCGATGGAACCTGAACCATCAAGGGGTGGTTCATCAGCATTCGGCCGTATTCGAGGGACTCGAGCCTGACACGCTCTATGCCTATCGGGTCGGTGAGGTCGGAGGGTATTGGTCGGAGTGGATCCAGTTCAGGACCGCATCGGTGGGTTCGGATCCGTTCCAATTCGTGTATTTCGGCGATGCCCAGACAGATATCCTGAGTCACTGGAGCCGAGTGATCCGGATGTCGCAACAGGTGGCACCGAATGCGGTCATTGCCCTGCATGCCGGCGACCTGATCAACAGTGCCCACGCGGATGAAGAATGGGCAGAGTGGTTCACGGCCGGGGGATTTCTTCATGGCCAGCGAACCGGTATTCCGGTCGTTGGCAACCATGAGTTTGGGCGTCTCGGCACTGGCGATGGAAGTGAACCGAAGATCCTCTCACTCCAATGGCGCCCGCAGTTCACGTTGCCGGTTGAATCCGAACTGCCCGAATCGCTTCACGAAACGGTCTACACCGTGGACTACCAAGGGGTCCGATTCATCGTCTTGAACTCGAACCGGGAAGTGGAGGCGCAGATACCCTATATTGAGAAGAAACTGCAGGAGGCGGGTCCGCTCTGGCGCATCGTCTCGTTTCATCATCCGCTCTTCAGCCCGGGAGGCGATCGCAACTATACGAGCCTGCGGGCCGCGTGGAAACCGCTCTTTGATCGTTTCGGGGTTGATCTTGTCCTCCAGGGGCACGACCACACCTATGCAAGGGGCCAGGTTCCGGTGTTGGGCGCCGCAGGGTATGAGAAGGATTCGTTCAGCACGCTTTACGTGACCTCTGTCAGCGGTTCGAAGATGTATGAGATCGACGAAGGGAAATTCGAGGTCTTTGCCGGGGACGGCTACGTGCATACCCGACAGGCCGAGAACACGCAGTTTTTCCAGGTGATCTCCATCGACGGACCGAAGTTGATCTACGAGGCCTACACCGCGACCGGAGAGCTCTACGACCGCGCCCTCATCTCCAAGAACCTCGCTACTGGCGAGAAGCGGATCGAGCAGCAGATCCCGGACGTGCCGACCCGAACCCGCGAGAACACAGAGTCGAGATAGGGCAACGGGCCGTTTCCCGCTGCCTCCTTGGCCAGGTCAAACTGAAGAATCTTCCTTCCGTCTAGTGCGGCACAAGTTCGATCGAGGTCAGCAGGATCCCTTCGGGATTTCTGGGTGAAATCTCGTCGGCGGTCAGCCTGGCCGCATACGTACCCGGCTTCTCGAAGGTGACGGTTCCGAATCGGGTGATGGCCTCGGGGAAATACTGGGCGCGCGGGGTATCCCGCCACGCCTGAGCCTTGATGCGTCGCGTGGTTTTCGTTCCATTGATGGCCAAGGTCATCTTGTGTCCGCCGATCCACTTGGGCTGCCGTCGGCCCCGGATGATTCCAACCTCGATCCGGTAGGTGCCCGGGTGCGTCACCGTAAAGCTCCAGCTGATGGAGTTGGACCGGGTGAACCAATTGGCGGTGGCCCCGATCGGATTGAGCTGGATCTGGCGGCCGCTCCGCGAGGGATGCAGCGTCCCCATGAAAGCATTCAGTTCGATCTTCCCGGAGGGTTGTTGCAGAATCCCCGGGTCAATCTCGGGCGTTCCCCGCAATTCCAGGACCAGAACCGAAACATAAGGATCCGGCTTGCGGGCGGGGAGCTTGACGTCGAGACGGTGGATGCCGGTTCCCGAGTCGATGGTTTCTTCGAAGGAGAGCGTCGTATCCGGATCCGCGAGAAGCCAGGCCTTGCGCACCGCGGTCTTCAGGCCGACGAGGGAGAATCGCCGATTGCGCGGCCATTTCATCAACATGACGTAGAGACGGCGCCCTTTGCGGGTGAAACGGCAGTTCTCGATTTCGTAGGGGAAGGGGCCGGCTTCCGTCTTGTAGATGGCTTCGCCATTGCGTTTCATCCATGCGCCGATCGACTCGAGTCGTTCGACGCTTGGGGCCGGGATGATGCCCTCTGCGGTCGGGCCGACATTGAGCAGGTAATTGACACCCTTGCTGGCCAGGTCGATCAGCAGGTAGAGCAATTCCTCGACGGATTTCCATTCCCGGTCGTCCTTCTTGAAGCCCCAGGTGTCATTGAGCGTGGCCGGAGTTTCCCAGGCGCCCTCGATGCGGCCAACCGGAATCTGATTGTCGCCGAAACTCCCGTAGTCGCCGACATCGTGACCGACCCGTCCACTGACCAGGCAATCGGGCTGAAGACGGTGAACGAAGCGTTTCAGGTCGAGACTCTGGGCCTTGGTGATCCACCACGGAGTGTCGAACCAGATGAGCCCGATCGGGCCGTAATGGGTCAGCAACTCCTTCAGCTGGGGCTTGACCTTCGTTTTCAGATAGCGGGCAAAATCCTCCGGGGTCCGGTCCGGATAATCCCAGGTGTTTCCGCTTCCTCCCGGGTGATGCCAGTCCTGGTCCTGGGAATAGTAGAAGCACATCCTGATTCCGGCTTTCCGGCACTCCGCCGCCAGTTCCTTGAGCGGATCGCGGCCAAAGGGGGTGGCATCCACGATATTGTAGGACGAAGCCCTGGAACCATACATGGCGAATCCATCGTGATGCTTGGATGTGATCACGAGAT